>CBINKC010000013.1:0-56962 GCA_966251135.1 uncultured Burkholderiaceae bacterium
TCCTCGACGCCGAGGAAGGCCAGCAGGCCGGCCTGTCCACCTACCTGGCCGAGCCGGGGCAGGGCCTGGCCCTGGGCATCGAGCTTGCGAAGAAGATGGCCACGCACGCGCCGCTGTCGAACTTCGCGGTCATGCATGCGCTGCCGCGCATCGCCGACATGCCGCAATCCGAGGGCCTGTTCGTCGAATCGCTGATGGCGGCCATCGCCCAGGGCGACGAAGCGGCCAAGTCGCGCATGCGCGACTTTCTCGAAGGACGCGCGGAGAAGGTGCAGAAGTAGCGTTGCGCGCAGGGGCTGTGATGAGCAAGTACCGAGACATCCACGTCGGCGGCTGCCTGTCCGCCACGGTCGAGCAGCGCCCGGGCGACGTGGTGGTGCTGCGCTCCACCGAGGCGCTGCAGTCGTATCCCGCGCGCCTCACCGACCGCCTGGAGCACTGGGCGCGCGAGGCGCCGGACCGGGTGTTTGTGGCCAAGCGCGACCGGGGCGGGCCCTGGCGCACCATCACCTATGCGCAGATGCTCGCCCGCGCCCAGGCCGTGGGGCAGGCGCTGGCCACCCGGCCTCTCGCCCCAGAACGGCCTGTCGTGATCCTGTCGGATAACGACCTGGAGCACCTCACACTGGCCCTCGGTGCCATGTGGGTGGGCGTGCCGCATGCGCCGATCTCGGCCGCCTATTCGCTCGTCTCGCAGGACTACGCCAAGCTGCGCCACATCGTCGCCACGCTCACGCCGCGCATGGTGTTCGCCTCGGGCGCGCAGTACAGCCGCGCCGTCTCTGCGGTGGTGCCCGACGATGTGGAGGTGGTGCTCACCGAAGGCGAGATCGCCGGCCGGCGCGTGACACGCTTCGATGAGCTGCTGGCCACGGTGCCCGGGCCCGAGGCCGATACCGCGCACGCCCGGGTGGGCCCGGACACCATCGTGAAGTTCCTGTTCACCTCCGGCTCCACCAAGCAGCCCAAGGCGGTCATCAACATCCACCGGATGATGTGCGCCAACCTGCAGATGATCCGGCAGGCTTTCGCCTTCCTGGCCGACGAGCCGCCCGTGCTGGTGGACTGGCTGCCCTGGAACCACACCTTCGGCGGCAACCACAACGTCGGCATCACGCTCTACAACGGCGGCACGCTCTACATCGACGAAGGCAAGCCCACGGCCGCGGGCATTGCCGAGACGCTGCGCAACCTGCGCGAGATCTCGCCCACCATCTACTTCAACGTGCCCAAGGGCTTCGAGGAGATCGCCTCGGCCATGGACCACGACGACGTGCTGCGCGAGTCGCTGTTCAGGCGTGTGCAGGCCTTCATGTTCTCCGGCGCGGGCCTGTCGCAGGCCGTGTGGGACAAGCTCGACCACCATGCCGAGCGCACCATCAGTGAGCGCATCCGCGTGCTCACCGGCCTGGGCATGACCGAGACCGCGCCCTCGTGCACTTTCGCGCTGGGCACCCGCGTGGGCTCCGGCGACATCGGCCTGCCATGCCCGGGTGTGGAGGTGAAGCTGGTGCCCGTGGAAGACAAGATCGAGGTGCGCTTTCGCGGCCCCAACGTGATGCCCGGCTATTGGCGCGCGCCCGAGCAGACGGCCGAGGTCTTCGACGAGGAGGGCTACTACCGCACGGGTGACGCGGTGAAGTGGAAGGATCCGTCGAATCCGCAGCGCGGCCTCGTGTTCGACGGCCGCATCGCCGAGGACTTCAAGCTTTCGACCGGCACCTTCGTAAGCGTGGGGCCGCTGCGCGCGCGCATCATCCTCGACGGCACGCCGTGTGTGCAGGACGTGGTGGTCACGGGCATGAACCGCGACGACATCGGCATCCTCGTGTTCCCGCGCATCGACGAGTGCCGCCAGCTCGCGGGCCTGACGATCGATGCGCCGGTGCAGGAGGTGTTGCGCCACCCCGTGACCCGCCGCTTCTTCCAGGCACTGGTCGACCGGCAATGGAAGGCCGGCACGGGCAGCGCGAACCGCGTGGCCCGCGCGATCGTGATGGCCCAGCCGCCCAAGATCGACCGTGGCGAGGTCACCGACAAGGGCTCGATCAACCAGCGCGCCGTGCTCACCCACCGCGCCGCGGTGGTCGACCAGCTCTATGCAGCAGGCGGCGAGGACGTGATCCTGCCGAACAGGACATGAAGACCGAAGGCATGGCCGCGCTGGTCACCGGCGGTGGCTCGGGGCTGGGCGCAGCGACGGCGCGCGAGCTGGCGCGCCAGGGGGCGCGGGTGGCAGTGTTCGATGTGAACGCGGAAGGCGCCGAGGCGGTGGCGCGCGAGATCGGCGGCATCGGTCTGCGCTGCGACATCACCCAGCCCGAGAGCGTGCAGCAGGCCCTGGCTGCTGCGAGCGAGAAACACGGCCCCGCCCGCATCCTCATGAACATTGCCGGCATAGGCGGCGCCCGGCGCGTGATCGGCAAGGATGGTTCGCCCATGCCGCTGGAAGACTTTCGCCGCGTGATCGACGTGAACCTCGTGGGCACCTTCAACGTCATCCGCCTCGCCGCGGCCGAGATGGTGAAGCTCGATGCGTTGGAAGACGGCGCGCGCGGCGTGATCGTGAACACCGCATCGGTCGCGGCCTACGACGGGCAGGTGGGCCAGGAGGCGTATGCCGCTTCCAAGGGCGGGCTGGTCGCGCTCACGCTGCCGCTCGCGCGCGACCTGGCGCAGTGGGGCGTGCGCGTGGCCACCATCGCGCCGGGGCTCTTCCTCACGCCGCTGATGCACGAGCTGCCCGACGACGTGCAGAAGTCGCTCGCGGCCTCGATTCCGTTCCCCAAGCGGCTCGGCAGGCCCGAAGAGTTTGCCGAGCTGGCCGCGCACATCGTGCGCAACGATCACCTCAACGGCGAGGTGATCCGCCTGGATGGCGCGCTGCGCATGGCGCCGCGTTGAGGCCGTCTTTCCCGGGGGCGCTTTCACCCCAAGCCAAGCCTCACAAGGAGTACCGCATGAGCCTTGATCGCCGACAGTTCCTCGCCGCCACCGGCGCGCTTGCCGCCTGCGGCCTTCCCGGCTTCTCGCATGCCCAGTCGCTGGAGACCGCCCGCGTGCTGTGCGGCTTTCCGGCCGGCGGCACCACGGATGCCGTGTCGCGCCGCGTGGCCGACCATATCCGCGGCGCCTACGCGAAGACCGTGCTCGTGGAGAACAAGACCGGCGCGGGCGGGCGGCTCGCCGTCGAGGAGCTGACCCGCAGCGCGCCCGACGGCGCCACCATGCTGCTCACCCCGGCGGCGATGATCACGCTGTACCCGCACGTGTACAAGCGGCTGTCGTACACGCCGGACGACGTAACGCCGGTGACCACCGCCTGCACGATCAGCTTCGCTTACGGCGTGGGGCCCGGCGTGCCCGAGTCAGTGAAGACGCTCAAGGACTTCCTCGCCTGGGCCCAGGCCAACCCGCAGCAGGCCAGCTACGGCACGCCGGGCGCGGGATCGCCGCCGCACCTGCTGGGCATGCTGCTGTCCAAGGAAAGCGGGGTGCCCCTCAACCACATCCCGTACCGCGGCTCGGCCCCCGGCATCCAGGATCTGCTGGGCGGCCAGGTGCCCTCGATGTCGTCGCCCATCGGCGACTACCTGCCCCACCTGAAGAGCGGCAAGCTGCGCGTGCTCGCGACCTCCGGCCCCCGGCGCTCGCCCTTCACGCCCGATGTGCCCACCTACACCGAGCAGGGCTTCAAGGCCCTGGAGATGCTGGAGTGGTATGGCTTCTTCATGCCGCCCAAGGCGCCGGCCGATGTGGTGAACCGCGCGGCGAGTGCGATCGCCGCCGCGGTGAATGCGCCCGAAGTCACCAAAGCCTTCACGGAGCTGGGCTTCGAGCCGCACGTGAAGTCGCCGGCCGAGCTGGCACGGGCCGTGAAGGAGGAAAACGCCCACTGGGGCCCGATCGTGAAGCGAGTGGGATTCACGCCGGAGGCTTGAAGCGGCTGAGAAGCAATCCGACATGACCGCTCGTACCCTGCAAATGGCGCCACTCCGCGTTGCAAATGCGAGCTGCTCTCCAACGAACGCATCCCTCATGAACCCCACCCGCCGGCTCCAGCCATGACCCAAGCCCTGCGCGACACGCGCTTCGTCCTGCACCACCTCCTGCATGCCGATCGCGTCTATGCCGGCCTGCCCGCGTATGAAGCCGTCGATGCCGAACTCATCGATCAGGTCTGCGAGGCCGTCCATGAGTTCACCCAGGGCGTGCTCGCGCCGCTC
Organism: uncultured Burkholderiaceae bacterium; assembly: GCA_966251135.1. Taxonomy (GTDB): domain Bacteria; phylum Pseudomonadota; class Gammaproteobacteria; order Burkholderiales; family Burkholderiaceae_C; genus Albitalea. The sequence continues at coordinate 4,227 of CBINKC010000013.1, forward strand.
AATGCCGCGGGCGACCGCGCAGGCAGCGTGCTGCAGTCCGACGGACAGGTGCGCACGCCCCCCGGCTTCCCCGCCGCGTGGCAGGCCTTTGCCCAGGCCGGCTGGCCGGCGCTCGCCTGTCATCCCGACGATGGCGGCCAGGGTTTGCCGCACACGCTGGAGGCCGTGCTGCACGAGGCGGTGTCGGCCGCGAACCCGGGCTGGGGCACGTTCTTCGGCATCCTGCATGGCGGCTATGCCTGCTTGCGGGCGCATGGCAGCGAACTGCTGAAGCAGCGCTACCTCGGCGACATGGCGAGCGGCCAGACGCTGGTGACCATGGCGCTCACCGAGCCGCAGGCGGGCAGCGACCTGAGCCTGGTGCGCACGCGCGCCGAGCCGCAGGCCGACGGCAGCGCGAGGCTGACGGGCACCAAGATCTTCATCTCCGGCGGAGACCACGATCTCACGCCGCAGATCGTGCATCTCGTGCTCGCCCGGCTGCCTGACGCGCCGCCGGGGTCCAAGGGCCTGTCGCTCTTCCTGGTGCCCAAGTGGTTGCCCGATGGCACCCGCAACCCGGTCACCGTGGAACGGCTGGAGGAGAAGATGGGCCTGCATGCCAGCCCCACCTGCGTGCTGCGCTTCGACGGCGCCACCGGTTGGCTCGCCAGCGAGCCCGAGCGGGGGCTCGCCGCGATGTTCGTGATGATGAATTCGGCGCGCATCACCGTGGGTTTGCAGGGCGTCGGCACGGCGGCGGCCGCGTTGGCGCAGGCCGAAGCCTACGCCGCCGAGCGCGTGCAGGGCGGACGCGCCATCCTTGAGCACGCCCCCGTGCAACGGCTGCTCGCGCGTACCCGGGCCTGGACCGAAGGCGGCCGCATGCTGGCGCTGTGGACCGCGTTGCGCCTCGACGTGGCGCATGCCCATCCGCAGGCCGGCGAGCGCGAACGTGCCCTGCGCGAGGTCTCGGTGGCCACGCCGGTGGTCAAGGCGCTGCTCACCGAACAGGGCTTCGCTGGCGTGAGCGACTGTTTGCAGGTCTACGGCGGCCACGGCTACGTGCGCGAGTGGGGCATCGAGCAGCGCCTGCGAGACCTGCGTGTGGCCATGCTGTACGAGGGCACGAACGAGATCCAGGCCCTGGACCTGCTCCAGCGCAAGATCGCACCCGACCGGGGCGCTGCGTTACGTGAGTTGCTCGATACGCTCGATGCGCTGCCGGGCGGCGTAGGGCTCGCGCGGGCGGTGATGGTGCGGCTGCTGGACACGGTCGACGCGCTGCTTGCTGCCGAAGTGCCGGCGGGACTGGCTGCGCCGGTGCTGCTGCGCGCTGTCGGCGTGGTGTTGCTGGCGCGGCTGTGGGGCGGGGCTGAGGCCGCCGCTTCAGAAGAGGACGCGCCGTTCGCGCAGCGCAAGCGCGCTACCGCCGCGGTGTACTTCCAGCAGGTCGTCCCTGAGCTCGAAGGCCTGCTGGCGCAGCTGCAGGCCTTGGCACGCGAGCCGGGCTCGCATGCCCAGGCCCTGGCCTGCTCCGCAGGAGCGCAGGCATGCTGAGGCGCGACGACGAGGGGCAGACCGCTGCACGGCCTTCATACACTGACTCCATGCCCCCCACCACGACAGAGATTTCCTCGCACGGCCTGGATCACGGTGGCCTGTCGCACCTGGTCGGCTACCAGGTCGTGCAGGCCGACATTCCGCTGAGGAAGGTGTTCCTCAAGCACATCGGCGAGCCGCTGGGCTTGCGGCCGGTGGAGTTCACCATCCTGGTGCTGCTGGCCTCCAATCCCGGTGCCACCGGCAAGCAGCTCGCGCAGGCCCTGGCGGTCACCGCGCCGCACATCACCATCCTCCTCGACCGCATGAGCGAGAAGGGCTGGCTCGAACGTGTGCGCAGCGAGAAGGACCGCCGCGCACAGAACATCCATCTCACGCCCGCCGGCGAGAAGCTCGCGCGGCGCGCACAGCAGGCCTCGAAGACCATGGAGAACGACGTGCTGCGACACCTGAGCGCCGGGGAGCGGGCGATGCTGCTCGAGTTGCTGCAGAAGGTGGCGCGGTGTCGCAGGGTCTGATCGGCATGTCGCGCACGACCGTCTACCGCCTGAGCGTCGAGTTCGGCGACTGCGATCCGGCGGGCATCGTGTGGTTTCCGAACTTCTTCCGCTGGGTCGATGCGGCCTCGCGGCACCACTTCGTGAGCTGCGGCGTCCCGCCATGGCACGAGCTGGAGCGGCGCACCGGTGTGATGGGCACGCCGCTCGTCGACACGCAGGCGCGCTTCGTCAAGAGCGCCAGCTATGGCGACGAGCTGCAGGTGCACACGACGATCGCCGAGTGGCGCGGCAAGAGCTTCGTGCAGACGCACCGCGTGATGCGCGGTGACGAGCTCGTCATGGAGTGCCGCGAGGTGCGCGTGTTCGCCGCGCGGTGCAGCGAGGCGGAAGGCGGCGGGATCCGGGCGGTGGAGGTGCCGCAGGAGGTGCGGGCCTTGCTCGTGTGAACGCCTGGGGCGTGAGTGCCGCCGCAAGCCCCCACTGCCATGCGGCATTGCCCGCACACCTAAATTGAAAGCAGACGCCCAGCCAGCACACGGAGACACGCGATGCACCCGAAGAACGCCTGGTACGTGGCCTGCACTCCCAACGAGATCGACGACAAGCCGCTCGGCCGGATGGTCTGCAACGAACGCATCGTGTTCTATCGCGGCCCCGGCGGCCAGGCCGCGGCGCTCGAAGACTGGTGCCCGCACCGCGGGGCGCCGTTGTCGCTCGGCAGGGTGGTCGAGGGCAGGTTGGTGTGCGGCTACCACGGCCTGGAAATGGGCAGCGATGGCAAGACCATCGCCATGCCCGGCCAGCGCGTGCGCGGCTTTCCAACCATACGCACCTACCCTGCCGTGGAGCGCCACGGCTTCGTATGGGTGTGGCCTGGCGATCCGGCCTTGGCCGACCCCGCCAGGATCCACCTGCTGCGGTGGGCGGAGGATCCCGAATGGTCCTTCGGGGGCGGGATGTTCCACATTCAGTGCGACTACCGGCTGATGATCGACAACCTCATGGACCTCACGCACGAGAAGTACGTGCATTCCACGAGCATCGGCCAGAAGGAGCTCGACGAGGCGATCCCCACCACGCGCACCGAGGGCGACGAGGTCATCACCGAACGCTTCATGCACAACATCATGGCGCCGCCCTTCTGGAAGCTGGCGCTGCGCGGCGCCCACCTGCCCGACGACGAGCCGGTCGATCGTTGGCAGATCTGCCGCTTCACGCCGCCCTGCCACGTGATGATCGAAGTGGGCGTGGCGCTGGCGGGCAAGGGCGGCTATCACGCCGACAAGCCGCACAAGGTGTCCGCCATCGTGGTCGACTCCATCACGCCGGAGACCGACACCTCGATCTGGTACTTCTGGGGCATGGCGCGCAACTTCAACCCCAGGGACAAGGCGCTCACCGCCAATATCCGCGAGGGGCAGATGAAGATCTTCTCCGAGGACCTGGAGATGCTGGAGCGCCAGCAGCAGAACCTGCTCACCTGGCCCGAGCGCGAACTGCTGAAGCTCAACACCGATGCCGGCGGCGTGCAGGCGCGCCGCGTTCTCGACCGCATGCTCGCCGGCGAGCAGGGGAAGGCGGCGCAGCCGGCGGCGGCTTGAGACTCGCAGGTTGCAGGTTGCAGGAGGACGTCCATGAGCAACGTGAGTGCGGGTCTCAAGGTGCGTGTGGCGGCCAAGCACCAGGAGGCGACCGGCATCGTCAGCTTCGAGCTCGTCGAGGCGGGCGGCCGCCCGCTGCCATCGTTCTCTGCCGGCTCGCACGTCGACGTGGACATCGCCGAGGGACTGACCCGCCAGTATTCGCTGTGCAACGACCCGGCCGAGAGCCACCGCTACCAGATCGCGGTGCTGCGCGACCCGAACACGCGCGGCGGCTCGGCGGCCATGCACGACCGCATCCAGGTCGGCGACGAGATCGCCATCAGCGCCCCGAAGAACCATTTCCCGCTCGCGCACGAGGCGAAGAAGAGCCTCCTGCTGGCCGGCGGCATCGGCGTGACGCCGATCCTGTGCATGGCCGAGCGCCTGGCCGTGACGGGTTCCGACTTCGAGATGCACTACCTGACCCGCTCGAAGGACCGCGCGGCATTTTTCGACCGCATTTCGCGGTCACGCTTCGCGTCCCGCGTTCAATTCCATTTCGACGACGGTCCTGATGCGCAGAAGTTCGACATCGCCGGCCGCTTGGCGACCCCCGACCCCGGCACGCACGTGTACGTGTGTGGGCCCAAGGGTTTCATGGACGCGGTGCTGAACACGGCGCGGGCGCGGGGCTGGCCCGAGCCGCAGCTGCACTACGAGTTCTTCTCCGCGGACGTGGCGCCCTCGGCTACCGATGAGAGCTTCGAGGTGCAGATTGCGAGTTCGGGCCGCATCGTGGTCGTGCCCAAGGACAAGACCGTGGTGCAGGCACTGGCCGAGGCGGGCATCGAGATCCTCACCTCGTGCGAGCAGGGCGTGTGCGGCACCTGCATCACCCGCGTGCTGGAGGGCGTTCCCGATCACAAGGATCTGTACTTCACGCCGGAGGAGCATGCGGCGAACGACCAGTTCACGCCTTGTTGCTCCAGGGCGAAGTCGGCGAGGCTGGTGCTGGACTTGTAGGGGAGGGGGCCGGACTGGCTGCCTGCCTTTGCGATGCGGCGGGCAGGAAGCGCATTGGGCGGAAATCGCCCGAGCGGTCGTCGTCGTACTCCATGAAGTAGGCGTCGAGGTGCATCTGCGCCAACAGTGCCTCGGCCACCGGCGCATAGGTCGGCCCGGAAGGGCGGCCGGTTGAGAGGGCTCATGACGGTCTCCGGAGAAGAGGTTGTCCTCAATGATCTTGGTGTTGCATACACCCACGCGCCTGCGTCGCTCGGGTTTCCCTGGATCTGGTCCAAAATCCCCTTCCGTAGCATGGCTCTTGTATACAACTCGTATCCGAAATGTCTGTCTCCCTCGATTCCGACGAAGCTGGTCTGTCCCTCACCGTCAAGGCGCAGCTGCGCCTGCGCGAACTCATCCTTGCCGGCGAACTCAAGCCCGGCCAACGCATCGCCGAACTCACCCTGGTGGAACGCATCGGCGTGTCCCGCACCCCCATCCGCATGGCCCTGGCCAGGCTGCAGGAGGAAGGCCTGCTCGAGGCCTTGCCCGGCGGCGGCTACGTGGTCAGGGACTTTTCGGAAGACGATGTGCACGATGCCATCGAGCTGCGCGGCACCCTCGAAGGCCTGGCTGCGCGGCTGGCGGCCGAGCGCGGCGTGAGCCCCGTGCTCATGGCCGAGGCGCGCGAGTGCATCGAGCGTATCGATGAGCTGCTCGCGCAGCCCGAGATCAGCGCCGTGGCCTTCGGTGACTACGTCAAGCACAACCGGCGGTTGCATGAACTGCTGGCCGAGATGCCGGGCAGCGAACTCGTGCGCCGGCACATCGAGCGCACCAAGACGCTGCCGTTCGCCTCGCCCAACGCCTTCGTCTTCGCTTCCGGGACGGGGCCGAACTCGCGCGACGCCCTGCTGGTCGCGCATGCCCAGCACCGGGCGCTCATCGAGGCCATCGAAGCGGGCGAAGGCGCACGCGCCGAGGCCGTGATGCGCGAGCACGCGCGCATCGCGCACGAAGACCTGTCTGACGCGTTGCTCGGCCACCAGACCTTGAACAGCATCCCCGGGGCGCGTCTCATCCGGCGTCCCCCTTCGCGCTGAAGGCGCTTGCCAGCGAGGGTAGGCTTGGGGTTCACGCTTGCAAGGAAACCGCGGCCGCCCCGGGTTTCCTTGTCCCCCGCGCGGGGCGCGGTGGGGTGCAGTCTGGTCCTGGGGCGCTTCACTCCAGCTCAACTCCAAACGGAGGCGACCATGAACCGCAGAATCCTCATCGCTTGCGTGCTCGCCATGGCCAGCCTGCCCGCCCTGGCGCAGGACGTCCTCAAGGTCGGTCTCATCCTGCCCATGACTGGTCCTTTTGCCTCGACCGGCCGGCAGATCGACGCGGCCGTGAGGCTGTATCTCGCACAGAACGGCAACTCGGTCGCTGGCAAGAAGGTCGAGGTCATCCTGAAGGACGATGCCGGCGTGGCCGATACCACTCGGCGCCTCGCGCAGGAACTGGTCGTCAACGACAAGGTGGTGGCGCTGGCCGGCTTCGGCCTCACGCCTTTGGCGCTGGCCGTGGCACCGGTGGCCACGCAGAGCAAGACGCCCATGGTCGTCATGGCCGCGGCCACCTCCAGCATCACCGAGGCCTCGCCCTTCGTCGTGCGCAGCAGCTTCACGTTGCCCCAGGCCACCGTGGGCATCGCCGAATGGGCGGCGAAGAACAACCTGAAGAAGGTCGCTACGCTCGTGACCGACTACGGCCCAGGCCTCGACGCCGAGAAGACCTTCAAGGACCGCTTCACCCAGCGGGGCGGCCAGATCGTCGCCGAGGTGCGCGTGCCGTTGCGCAACCCGGACTTCGCGCCCTTCCTGCAGCGCATTCGCGACTCCGGCGCCCAGGCCCTGTTCACCTTCGTGCCCTCGGGCGTCGGCGCGGCCCTGATGAAGCAGTTTGCCGAGCGCGGGCTCGACAAGGCGGGCATCAAACTCATCGGCACGGGTGATGTCACCGACGACGACATCCTCAACGACATGGGCGATGTCGCGCTCGGTGTGGTCACTTCGCACCACTACTCGGCCGCGCACAAGAGCCCCGCCAACCAGAAGTTCGTCGAGGCCTTCACCCAGGCCAACAAGGGCATGCGGCCGAACTTCATGGCCGTGGGCGGCTACGACGGCATGCGCCTCATCCTGGAAGGCCTCAAGGCCACCAAGGGGCAGGGTGGCGAGGCGTTGATCAACGCCATGAAGAACATGTCGTTCGAAAGCCCGCGCGGCCCGGTGCAGATCGATCCCGCCACGCGCGACATCGTGCAGAACATCTACATCCGCCGTGTGGAGAAGCTCGACGGCCAGCTCCACAACGTCGAGTTCGAGACCTTCGAGATGGTGAAGGACCCCGGCAAGACGAAGTGAAGGCGGCTTTGTGCTGACGCTGCTGTTCGACGGCATCGCCTACGGCATGCTGTTGTTCGTGCTGGCCGTCGGGCTGGCGGTCACGCTGGGGCTGATGAACTTCATCAACCTGGCACACGGCGCCTTCGCCATGGGGGGCGGCTACGCCGCCGTCCTGCTCATGCAGCGCGCCGGCATGCCATTCCTGGCCACGTTGCCCATGGCCTTCGTGTTGATGGGCGCTTTGGGCGCACTCCTGGAGCGCACGCTGTACCGGCCCATGTACGCCAGGCCGCACCTCGACCAGGTGCTGTTTTCCATCGGCCTGGTCTTCATGGCGGTGGCCGCGGTGGACTACCTCATCGGGTCGCAGCAGCAGTTCATCAGGCTGCCGTCGTACCTGCAAGGGCGTTTCGACTTCGAGGTCGTGGGTATCGGCAAGTACCGCCTCTTCATCGTCGTGGTGTGCGCGCTGCTCACCGTGGCGCTGCAGCTCATCCTCTCGCGCACGCGCTTCGGCAGCCGCCTGCGCGCCGCGGTGGACGACCCGCGCGTTGCCGCGGGGCTCGGCATCAACGTCAACCTCGTGTTCCTCCTCACCTTCGCCGTCGGCTCGGGCCTGGCCGGCCTGGGGGGCGCGATGGGTGCCGAGGTGCTGGGGCTCGATCCCACGTTTCCGCTCAAGTTCATGATCTATTTCCTGATCGTCGTGGCGGTGGGCGGCACCAGCTCCATCACCGGGCCGCTGCTGGCCGCGCTGCTGCTGGGCATCGCCGACGTGTTCGGCAAGTACTACGCCCCTGCGCTCGGCGCCTTCATCGTCTACACCCTCATGATCGCCATCCTGCTGTGGCGCCCGCAGGGTCTGTTCGCGAGGCAGGGCGCACGATGAGATCCCCTCGCGACGAGCAGCGGCGCAACGGGGTGCAGGAGGCCCTCACGGCCCACGTGCGCTGGCGCGCCTGGGAGATCGCGGTCTTCGCGGCGCTTGCCCTTTCGTGGTTCGTATTGCCCAACCATGCGCTGCTGGCCAACGAGATCGCGTTGCTGGCGATGTTCGCGATCTCGCTGGACCTGATCCTCGGGTACGCCGGCATCGTCTCGCTCGGGCACGCCGCCTTCTTCGGCGTGGGCGCCTATGCCGCGGCGCTGTTCGCCAAGCACCTGATGCCCGATCCGCTGGTCGGCCTGCTGTTCGCCGTCACGGTGTCGGCGCTGCTGGGCCTCGCCACGAGCGTGCTCATCCTGCGCGGCTCCGACCTCACGCGCCTCATGGTCACGCTCGGCGTGGCCTCCGTGCTGTACGAGCTCGCGAATCGTTTCGACGAGTGGACCGGCGGCGCCGACGGCCTGCAGGGCGTGGTCATGGGGCCGCTGCTCGGCCGTTTCGAATGGGACCTGCAAGGGCGTACTGCCTATGCCTACACGCTCGTCGTGCTGCTGATCGTGCTCTTCGTCTGCCGCCGCCTCGTGCACTCGCCTTTCGGCGTGTCGCTGCAGGCCCTGCGCGACAACCGCCTGCGCGCGTCGGCCATCGGGCTGTCGGTCCATGGCCGGCTCGTGGCCATCTACACCATGGCCGGTGCCATCGCCGGCGCCTCCGGCGCGCTGCTCGCGCAGACCACCGGCTTCGCCTCGCTCGACGTCCTCGACTTCCACCGCAGCGCCGACGTGCTGCTGGTGCTCGTGATCGGCGGCACGGGCTACCTCTACGGCGGCCTGCTGGGCGCCATTGCCTTCAGGCTGCTGCAAGACGTCATCTCCGCGTGGACGCCCCAGTACTGGACCTTCTGGATCGGGCTGTTCCTCGTCGTGCTGGTGCTGGTGGGCCGCGACCGCCTGCTCAAGCCCTGGACCTGGTGGCGGCGTGGCGAGGGCGGCCCCGCCGACGCCAGCGCCGCTGCTGCGGCCGGCGAGCGAGTGGAGGAGGGCGTGCGGCCATGACCGCGGTGCTCGAAACGCACGCGCTCGTGCGCCGCTTCGGCGGCCTCGTGGCCACCAGCAACGTTTCATTGAAGGTCGAGCGCGGCGCTCGCCATGCCCTCATCGGCCCCAACGGTGCGGGCAAGACCACACTCATCAACCTGCTGACCGGCGTGCTGGAGCCCACCTCTGGCCGCATCGTGCTGAATGGCGAAGACGTGACCGGCATGCCCGCACACCGCCGCGTGGGCCGGGGCCTCGTGCGCACCTTCCAGATCAGCCAGCTCTTCGGCGAGCTCACGCCGCTGCAGTCGCTTGCGCTCGCCGTCGCGCAGCGCCTCAAGCACAGCGCGCGCTGGTGGCAGCCCCTGGGCCGCGACCCGGAAGTGGCCCAGGCCTGCGATCGCCTGCTCGCCGAGTTTCATCTGGCCGACCTGATGCAGCAGCGCACGGCCGTCTTGCCCTACGGCAAGCGCCGGCTGCTGGAGATCGCCCTGGCGATTGCGAGCGAGCCGCGCGTGCTGCTGCTCGACGAGCCCGCCGCCGGCGTGCCCGAGGGCGAGCGGCAGGAGATCTTCGACAGCCTGGCGCGGCTGCCGCCCGACGTGTCGGTACTGCTCATCGAGCACGACATGGACCTCGTTTTCAATTTCGCCCGGCAGGTGACCGTGCTGGTCAACGGTGCGGTTTTCGCCGAAGGCGACGTGGCCGGAATTTCCGCCGACCCGCGGGTCAAGGCGGTCTATCTGGGGCAGGGTCATGGCTGAGCTGCTGCGCGTCGAGGGCCTGATGGCAGGCTATGGCGAAGCCGTGGTGCTCAACGGCATCTCGCTGGAGTTGCCTGCCGGCGAATCGATGGCGCTGCTGGGGCGCAACGGCACCGGCAAGACCACGCTCATCAACACGCTGGTCGGCGTGACACGCCGGCATGCCGGGCGCATCGTCCTGGCCGGTCGCGACGTGACCTTGCTGGCGCCGTTCCAGCGTGCCGCCGCGGGCATCGGCTGGGTGCCGCAGGAACGCAACATCTTCAAGTCGCTCACGGTCGAGGAGAACCTCAGCGCCGTGGCCCGGCCCGGCCCCTGGGACTTGAAGCGCGTGTACGAGATGTTCCCCCGCCTGGCCGAGCGGCGCGCCAACATGGGCACGCAGCTGTCCGGCGGCGAGCAGCAGATGCTTGCGGTCGCCCGCGCCCTCGTGCTCAACCCGCGCCTGTTGCTGCTGGATGAACCGTTGGAGGGTTTGGCGCCCATCATCGTCGAGGAGCTGCTGCGCTCGATGGCTCGCGTGGTGCGCGAGGAGGGGCTGTCCGCCGTCATCGTCGAGCAGAACCCCCACCTCATCCTCGGTATCACTCACCGGGCGGTCGTGCTCGACCGTGGCATGGTGGCCCACGCCGACCGCAGTGAAGCCCTCGCCCGCGACCCCGCCACGTTGGAGAGGCTGTTGTCGGTGGCGCGCTGAGCGATGCTTCAGCCGGCCGGCGGTGCGTGGAGTTGCTCGCGCAGCGTGGCGATGAGGGTGTCGCGCGCGATGAGGTCCGCGCGCAGCCGCACCAGCGCCGCGCGCAGCGCCTCGATGGTTTGCGCCTGCTGTCGCACCAGCCTCGTCGTGCGGCGCTGCACCCCGGCCAACTCGCGGGTCAGAACAGCGTTCTCCTCGCGCAGATGCGCCAGCGCATCGGCCTCGGGCAAAGCGGCCTCGGGCAAAGCGGCCTCGGGCCAGCCCGTGCGCAGCAGACGGATCGCCTCCATCACCTGCGCGATGGCAATCGCTTCATCCGCGCTCGGGCGGGCGCGAGGCCACGCCACGGGCTGGGCCGCCTCAGTGAATGGGATCCGCATGCTCGCCTCCTGCTGCCGGTGCCTGCAGCGCCGCCATGCGGTGCTGTGCGTGTGCGAGCAGCCGCACCAGTTCGTCGAACGCTTCGGGCTCGAAACGCAACGTGAGGTACTCGAGGTTCAGGTGGACCTGGCCGCAGCAGGGACACATCGTCACCATGCCGACTGCGCTATGGGCCAGGGGCTGCGCATGGCACTCGCGTTCGGGCCGAGAACTGTTCATCGGTCTTGCCTTTCCGGCCGCGCGGGGAAGGGATGCGGCCTATGCTGCTGTCGATATTAATGAGAACGGTTCTCAATAACAAGCCAGACGGAAAGGCAGGAGGCGGTGAGGGGCCTCTTCACAAAGGTGTCAGGCCATGGCGAACTCGCGCCCGTGCGCAGGCATCGTCGCCGGTACCCAGCGGGGCAAGCAGGCCGAACTCACGGCAGGGCGAGGGCCGCCACTCATAGATGCCGCAATGCGTGCGCACGCCCACCGTGCCCACCAATGCCGCGCAGCGCGGGCTCGCGTGGTCGGTGCCCCGCATGCGGCATGTGCTGTCATTGACGTCCACGGCCAGGCCCGAGGGCACACAACCGCCGGCCTCGTCCAGTTCCTCCCGGGCGAAGTCCACCCGGAAGCTGGCGCAGCAGGCCCCGCAGGACATGCAGGGATTGGATGCGTCGTTCATGCTTCGAGTGTCCCACCAATGCCCCCACGAACGACCCAGGTTCACGGATGACCGCGTCGCGTTGTGGACGGATGATGATCCCTGCGTCGACACAGCGTCGACGCTGTGTCGCAGCGACCCATGAGAGGAGTGTTCATGGCCACACCGCAGGACCCCGACATCGGAAAGGAAATCCGGGCAGCGCTGGAGGTCGACCCTCGTGTCGATCTTCATCGCTACCCGATCAATGTGATCACCGACAGCGCTGGCTTGCGCCTTGAAGGCGAGGTCCAGAACCTGACAGCCAAGCGCGTGGCCATGACGCTCGCCCAGCGTGTGTGCGGCATGGAGCCCATCATCGACGCGCTACGCCTGGTGCCCACCGAGCCGCGTGGCGATGGCGAGATCCGCGATATCTTGTCCCGCAGCTTGCTGCAGCAGCCCGAGCTTCGCAACCTCACGCTGCGACAACGGGTGCGCGGCCGCGCGGAGATGGTGCAGGAGGCCCACGACGACTGGCCCAGCGGCGAGGTGGCCTTCACGGTGGAAGATGGCGTGGTCACGCTCGAAGGCGGCGTGATCAGCCTGTCGCACAAGCGCATGATCGAGGCCGTCGCCTGGTGGACGCCGGGGTGCCGAGACGTGGTGAACCGACTGCGCGTGGAACCCGCCGAGGAGGACAACGACGACGAGCTGTCCGACGCCGTCCGCCTGGTGCTGGAGATGGATCCGCTGGTGCATTCCGACCAGGTCACCATCCGCACCGAACGTGGTGTCGTCACCTTGGGCGGCGTGCTCAACCGCGACGAGGAGCGCCGCATGGCCGAGATGGACACGTGGTCCGTCTGCGGCGTGAACGAGGTGCACAACCAGATCCAGCTGGCGTCCTGATTTTCTTGGTCCTCTATCCCCTGGCAGCAGAGGGACTTCGCGAGATGCGCCAGCCGCTGGGTAGGGGGTAAATCAGCCCAGCGGGCGCACGCGCGCTCCGCGTCGGCCTGCCATCTCGGCGCCCATCGCGCGCAGCGCATCGCCGTCGAGCAGTCCCGCCGCCGCCGGAAAGACCAAGTTGTCTTCCAGCTCCATGTGCGAGGTATACAAGGACGTGAACAGCTGCGCCGATTCCAGCTGCTCTGGTCCGAAGGCTTCGGCATGTCCATGGGCGAGCGCGGTCAGCGGCGTGCGCAGGCGTGCCCAGTGGTGCTCCATCGCTTGGTGGTCCTCCTGCAGCCGCAGCACAGCTGCCCGCAGTGCCGCATCCTCCGTGTGCGACAGCACCCGCGGAAAGATGTGCTGCTCCTCATCTTCGTGATGGTGCGGCGCGGACTTGTCGAAGTAGCGCACCACATCGGCTGCCGCCTCATGCACGGCGGCATCGATGCGCCCGGCACGGACGCGCTCACACACCCGCACCAGCAAGTCAAGGCTGCGCCGGACACGGTCGTGGCACGCGTGCAGCATCTCCAGCGGTTCATCGAAGCCTGCAGCAGGCGTGGTGAACCCTGGGATCGGCGCGGGCCGGGAGTGTCCGGGAGGCATGAATCGACGCAGAGGCGGACGGAACACGACGCACCTACCTTAGCGGCAGCCGCGCCTTGCACACTTGATGCAGGTCAGCGAAAGAAGTTCTGGCACGGGTACTGCAGTGACCCTGTCTTCTCCCCTGGGACGCCCCCGGTGATAACTTCATGCCATGTCCGACCCTGCTGCCGCCCAGCCCAGCCTGGCCGCGCATTCCGTGCGCGTAAGCGCGTGGGCCCCTTTCGAGCAGCCGGTTTTCCGCATGCTGTGGGCCGTGTGGATCACGGCGAACGTATGCATGTGGATGAACGACGTGGCGGCGGCCTGGCTGATGACCACGCTCACAGCCTCGCCGGTCATGGTGGCTCTGGTCCAGTCGGCGTCCACCTTGCCCGTGTTCCTGCTGGGCCTGCCCAGTGGCGCGCTGGCCGACATCCTGGATCGCAGGAAGTACTTCATGCTCACACAGGTCTGGGTGGGTGCGGTAGCGGTCACCATCGGCCTCGTCGTCTCGCTCGGGGCGATCAACGCGCCCTTGCTGCTGGCGCTCACCTTTGCCAACGGCATCGGCCTGGCCATGCGCTGGCCCGTGTTCGCGGCCATCGTGCCCGAGCTCGTGCCGCGGCATCACCTCGCGGCCGCACTGGCCCTCAACGGGGTGGCAATGAACGGCTCGCGCATCGTCGGCCCGATCCTGGCCGGCGCCCTCATCGCGGGTGCCGGAAGTGCGTGGGTGTTCGCGTTGAACGCCATGCTGTCGGTGGGGGCGGCGGTCGCCATCCACCGTTGGCGACGCGAGCAGAAGGTGAGCGCCTTGCCTGGCGAACGCTTTGTCGGCGCGATGCGCGTGGGCCTTCAGTACGTGATGCGGTCGCACCGCATGCATGCGGTGCTGCTGCGCGTATCGCTCTTCTTCCTGCAGTCCATGGCGCTCATGGGCCTGCTGCCGCTCGTGGCCAAGGGGTTGCGCGACGGCGGAGCCGGCACGTTCACGCTGCTGCTGGCCTGCATGGGCGGCGGCGCCATCGTCGCGGCGGTGTCGCTGCAGCGGCTGCGGGCGCACGGCACGCCCGACACCATGGTCAATGGCGGGACAGCCGTGCTGTCGATGTCCATGCTCGTTGTCGCCTTTGCGCCGAGTGCCTGGGTCGCCGCACCCGCCATGGTTTCCGCCGGGGCTGGCTGGATCACGGCGGCCAACTCGCTCACCGTGGGCGCGCAGTTGTCCTTGCCCGACTGGGTGCGCGCGCGCGGCATGTCCATCTACCAGATGGCCCTGATGGGCAGCAGCGCCCTGGGCGCGGCCCTGTGGGGCCAGGTGGCCACCTGGGCCGATGTGCGAACCAGCTTGATTAGCGCTGCCGTGGCGGGTCCCCTTCTGGCCGTCGTCGTCACCCGGCGCTTCCCGCTGGAGCGCGGCCCGCTGGAAGACCTCACCCCAGCACCCTACTCCCCACCGGCCGGCACCCAGGTCGAGGTGGATCCGCACGAAGGCCCCGTGCTCATCACGATCGAATACCACGTTGCGCTGGAGCGGGCCGCGGAGTTCCTCGAAGTGATGCAGGAGACGCGGCGCAACCGCTTGCGTCACGGCGTCCTCTCATGGGGCCTGTTCCGCGACCCGGCGCAACCAGGCCGCTACATCGAGCACTTCGTCGACGAGTCGTGGGTCGAACACCTGCGGCACTTCGAACGGATGACCGCCTACGACCTATCGCTTCGAGAGCGCCGGCAGGCTTTCCACATCGAGAACATGCCGCCACGCGTATCGCGCTACCTCGCACAGCCGCTGGACCGGGACGTCTGAAGCCTTCAAGACGACCAGACGCGCCTAGTGCTCTGCGCGGGACAAAGCGTCAGCGACCTGTCCGAAGCGAGCCGACGGTTCGAAGACCGCGGCACGGGTCGCCTGACTAGGCGCGCCGCGCAGCTCAGGGTGGACCCCTGCGCAAGCGGCGCAACAACGGCAGGCGACCCGTGCCGCGGTCTTCATGACGCTTTGTTCCGCGCAGAGCACTAGCATCGGGGTGATCCCACACGTGCGTGGAGTTGTACTGGCCCCGCGCTACGGCCGAGGCGGTGAGGACTTCAGCCGATCCGCCCGATCAGAAGGTATTCCATCAGCGCCTTCTGCACGTGCATGCGATTCTCGGCCTCGTCCCACACGACCGACTGCGGGCCGTCGATGACCTCGGCCTCCACTTCCTCCCCCCGGTGCGCGGGCAGGCAGTGCATGAACAGCGCATCCGGCTGTGCCGCCGCCATCATCTCGCGGTCCACGCACCAGTCGGCGAAAGCCTTGCGGCGCGCTTCGTTCTCGGCCTCGAAGCCCATGCTCGTCCACACGTCGGTGGTCACGAGGTGAGCCCCGCGGCAAGCGTCCAGCGGGTTGCGAAATGTCCTGACGCAGCCGCTGTTCCTGACGCCCGCCACCTGCGGATCGATCTCGTAGCCGGTGGGCGTGCTCACGTGCAGCGTGAAGCCCAGGGTATCAGCGGCCTGCAGCCATGTGTTCGCCATGTTGTTGCCGTCGCCCACCCATGCCACCACCTTGCCGGCGATGCTGCCGCGGTGCTCGATGAAGGTGAAGATGTCGGCCATGATCTGGCACGGGTGGTACTCGTTGGTCAGCCCGTTGATCACTGGCACTCGTGAATGAGCCGCGAAGGTCTCGATCTTCGACTGCTCATAGGTGCGGATCATCACCAAGTCGACCATCCGGCTGATGACCCGCGCGCTATCCTCGATGGGCTCGGCGCGCCCGAGTTGGCTGTCGCCGGTGGTGAGGTGCACGACGGAGCCGCCCATCTGGTACATGCCGGCCTCGAAGCTCACCCGGGTGCGCGTGCTGGCCTTCTCGAAGATCATCGCGAGCGTGCGATCCGTGAGCGGCGTGTACTTTTCGTAGTTCTTGAACCGCTTCTTGATGATCGCCGCCCTGTCGAAGAGGTAGGCGTACTCCTCGGCGCGGAAGTCCTTGAACTGCAGGTAGTGCTTGATGAGACTCATGCCGGGTTTCATTGTCGTGAAGCCGCGAGGAACTGCTTGATGAGCGGCGCGAGGATGGCGACCACCTGGCGTGCCTCCGGTTCGCTCATGATGAGAGGGGGCAGCAGGCGCACCACGCGCTCGGCCGTCACGCTGATGAGCAGGCCCGCTTCAGCGGCGCGGGTGAGCAACTCGCCACAGGCCCGGTCGAGCTCGATGCCGATCATCAGGCCCTGGCCCCGGATCTCGACGAAGCCTGGCACCGACTCCAACTCGGTGCGCAGGCTCTCGCACAGCAGCGTGCCCATCGCCGCTGCGTTGTCGAGCAGCCGGTCCTCTTCCATGATGGTGAGGGTTTCGATGCCGGCGCGCATGGCGAGCGGATTGCCGCCGAAGGTGGTGCCATGGTTGCCAGGGCCCAGCACGTTGGCCGCCCGCGGCCCGCAGACCACCGCTCCCACCGGCACGCCCGACCCCAGGCCCTTGGCGAGCGGCATCACGTCGGGGCGGATGCCCGCCCACTGGTGGGCGAACCACTTGCCCGTGCGCCCGATCCCGCACTGCACCTCGTCGAGCATGAGCAGCCAGCCCCGCTCGTCGCACAGGCGGCGCACCTGCTGCAGGTATTCGATGGTGGCGGGGTTGATGCCGCCTTCGCCCTGGATCACTTCCAGGAACACCGCCACCACGTTCGGGTTGCCGGCGGCGACGCGCCCGATGGCCGCCGTGTCGTTCAGCGGCACGCGCACGAAGCCCTCGACCAGCGGCTCGAAGCCGGCCTGCACCTTGGCATTGCCGGTCGCCGACAGCGTGGCGAGTGAACGGCCATGGAAGGCCTTCTCGTAGACGATGATTTCCGGCCGCGCGATTCCCTTGTCGTGTCCGAACTTGCGCGCGATCTTGATGGCCGCCTCGTTCGCTTCGAGCCCCGAGTTGCAGAAGAAGGCCTTGTCCAGGCCCGACAGCTCGCACAGCTTCGCCGCCAATCGCTCCTGCATCGGCGCCGCGTAGTAGTTCGAGGCATGAATCAGCTTGCCCACCTGCTCTTGCAGCGCGGGTACGAGCTTGGGATGCGCGTGGCCCAGGGTATTGACCGCGATGCCCGCCAGCGCATCGAGATACTTGCGTCCTTCCGTGTCCCAGACCCAGCAGCCTCGGCCGTGCGATAAGGCCAGCGGCAGGCGGCCGTAAGTCCTCATCACGTGGGGCTCGGGATTCGGGGCAATCGGGTCGGGAGCGTTCATCGCAGCGTGGCCTTGCGTGGGAGGAGGCCGTCGGCGCGCTGGATGCGGACTTCGACGATGGGCGCGCCGGGACGGAAGCGGCCGATTCTAAAGGGGGCCGATGTGCCGACGGGCGAGGAATGCTTGGCAGCGCCGCTGCACGAACCACGGTACCTTCACGGCACAATACCGGCGTTTTTTGGCGGCGCCCGGCCGCTGTGGACCGAACCCCTGTTGGGCGCCGAGGGCGCCGCTCCTCGCATGACACAGCCCAAACCCCGTCAAGTCTTCATCCAGGGCATCACGGTAGATGGGCGGACGTTCAGGCCGAGCGACTGGGCCGAGCGGCTGTGCGGCGCGATGTCGTGCTTCCGCCCCGAGGGTGTGCGCGGTGGCATCGGGGCCTTCATCGGCTACTCGCCGTACTGCGTGCCGCGTGTGATCAACGGCGTCAAGTACGTGATCGTCAATGAGAAGTTGCGCGAGGTGGAGCCTATGGCCTGGGACTTCGTCATGAACTTCGCGCGCGACAACTGCCTGCAGACCAGCGACGCCTGCCTGCTGCCGCACGGCGAGGAGGCCTCGCTAATGCGCGAGACCCCTGAAAAGCAGAAGGGCTCACTTTCGTGAGCCCTTCTTATCCACCTGGTGTTGTCCTGATCAGGCGGCCAGCGCCTTGATCTTTGCCGCCAGGCGGCTCTTGTGGCGCGCCGCCTTGTTCTTGTGGAACATGCCCTTGTCGGCGACGGAGTCGATCACGCTCTGAGCAGACTTGAAAAGATCGGCAGCCTTGGTCTTGTCGCCCGAAGCGACAGCCTTCTGCACGTTCTTGATGACGGTGCGGAACTTGGAGCGAAGCGCCGTGTTGGCGGCGTTGAGCTTGATGTCCTGGCGGGCGCGCTTGCGGCCCGAGGCGAGGCGGACAGTTCTCTTCTTGGCTTTGGAGGAAGTGGCCATTGCGTGCGGTCCCGTAAGGGTCCAGGTGGAGGCAAAGACCGCAAGTATAGCAGCCGCCTTTCCTTTCGCCATCCAGGCGCCCGCATGTCCAGTAGGCGCTTTTTATAATCGCCCGCTTCTTCTCGTCCGTGTGCGGGCAACGGGCCGCCGCCATAACCACCAATGAACCTGCTGCGGGCGGCCTCCACCGTCTCCCTGCTGACCCTGCTGTCGCGCATCACCGGCCTCGTCCGTGAAACGCTGACGGCTGCGGCGTTCGGCGCTTCAGCCTGGGCCGATGCCTACCAGGTTGCTTTTCGTATCCCCAACCTCCTGCGGCGGCTGTTCGCCGAAGGCGCATTTTCCCAGGCCTTTGTGCCCATCCTGGCTGCCACGCGCGCCCGCGACGGTGACGAGCCCACGCGCGAGCTCATCGACGCCGTGGGCACGCTGCTCTTCTGGGTGCTTGCCCTGACCAGTGCCGCCGGCGTGGCCGCCGCGCCCGTCATCGTCTGGCTCATGGCGGCCGGGCTCAAGGAGTTCGACGGCGCGGTCGTCATGACCCGGCTCATGTTCCCCTACATCGCCTGCATGTCGCTGGTCGCGCTGGCCGCAGGCATCCTGAACACCTGGAAGCGATTCGCCGTGCCCGCCGCCACGCCAGTGCTGCTCAACGTGGCGGTGATCGCCGCCGCCTGGGGCCTGGTGCCGCGCTTTCGCGCCTGGGGCATCGAGCCGGCGTATGCCCTGGCCGTTGGCGTCATGGCCGGCGGCGTGCTGCAACTTGCCATCCAGGTGCCCGCGCTGTTGCGCATCGGCTGCCTGCCATGCCTTGGGATCACTCCTCGGACGATGGCGACTGCCTGGCGCCACCCCGGGGTGCACCGGGTCTTGCGGCAGATGCTACCGGCGCTCTTGGGTGTGTCCGTGGCCCAGCTGTCGCTCATCATCAACACGCAGATCGCGACCCACGTGGGGGTGGGGGCAGTGTCTTGGCTGACTTGGGCGGACCGGCTGATGGAATTCCCGACCGCACTGCTGGGTGTGGCGTTGAGCGTCGTGCTGTTGCCGCAGCTGTCTGCCGCGCAGATCAAGGACGACGGCGTCGCCTACTCGGGGCTGCTCGACTGGGGCCTGCGGCTCGTGCTGTTGTTGGCGCTGCCCTGCGCCGTGGCGCTGCTGGTCTTCCCTCAACCGCTGATCGCGGTGCTGTACCACTACGGTGCAGTCACTGGGCGCGACGTGCAGCAGGCAGCCCTCGCGTTGATGGGCTACGGTGTGGGGCTCATGGGGCTCGTGGGGGTGAAGATACTCGCGCCTGGCTTCTACGCTCGTCAGGACATCCGCACTCCGGTGAAGATCGCCGTCGCCGTGTTGCTGCTGACGCAGGCGATGAACGCACTGTTCGTGCCCCGCCTCGGCCAAGCGGGGCTGGCGCTATCCATCGGCCTGGGCGCGCTGGTGAATGCGTTCTGGCTGTATTTGGGTCTACGCCAACGGGGAAGCTACACGCCGGCGCCCGGCTGGGCGGGCTTTGCGCTTCGCGTGGTGCTGGGGTGCTCCACTCTGGGCGCTGCGCTCTTCTGGGCGGCACACCACATCGATTGGATCGCACTCGGGGAACAGCGTTTGCTGCGGATCGGATTGATGGCGGCCTGCTTGGCCGGCGCAGCGGCCGTCTACTTCGGCACGTTGCTGGCCACGGGCTTGAAGCTGCGCGAATTCGCCCGTCGCGCATAAACTCGGTCCATGCCCACGCCGCTGCAGTTCGACGTGCCCACTGCGCTGGAGTACTTCTCCTCGCTGGTGGCCGACGATGCGAGCTTGTCCCTGGTGGAAGCGGCCGCGGCCATCGCTCAGGACGAATACCCCGACCTCGACACGCAGTCCGTGCTGGCCGACATCGATGCGCTGGCCGACAGGCTCAAGCGGCGCATCCCGGCCGATGCCGTTCCTGTGCAGCGGCTGCGCTGGCTGAACCGGTATTTCTTTCAGGAGCTTGGTTTCGCCGGCAACGTCAACAACTACTACGATCCGCGCAACAGCTATCTCCACACGGTGCTTGCCACGCGGCGCGGCATCCCCATCACGCTGGCGGTCATCTATATCGAGCTCGCCACGCAGATCGGCCTCACCGCTCGGGGCGTGTCCTTCCCGGGTCATTTCCTTATCAAGCTGCGCATGCATACGGGCCGTCAGCACGGCGAGGTCATCATCGACCCCTTCACGGGCCACTCCCTGTCGCGCGAGGAACTCGACGAACTCCTGGGGCCCTACAAGCGCACCCATGGACTGCTCGGCGAGTTTGATGCGCCGCTCGGCCTGTTCCTGCAGGCCGCACCGCCAAGAGACGTGCTGGCGCGCATGCTGCGCAACCTGAAGGAGATCCATCGCACCGCCGAGGACTGGCCGCGCCTGCTGGATGTGCAGCAACGCCTGGTGGTGTTGCTGCCGCACGCCTGGGAGGAGCGGCGCGACCGTGGCCTGGTCCTGGCCGAGCTGGGCCAGTACGCGCAGGCCGTGGAGGACCTGAGCGCCTACCTGGAGCACCGGCCGGACGCGGACGATTACGCCGCTCTCGCGGCTAGGGTGTCGGAGCTGCGCAACGTCGGCTGGCCGCGGCTGCATTGAGCGGCCGGGGGCTGTTCCTTCCCGGCCCGTAAAATTTGCGGTTCCGCGGGCGAAACGCCTCGCCTTTCGCCGCTCTCCGGCGCGCTGCCGGTTACCTGCCTGATGAACCCTCGTACTGCCCGACCGTCATCGACCGACTGGTCCGCGCCCGGCCGGCTAGGCCGCGCTCGGCAGCGGGCTCGCTTATGAAGCAGATTCCCCTCGCGCTGGCTGTCGACACGGCGCGAAGCTTTGATTCGTTCGTGCCGGGTGCGAACGCGATGGCCGTGCAGCACTTGCGCGCGCTGCACGCAGGTGCTGCACCGGTGTACCTGTGGGGCCCCTCGGGCTGCGGCAAGACGCATCTGCTGCAGGCGCTGGCGCATCGCGTGCAGGGCGAGGGCGGGCAGGTCGGGTGGTTCACTGCGACCGAACCGCCTCCGTGGCCCGCCGACGAAACTCGATCCCTCATCGTGCTCGACAGCTGCGATGCGTACGATGCCGACCAGCAGCAGGCGGCCTTCGCATTGTTCGTCGATGCCACCTCCCACGGTATCTCCGTGGCCGCTGCAGGCCGGGTGCCGCCCGTGGACCTGCCGCTGCGCGATGACCTGCGTACGCGGCTGGCCTGGGGCCATGTGCTGGCGATCCAGCCCTTGTCCGAAACCGAGTCGCGGGCGGCTCTGCGCCGCGAAGCCGACCGGCGCGGCCTGTTCCTCTCCGACGAGGTGATGGATCACCTCCTGACTCGTTTCTCACGCGATTTGAAGCACCTCATGGACCTGCTCGACCGGCTGGATCGCTTTGCGCTGGTCCACAAGCGCGCCATCACCGTGCCCCTGCTGCGCCAGATGCTGGCCGAAGGGGGCAATGCATGACTCCCACGGGCCTGTGCCTATTTGACCTCGACGACACCCTGATTCCTGTCGACTCCGATCACGAGTGGGGCGAGTTCATGATCCGCGAGGGCTGGGTGGACGAATCAGACTTCCGTTGCCGCAACGACGAGTTCTTCGCCGACTACCGAGCGGGCCAGCTCGACGTGCATGCCTATGTTCAGTTCGTGACTGCGCCGTTGCGCGAGCGCACACCCGAGGAAGCCAGGGTGGCCCATGCCCGCTTCATGGCGCAGGTGATCGAGCCGCTGCATCCGCATGCCCGTGAGTTGGTGCGCCAGCATCAGGGCGATGGCGAACTGGTGGCGCTGGTCACGGCCACCAACGAGTTCATTACCGCGCCCATCGCCCGGGCCTTCGGCATCGAGCACCTGATCGCTATCCGTCTGGAGCGCGACGCAAGGGGTACCATCACGGGCCGCATCGAGGGCGTGCCGAGCTATCGCGAGGGGAAGGTGATCCGGGTCGAGCAGTGGCTGACCGGCCAGGGCCGGCAGTGGGTCGATTTCCCGCGCACCACGGTCTACAGCGATTCGCTCAATGACCTCCCGCTGCTGGAACGCGCCACGCATCCCGTGGCGACCAATCCGTCGCCTGCGCTGGCCGCGGTGGCCCACGAGCGTGGTTGGCGCATCCTGAACCTGTTCACATGATCAAGAAGTTCTTCGACAAGCTGCTCGGCAAGGGGGCCAGCAGCGGCAAGGGCCCCCCCAAGGGCCGGCGCGTGGAGGTGCCCAAGGAGGAGCATGGCATCGACCTTGCGCGCGTAGACGAGCGTGCCATCAAGGTGGTGAACACGCTGGCCGATGCTGGCTACGAGGCCTACATCGTTGGCGGTGCGGTGCGCGACCTGCTGCTGGGGCTGCGTCCCAAGGATTTCGACGTGGCCACCAACGCCACGCCGGAGGAGGTAAAGGCGCTGTTCCGTCGTGCCTTCATCATCGGGCGGCGCTTTCGCATCGTTCATGTGGTGTTCGGCCGGGGGCGCGACCACGAGGTGATCGAGGTCTCCACCTTCCGGGCGGTCATGGATTCCGCGGCTTCGGAGCCGGTGAGCGGCGACGAGAAGACTTCCAAGTCGGAGCTTGCCGGGCGCAGCCACGCCGTCGACGCCGACGGGCGCGTGCTGCGCGACAACGTGTGGGGCACGCAGGTCGAGGATGCAGCGCGCCGTGACTTCACTGTCAACGCGATGTACTACGACCCGCGCCGCCAGGTGGTGGTCGACTACCACGGCGGCCTGCAAGACGCGCGGCGCAAGCTGCTGCGCATCATCGGCGACCCCGACACCCGCTACCGCGAGGACCCAGTGCGGATCATCCGCGTCGTGCGCTTCGCCGCCAAGCTAGGCTTTGAGATCGAGTCCAAGACGCGAACGCCCATCCAGGCTATGGCCTCGCTGCTGGAGAACGTGCCGCCTTCGCGGATGTTCGACGAGATGATCAAGCTGCTGCAGACCGGTCACTCGCTGGCCAGCCTGGAAGAGCTGCGCAAGCACGGCCTGCACCGCGGCGTGTTCCCCATCCTCGATGTGGTGCTCGACGAGGCGCATCGTCACGACGGCCGCGAGAAGTTCATCCAGCTCGCCCTGGCCGACACCGACCGCCGTGTGGCGGAGAACAAGCCCGTGGCGCCCAGCTTCATGCTGGCGTGCATGCTTTGGCACGACGTGCTCGATGGCTGGCAGCAGCTCAAGGCGGCCGGCGAGCCGTCGTTCCCGGCGCTCCAGCAGGCCATCGACGCCGTGTTCGACGCGCGCGTCGGCGACATCTCCGGTCGCGGCAAGCTTGGCACCGACATGCGCGAGATCTGGATGATGCAACCTCGCTTCGAGCGTCGCCTGGGCAACGCACCGTTCACGCTGGTGGAGCAGCCGCGGTTTCGCGCCGGCTTCGACTTCCTCCGGTTGCGTGCGGATGCCGGCGAATTGGACAGTGCCATGGCCGAATGGTGGGAAGACTTTTCGCTAGGCGGCGACGAGGAGCGCCGTGCGCTGATGGACGCGCTGCGTGAACTGGAGCTTTCGCGGCGCGCGGCCGGCGGCGAGGCCGGTGCCGATGCGGCCAAGAAGCGCCGCCGGCGCCGTCGCAAGCCCGCGGGCGCGGCCGCCGACGCCCCTGGTGCGTCAGGCAGCGAGCCCTGAGAAGGTGTGAACGGACCCGACATGCTTGTTCATTTCGTCAGAGCATGCCCACTAGGCGCCGCAAGTGCTCGCCGTAGCTTCGGTCCTGACATGTGCCTCAACCGGGCTCTTCGGTGGGCCTGCTCAGTCACACTGGATTGCTTCTCACCCTCTTGAGCCTTGTCCCCGCAAGCTGAACTGGCCTGCATCGGGCTCGGCGCCAACCTTGGTGCCGCGCGCGAGGTCCTAGGGCACGCGATCCAGTCGTTGAGCACGCTGCCGCGCACGACCCGAGTCGCCGCTTCCG
The DNA here is from genome assembly GCA_966251135.1 of uncultured Burkholderiaceae bacterium. Taxonomy (GTDB): domain Bacteria; phylum Pseudomonadota; class Gammaproteobacteria; order Burkholderiales; family Burkholderiaceae_C; genus Albitalea. Next base: position 28,264 of record CBINKC010000013.1, read on the forward strand.
GCTTCTATCGCAGCGCGCCCGTGGACGCGGCGGGTCCGGACTTCTTGAACGCGGTGCTGGTCCTGCGCACGCAACTCGATCCGGAGCGTTTGCTGGACGAACTGCACCGCATCGAGCAGGAGCATGGCCGCGAGCGGCCCCATCGCAACGCACCTCGCACGCTCGACCTCGATCTGCTCCTGTACGGCCAGCGGCGCATCGCCACGCCGGCACTCGTGGTGCCGCATCCGCGCATGCATCAACGGGCCTTCGTGCTGTACCCGCTGGTCGAAGTCCTGCCCGATGCAGTCATTCCCGGCGTGGGCTTGGCCCGGGCGCAGCTTCCGGCGGTGGCCGATCAGCGTATTGAGAGGATCGACGAATGATGGCGCTGCCCGCCACGCTGCAGACCGCGCTCTTGCTGGTGGCCTCCAATGTCTTCATGACCTTTGCCTGGTACGGCCACCTGAGGAACCAGGCCTCGGCGCCGTGGATCGTTGCAGCGCTCGCGAGCTGGGGCATCGCGCTGTTCGAGTACCTGCTGCAGGTGCCCGCCAACCGCATCGGCTACCAATCCGGGCTGAGCCTCGCGCAGCTCAAGATCATGCAGGAAGTGATCACGCTGGGCGTGTTCGTGCCCTTCGCCATGCTGTTCATGAAGCAGCCGTTCAGGCTCGATTACGTCTGGGCGGGGCTGTGTCTGGTGGGTGCCGTCTACTTCATCTTCCGAGGATGAGCAGGCTGCTGCAGCGCTACAGGCATATCGCCATCGAAGGACCGATCGGCGTGGGCAAGAGCTCTCTGGCGCGCAAGCTGGCCGCCCGTCTTGGCGCCGAGTTGCTGCTGGAGCGTCCGGAGGACAATCCCTTCCTGGAGCGCTTCTATGCCGACCCGGCCGGCTACGCCTTCCAGGCCCAGCTTGCGTTCCTTTTCCAGCGCGTGCGCCAGATGCAGTCGCTTGCGCAGCCGGGCATGTTCACCGGCGGCGTGGTAAGCGACTTCCTATATGCCAAGGACGCACTGTTCGCTCGACTGACCCTCGCCGACGAGGAGCATCGCATCTACACCCGCTTGCGCGACGAGCTGGCCACGCAGGTGCCCGAGCCCGATCTGGTGATCTGGTTGCAGGCTCAGCCCGCCACGCTCGTGCAGCGCATTCGCAGGCGGGGCATAGCCATGGAACAGAGGATTGAAGAAGACTATCTTCAGCGCCTTTGCGATGCCTATGTCGAGCACTTCCAGGGCTACGAGGGCGCCCCGGTATTCACGGTGATCAGCGACGACTTCAATCCCCTCGACCGGTCGGCCGACTTCGAGCATTTGCTGTCTTTGCTCGAACGATTTGAAGGCCGCCGGGCGGTGCTCGATTGCGCCGCGGCCCGGAACGCTACGCAGGTGGTCTGAACTACACTCCGCGGGTTTTGGAGAACGGCGCCCACCGCGCAGGCGGCGCATGCAAGGGGATAACGATGTTGTTCGGCAAGCTGCTACCGCGGGAAGGCAACTTCTTCGAACTGTTCAATCAGCATGGCGAGCGCATCGTCGAAGGTGGTCGGGCCTTCATCAACCTGATCGAGCACTATGCCGACCCGGCACTGCGCGAGCGTTACACCGAAGAGGTGGGTCAGGCCGAGCGCCATGCCGACCGCATCACTGCCGAGGTCAACCGGCTTCTGCACAAGACCTTCATCACGCCGATCGACCGCGACCAAATCCACGGCCTGATCAATGGCATGGACGACGTGCTGGACCTGCTCCAGGACGCCACCGAGACCATGTCGCTTTATGACCTTCGCGCGATGAACGACGACATCCGTCGCTTGGCCGATCTCAGCGTGAAGTGCTGTGAGCGTGTGCAGCACGCAGTGACGCTGCTGCCTCGCATCAATCAGCACGAAACCGCGGATGCCGCCATCAAGACCTGCGAAGAGATCGACAGGCTCGAATCCGACGCCGATCGGGTGATGCGTGCGGCGATGTCCCGGCTGTTTCGCGAAGAGACAGACGTGCGTGAGCTGATCAAGCTCAAGGCCATCTACGAGCAGTTAGAGGCCATTTCAGATCGGTGCGAAGACGTCGCCAATCTGATCGAGGGTGTGGTTCTTGAGAACTCCTGAGGCGGCGCACGGTATTCATGAGTGAGGTGCAAACTGCCTTCTGGGTTGTCGCGATGCTGGTTTGTCTGGCCGTCGCGTTCGACTTCATGAACGGCTTTCACGATGCGGCCAACTCCATTGCGACCGTGGTGTCCACGGGCGTGCTGAAGCCTCAGCAAGCGGTGGCCTTCGCGGCCTTCTTCAATGTCGTCGCCATCTCCGTGTTCCAGCTGAAAGTGGCGGCCACCGTCGGCAAGGGCATCGTGCATCCCGGCGTGGTGGATACCCACGTGGTGTTCGGCGCCCTTGTCGGTGCCATCGTCTGGAACGTCGTGACCTGGTGGTACGGCATCCCGTCGAGCTCGTCGCATGCGCTGATCGGGGGCATCGTCGGTGCAGCAATGGCCAAGTCGGGCATGGTCTCGCTGATCGCGACCGGGATACTGAAGACCGTCCTCTTCATCCTGCTGTCGCCCATGCTGGGGTTTCTCTTCGGTTCGCTCCTGATGCTGGGGGTGGCCCATCTGTTCCGGCGCGCCTCACCCATGCGCGTCGACAGTTGGTTTCGCAGGCTGCAGCTCCTTTCGGCGGGCCTGTACAGCCTGGGCCACGGTGGTAACGATGCGCAAAAGACGATCGGCATCATCTGGATGCTGCTGATCGCTACCGGGTACACGGAGGCGGGCCAGAAGCTGCCGCCGGTCTGGGTCATCTGGATCTGCTACGTGGCGATCGGCCTGGGCACGCTGTTCGGCGGCTGGCGCATCGTGAAGACGATGGGACAGAGGATCACCAAGCTCAAGCCCGTGGGCGGCTTCTGTGCCGAGACCGGTGGTGCTATCACGCTGTTCCTGGCGACCGGTCTCGGCGTGCCGGTCTCGACCACGCACACCATCACCGGCGCCATCGTGGGCGTCGGCTCGTCGCGGCGGGCCTCGGCCGTGCGCTGGGGCGTAGCGGGCAGCATCGTGTGGGCTTGGATCTTCACCATCCCGGCTTCTGCCGCCGTGGCGGCGCTCGCCTACTGGGGGAGTCTCGTGATGTTTGCCTGAGATCGGCTACTGGTGTCTCCCGCTGCGATCCACTGGCTGATCTTGCGTGCCTCTTCGATCTGGTACTCGAAGAACCGCTGGCCGGAGTACGCGATCGTTGCAATGAGGACGCCGGCACCGACCATCAGCGCGGCGACCACACCGAAGACAGCGGCCCAGCCGCCGGCTTGGCTTGGGCGGCCACCGTTGAACCGGCGATCCCATTTGTCGTCGGGCGTGAGGCCGTAGATGATGGCACATAGCATGCCCTGCGCCATCATGGTACCCAGCAGCGGGATGAGTGCCCACGATAAGCGGTCGTCCTGGCCGAGATCCAGCATGCGCTGCACTCCGTGCAGCCCGAGGAGGGTAGGCCACGGATGCAGCCACCCCCACGCATCGCGGAAGCCGTGCAGATAGAAGCGGTGCAGGCCCAGGCTGCCACCCAGCATCGCGACCCAGGTGGCTAGCGTCTTCGATTTCATGCGGTCTCGCGGAATGGTGCGCCGTTGTGCGCGTTGAGCGGACGCTGCATGAAGATCACGTCGATCCATCGTCCGGCCTTCCAGCTAGTGCAGTGTTTGACACTACGTGGAACTTAAGAAAACCGATGGATGTCGTCACGGCCGCGTGGGGCGTCTCGATCTCGCCGGGGGCACTGAATTCGAACGTGCCCGCCCCGTTGTCGACGTGCCAGGAATAGATGGTGTGATGGCGCGCAGATCGGCCCGAAGTGCTGGGCCGGATGAGCAGGGCAGGGATGTGCATTGGGCGTAGGCGGATAGCGCGAGTTTATAATGCGCGGTTTCGGTGACGGCCTCTGCTCTTGCGGGTGGCGTATCTACGGCACCGATGGAGCCGGTGCGGCGGCTAAGTATTGCGCGGCACCTGTATTTTTGATCGCTCGCCCTGAAGTGTCTCCTGGTGCGGGGGATGTGTTCAAAGTTCAAGGAAACTGTATGGTCGTAATCCGACTCGCACGTGGCGGCGCAAAGAAGCGTCCCTTCTACAACATCGTTGTTGCCGATTCGCGCATTCGCCGCGACGGCCGCTTCATTGAGCGCGTGGGCTTTTACAACCCTGTTGCGTCCGGGGCCGAGCAGCTGCTGCGCGTGGCCTTCGACCGCGTCGAATACTGGTCGAGCAAGGGCGCGCAACTGTCGCCCACCGTGGCCCGGCTTGTGGCCCAAGCCAAGGCTGCCACGGCCTGATGCCCGAGGGGCAACACACCGCCATGGCGGTGCCCCTTGCAGGCGATGCCCCTGTGTGGCCTGACGATGCGATTGAAGTGGGTCGGATCGTCGATGCCTGGGGGGTCAAGGGCTGGGTCAAGGTCCAGCCCTTCACGGCTGACCCGCAGGCCCTGCTCTCTTCGCGTCGCTGGTTCCTCAAGCCGCCTGAAGCTTTCGTTGCCTCCAGGCGACCGGTAGCGGCCCCGCTGCCCTCGCTTTTGAAGATCAAGATCGCCCGCCATCACGGGGAGGCTGTCGTCGCGCAGGCGCATGATATCGATGACCGTAACGCGGCGGAGGCACTGAGGGGAACTCGAGTCTTCGTCTCTCGTGCCAGCTTTCCCACCGCCGATCCAGACGAGTATTACTGGGTCGACCTCATCGGGCTCGCTGTGGTCAATCGTCAAGGTGAACATCTCGGCACCGTGGCCGGGCTGCTCGACACGGGTCCGCACTGCGTGCTGCGCGTCACGTCGGAGCGTGCGCAGCCGGGTGACGAGGCGATCGAGCGGCTGATTCCCTTTGTTTCCGTATACATCGGCGAGGTGGATCTGGCGGCGCGCCGCATCACTGTCGACTGGGGTCTGGATTACTGAAGCGGCTGCATGCGCTTCGATGTCATCACGCTGTTTCCCGAACTGTTCGGTCCGCACCTTACCCAGGGCGTGACGCGGCGGGCCTTTGCTTCCGGGCAGGTGGACGTGCGCCTCTGGCGCTTGCGTGATTTTGCCGACGATTCGTACCGCCGCATCGACGACCGGCCTTATGGTGGCGGCCCTGGCATGGTCGTGCTCGCGGAGCCGCTGGAGCGCGCGCTTGCAGCCATCCGCTGCGATCGCAAGGCGCCGGCGCCGTTGGTCCATTTCACACCGACCGGCCAGCGGATGGATCAGGAGACGATGCACAGCTTCGCCACAGGGCCAGGTGCCGTGCTGCTGTGCGGTCGCTACGAAGGCATCGACCAGCGCTTTCTGGATCGACATGTCGATGTCGAGCTGAGTCTGGGCGATTTCGTGCTCTCGGGAGGTGAGTTGCCCGCGCTGGCGTTACTCGACGCCGTGGCGCGACTGCAGGAAGGGGTGCTGGGTGATGAGCAGTCGCACCAGCAGGACAGCTTCTCCGAAGGGTTGCTCGATTGCCCGCACTACAGCCGGCCCGAGGTGCTGTCGCGAGCCGAGGAGCCCGACGCCGTTCCGCCGGTGCTGCTGTCGGGGCACCATGCCGAGATCGCGCGTTGGCGTCGCGAGCGCTCCCTGGAGATCACGGCACGACGTCGGCCGGACCTGCTCGCCGCCGCCCGCGCGGCCGGCCGCCTCAGTGCCGCGGACGAGAAGTTCCTCGCCGGCCTGGGCCTATAATCGCGGGCTTTTCGATCCTCTGCCGGGCAGAGGCGCCGCCTGGGCGCCTTTCATACCTTCCTCACACACTTGGCACGATCGCACGGAGAATCCCATGGACCTGATCAGCACCCTCGAGCAGGAAGAAATTGCTCGACTCAACAAGACCATCCCGCCTTTCGCGCCGGGCGACACGGTAATCGTCAACGTCAACGTCGTCGAAGGCACCCGCAAGCGTGTGCAAGCCTACGAAGGTGTCGTGATCGCCAAGCGCAACCGCGGTCTGAACTCCAGCTTCATCGTGCGGAAGATCAGCAGCGGCGAAGGCGTGGAGCGTACGTTCCAGGTCTACAGCCCGCTCATCGCCTCCATCGAGGTCAAGCGTCGCGGCGACGTGCGCCGCGCCAAGCTTTACTACCTGCGCCAGCGCTCCGGCAAGTCCGCCCGCATCAAGGAAAAGCTGGCCTGACGGCCGTTTGGCGGCGCAGCCGCAATCGCGCGAAGCAACGCGCTTGGGCGAGTCAGGCGGCGCATCAACAACGTCGGGCGCAGCTGACCTGCCTCGTCCCTGCCGACGAAAGCATCACGCTCACGGAAGGGCCGCTCCTCGCGGGGCGGCCTTTTCCATTTCAGAATGGCCCATGCCGTTGAGCTTCGATCCGCAGCAGTTGCCCGTGCTGGGCATCGACGGGCACCTGCCCCCCGTGCCGGCTGAGCGGCTTCGCCCTGATGCCCTGCGCCGACGCTTTGCCGCCCCACCGTCCTGGTCGCCTGAGGTGGACGTGGAGCGGCGCTTCACCAACCGCGAGCCCACCTGCGCCTCTGTGCTGGTGCCGCTGGTGCAGCGCGGTGAGGTGACAGTGCTGCTCACGCGGCGCTCCGATCATCTGACGGACCACCCCGGGCAGATCAGCTTCCCGGGGGGGCGCGCAGAACCGGAGGATGCGGACGCCATCGCCACCGCCTTGCGCGAGGCCGAGGAAGAGATCGGCTTACATGCCCGCCATGTTGATGTGTTGGGCAGCCTTCCGCACTACACCACGGGAAGCGGCTTCGTGGTGACGCCCGTGGTCGCGTTGATCGAGCCGCCGTTCTCCGTCCAGCCCGACCCGTTCGAGGTGGCCGAGGTGTTCGAGGTACCACTGGCCTTCCTGATGGCGCCTGTGCACCACCGGCGGCATGCGGTGGAGGCGGGTGGCGCACTGCGTGAGTTCTTCTCTATGCCGTGGCAGAGCACTGCCGAGCCGCAGCAACGCTATTTCATTTGGGGCGCGACCGCGGCAATGCTACGCAACTTCTACCGCTTCCTGTCGGCCTGAGCCGAGTCGAAGCAGCACGGAGGCGCCGGTATGATCGGCGCGCATGAGTTTCTTTTCCGTCCTGTTAGCCTTGCTCGTCGAGCAGCTGAAGCCGCTGCCGCATCACAACCCGGTGCACGATGCTCTGACTCATTGGATGCGCTGGACCGGCCGGAACTTCGACGCGGGCCGCCCCCGTCACGCCTGGGTCGTGTGGGGGGTGACAGTTATCGCGCCGTCGCTGCTCGCCTGGGCCGTCTATCTCGCGATGGCCCGTTTCAGCATCCTGGCGGCGCTGACGTGGAACGTGGCTGTGCTGTACGTGACGCTCGGCTTCCGGCAGTTCAGCCACCACTTCACTGCGATACGCGACGCGCTCGAACGCGCCGATGAGGAGGAGGCGCGCGGGCTTCTCTCGGAATGGCGCCATCTCGATGCCAGCGAACTGCCGCGTACCGAGCTGTTGCGACATGTCGTGGAGCATTCGTTGCTCGCTGCCCATCGACACGTGTTCGGCGTTTTCTTCTGGTTTGTCGTGCTGGCCACTTTCGGTCTCGGCCCGGCCGGTGCGGTTCTGTACCGCATGTCCGAGTTTGCGAGCCGCTATTGGGCCTACAAGAATCGCACGATCGGCGAGCCGACCAATGAGCGGCTGATGCGCCTGTCGCAGCGGGTCTTCGGTCTCATCGACCATCTCCCAGCGCGGCTCACCGCCTTCGGCTTTGCGGTGGTGGGTAACTTCGAGGAGGCGGTGAGCTGCTGGCGCCGCGATGCCGGGCTGTGGAAGCACGCCAACGAAGGAATCATCCTTGCCGCCGCCGCAGGAGCGGTGGGCGTGCAGCTGGGCGGCAGTGCCGCCCCCGGGGTGACGCCCGACCGCTCGAAGACCTTCGACCGAGGCGCCAGCTCCGCCGACATGGACGCCGAGGGATCGACTTCCGGCGTCGCACCCGTACCAGGGCACCTGCGCAGCATCGTGGGCCTGGTATGGCGCTCCGTGGTGCTGTGGATGCTGCTGCTCGCACTGCTTACGCTGGCGAACCTCGTCGGCTGACCCCTCACCACCGGCTCTGTGTGATCTCGTCGAAAATCTCGCGGTAGATGCGGTAGCGCGATTCGCTCACCTCACCGTGTTCCACTGCGACCCGCACCCCGCAACCGGGCTCGTGCAGATGCGTGCAGTTGTAGAAGCGGCACTGCGGCACGTGCTCGCGCAAGTCGGGCATCAGCGTGGGCAAGGTCTTGGAGCCCACCTGCTGCAGGCCGAATTCCTGAAAGCCCGGTGAATCGATCAGGGCGCTGCTGCGCGCGGCATCCAACCAGTACCACTGTGTAGTCGTGGTGGTGTGGCGGCCGGAGTTGAGCGCCTGCGAAATCTCGCCTACCTGGGCGTTCGCCTCGGGCACGAGCAAGTTGATCAGCGTGCTCTTGCCGGCACCGCTAGGCCCGAGCACCAGCGTGGCTTTGCCGGCGAGCAGCGGCTGCAGCGCGGCCCGGGCTTCGTCGGGGCGCGCCTTCAAGGCCAGTTCCAGAACGGGATAGCCCATGGCCCGGTAGGGGGCCAAACGCTCGCGCGCTGCAGCGATCGCAGGGAGGTCCCCTTTGTTCAGCAGCACGCGGGCCTCGATGCCCGCGCCCTCGGCGGCGATCAGCGCTCGGGCCAACTGCGACTCGCTAAAGACAGGTTCGCTCGCGACCATGACCAGGATCTGATCCAGGTTGGCGGCGAACGCCTTGGTGCGCCACTCATCCTGCCGGAACAGCAGGTTGCGGCGCGCCTCCATGTGCTCGATCACGCCCTCGTCAGCCACGCCCTGCCATCGCACGCGGTCGCCGACCACACAGTCGCTCTTCTTGCCCCGCGGATGGCACAGGACACGCCGCCCCTCGGGGGACTCGACGATGTAATGGCGGCCGAAGCCGGCGACGACCAGCCCGAGGTCCAGGCCGTCGTCGGGCCCGGTGGGCCGGCTCAAGTGCGGCAGCGCATGAGCGGGGCGCTCATGCGGCGAAGGCGACCAGGGCGTTCACCTTGGCCGCGCAGATGAAGTCGTTGAGTGACACGCCGCGCACGGAGTGCGTGCCGAACCGCACCACACACCGGTCGTGGCCGAACGAGATGTGCGGATGGTGGTCTTCGGTGTGGGACAGCCATCCGACTGCATTGACGAAGGCCAGGGTCTCCAGCCAGCTCCGGAAGCTGTAGGTCTTCTGGAGGGCGCCCTCATGCAGCAGCCAGCCGCTCACTTCCGGCAACTGACGCAGGATCTCCGCTTCGCTCATGGGCTCGCCCGTGACCGGTTTGCATCGTGTGTGCAGCAGAGGCGTCATGGCATCACCCCGCAGGTTGCGCTTGTGCGTGCGGCTGGGCAACAGGCAGAGCCGCCAGCCGCTCGCCGGCGGGTGGATGCGAATAGTAGAAGCGGACGTAGAGCGGGTCGGGCGTCAGCGTGGAGGCGTTGTCCTCGTGCAGCTTCAGTAGCGCGCCTGCCAGGTCGCGGCCATCGGACTGGGCGCATGCGTAGGCGTCCGCCTCGAACTCGTGACGGCGCGAAAGATGCGACAGGATCGGTGCGATGAAGAAGCCGAAGACTGGCACGACGAGCATGAACAGCAGCAGCGCAACCGCGTCGTTGGGCGCCGCCATGGACGGTTGCACCCCCAGGGCCGTGTAGAACCAAGTTTCGCCTGACAGCCAGCCCAGCAACGCGAAGCCGGCCAGACTGATGCCGAACATCGCGGCCATGCGCTTTTGCACGTGCCTGAGCTTGAAGTGCCCGAGTTCATGGGCGAGCACGGCCTCGACCTCGCCAGGGGACAGCTTGGACAGCAGCGTGTCGAAGAAGACGACCCGCTTGGCCGCACCGAAGCCGGTGAAGTAGGCATTGCCGTGCGCCGAGCGCCGGCTGCCGTCCATGACGAACAGGCCCTTGGCGGCAAAGCCGCAGCGTGCCATGAGCGACTGCACACGCGCCTTGAGGGTTTCGTCGGACAGGGGCTCGAACCTGTTGAACAGCGGCGCGATGACGGTCGGGTAGAGCACCAGGATGAGCACCTGGAAGCCCATCCATGCGCCCCAGGCCCACAGCCACCACAGATGGCCCGCGGCGCCCATGATCCACAGGATGAGGGCGGCAATGGGCAACCCCACGATGGTCCCGACGAGCAAGCCCTTGGACAGGTCGGCAAGGTAGAGCTTCCAGGTCGTGCGGTTGAAGCCGAAGCGCTGCTCGATGCGGAAGGTGCTGTAGATCTCGAATGGCAGGTCCAGTGCTCCGCTGATGAAAGTGAAGGTGGCCAGCAGCGCAAGCTGGTAAGTCATGTCGCCGAAACGCGGCAGGACGGCATCGCGCACGGCGGCGTTGAGCAGGTCCAGCCCGCCCAACAGCGTCCAGCCGACGAGCATGGCGGCGCCGAAGGCCGTGGAGAGCAGGCCGAAGCGGGCCTTGGCGACGGTGTAGTCGGCGGCCTTCTGGTGCGCGGCCAGCCCGATCGTGTTCGCAAAGGCGGCAGGCACCGCCTCACGGTGCGCCGCCACGTGCCTCATCTGCCGCGCGGCCAGCCAGAACCTGACGACCATAGAAGCCACCAGCGCGGCGGCGAACAGCAGGGTGAGCGCGGAAGAACTCATGGCGGCCAAGTGTAGGGCGAAGGATGGATCCACCCCGGGCCTGCGAAAATGGCCGCAAGGAGAGCCAGATGATCGACACCGTCCTTGCCGTCAATGACCAGAACCTCGTGTGGATTGACCTGGAGATGACCGGTCTCTTCCCTGAGCGCGACCGCATCATCGAGATCGCGGTGGTCGTGACGGACGCAAACCTGTCCGTGAGGGTGGAAGGCCCCGTCTTTGCGGTGCACCAGAGCGATGCCGCGCTGGATGCCATGGATGCCTGGAACAAAGGCACGCATGGTCGCAGCGGCCTGATCGATCGGGTAAAGGCGTCGCGCGTGGACGAGGCGCAGGCCCAGGGACAGGTGATCGAGTTCCTCAGGCGCTACGTGCCGCAGGGCAAATCGCCCATGTGCGGCAATAGCATCTGCCAGGACCGCCGCTTCCTGGCCAACTACATGCCACAGCTCGAGTCCTTCTTCCACTACCGTAACCTTGACGTCAGCACGCTCAAGGAGCTGGCGCGGCGCTGGAAGCCGGGCGTACTCGATGGCTTCAAGAAGGCCCAGTCGCACACGGCACTGGCCGACATTCACGAGTCGATCGATGAACTCGTGTACTACAGGCGGCATCTGCTCGCGATGTAAGGCCGGCGGCTGGTGGCGGTACTCCGCTACAATGCGCAGTTCGCCGTGGCCCAGTGGGTCGCGGCGATTCGCTCATCTCCTTCGACCTTCACGAGCCCTCCCGCGGCGGCGCCGGTTTCCCGGCGTCTGCGGGCCCGGTCTTGATCCCTCCAGCGTTCACGCATGCGGGCCGGTCGGCGGCGATGCCGTCGCTCTGACTGTTCCCCGAACGTTCTCCCGGCGACCTGACCTCGCGAGCCCATGGCTCGCGGGTGCGTTTGGCGTGCTTACGGCACGTCGGCGCACCATTGCTCGAAAGATCTGCATGAGTTTCGATACCCTTGGGCTCCACCCGGCCCTTTCCAAGGCGGTGGCCGATGCCGGCTACGCGCAAGCCACCGATGTCCAGGCGCAAGCCATCCCGCCCGCTCTGGAAGGCCGCGACCTGCGCGTAGCGTCGAGCACGGGCAGCGGCAAGACTGCCTCGTTCATCCTGCCGGCGCTGCAACGCGTGCTCCAGGCGCGGGCCGATCCCGCGCGGCGACGCGAAAAGGACGTGGTTTACGGGCCGCGCATCCTGGTGCTCGCGCCCACGCGCGAACTTGCGATGCAGGTGGCGAAGTCGGCTGTGACCTACGGCCGCCATGTGCAGGGTTTGCGCGTGGCCACGGTCTTGGGCGGTGTCCCCTATCCGGCGCAGATCAAGGCGCTGCGCCAGCCGCTGGACATCCTCATTGCCACGCCCGGGCGGTTGCTCGATCACCTGACCACCGGAAAGGCCGTGCTCGGGAACGTGGAGACGCTGGTGCTCGACGAAGCCGACCGGATGCTGGACATGGGGTTCATCGATGACATCCAGACCATCGCGGACCATCTGCCAGCCACACGCCAGACCCTCATGTACAGCGCGACCTTCGCAGGGCATGCCGGACGGCTGGCCGAGCAGCTGCTGAAGCAGCCGGTGCGCGTGGAAATCGCCTCGCACACCGACCGGCACGAGCACATCGAGCAGCGCCTGCATTGGGCCGACGATGTTGAGCACAAGAATGCGCTGCTGGACCACATCCTCACCGAGCGCAGCGTCGAGCAGGCGGTGGTGTTTACCAGCACGCAGCGCGATGCCGACTGGCTGGCCGATCGTCTGGCCGACATGGGCCACCGGGTAGCTTCTCTCCACGGCGGCATGCCCCAGGGACGCCGCAGTCGCGTGCTGCAGGGCCTGCGCACGCGCCAGTTGCGCGTGCTCGTGGCGACCGATGTCGCGGCGCGGGGCATCGACGTGCCGACCATCAGCCACGTGGTGAACTACGGCCTGCCAATGAAGGCCGAGGACTACGTGCACCGTATTGGGCGCACGGGCCGCGCGGGGCGCAGCGGCTTGGCCGTGACGTTGGCGGAGCGGGCCGACGCTGGCATGGTCCGGCGCATCCAACACTTCACCACCCAGCGCATCCCCGTGGCAACGGTGTCGGGTCTGGAGCCGCGTAAGCCGGAGCCGTCGCTTGCGCCACGGCCTGTGCGTCCGGCGGGTGCACCGCCGCGTCCGGGTGCCGGCCGGCCGCGGTTCAAGCCGCAGCAGCAGCGCCGCGCGGGTTTCGGGCGGTGAGTCCACGCGCTCGGAAATGAAACAAGGGCCCGCATGCGGGCCCTTGTGCATTGTGGGTTCTTGACGCCGCGCTTCTCCGGCGGGCTTCTGTGCAGCCTCAAGGACGGATGACGAGCTGGTTCCTGACTGCCTTCACGCCGTTGACGTCTTGCGCGATGCGCTCGGCTGCGGCGCGCTCGGTCTCGTTCTTGGCGAAGCCCGAAAGCATTACGGTGCCGTTCAAGGTCTCGACCTTGATGGCGCCCGCGTCCACGCTCTTGTTCTCGACCATCTTGGCCTTGACCTGTGTGGTAATGGTGGCGTCGTCGATGTAAGAGCCGACGGTCTCCTGCCCGCGCATGACAGCGCAGCCGGGCAAGGTGATGAGCGCCGCGGCTGACAGTGCAGCGGCCAGGGCAGTGACAAACGGGGTGCGGGCTTGCATACGCCTCCTTGTTTCGTGGTTGAGGTGGATAGTCTGCGAGGGTGGGAAGAGGACTACGCCTCCAGCAGCTCCCTCATGTCGTCGGCGTGCTCTTCCTCGTCGCGCAGCACTTCCTCCAGCAGCCGGCGGGTGGTGGGATCCTTGTCGCCGATGACCTGGATCATCTGCCGGTAGGTTTCCACGGCCACGCGCTCGGCCACGAGATTGGCGCTGATCATTGCCTTCAGCTCCATCGAAGCGTCATAGTCCGCATGGCTGCGGCCGAGCAGCGTGCTGGGCGAGAAGTCGGGATCGCCGCCGAGCTGCACGATGCGCTCGGCAATCCGGTCGGCGTGTGCCGCCTCCTCGGTGGCATGCTCCATGAACTCGGCTGCCACCGTGGGCGACGCCATGCCGTGGGCAGTGAAGTAGTGGCGCTTGTAGCGCAATACGCATACCAGCTCGGTGGCCAGCGCATCGTTGAGCAGCTTGACGATGTCGTCCCGCCATGGGCCGTAGCTAGGTGTGACCGCGCCTCCGCCCAGCCCGCGCTTGGCGGCTTCGATTGCCTGTTCGTTCAGCACGAGCCGTTGCGTGGTGTTGGCGTCCATGGGTGGAGTGCTCCAAACGGGGTGGGATGCGTGTCGCACAGGAATGCGCATCCGGCGACAGCCGATGGAACGACTTTAAAGACGGATGCTCGCTGGCACCGTCGGAGCGGCACGCCTCTGTGTGTAGGACGCAGCCGCACCAGGCGGCGTCCCGCATGACGGTTTGTTCGGCGCGGAGCACTGGTGCAGTGTTTGGAACACTGCACTAGTAGGGAGCAGGAGCGCCTTCGCGCACTCGCTCGTGATCGCGGTCCCGTGGGGCAGCAGCGCCGACCGGCGACGCATCCTCCACTACCGTGAGCGGCGGCTCGCCGGCCACCGCGCCCGACTCGGCCTCCGGGGGGATGTGACCCTGCGCACCAGATGGCGCGTCAGAGGTATGTACCGCCGCTGCGGCCGCAGACGTGGCGGCTTCAGCCGCCGCCTGGGCTTCCGGAGGCGGGGGCTCGGCGGCTCGGCGGGCCATCAGCACACCCAGCAGCGCCTCCAACGGGATCGCAGCGATGGTGCGAGAGATGAGCTTTCCCGCCACGCCGGCCACGACCGCTGACTTGGCGAGCCTGCGCCAGGGCTTGAGCCTCACCAGCAGCATGCCGGCGACGAAGGCGCCGGCCATCGTCGCGAGCGGGTGCCGGTGCACCAGCGGGCCCAGCCGGTCCCGCGCTGCGCCCTGCGCGATGCCCGCGACGCCATGCAGAGGATGGCGCGACCACCAGACGCTGATCGCTTCCAGGATGAGGCCAAGCACCGGAATGTCGCGTAGCCGGTCCGCGATCGGCGGCTTGCGTCCCTCCGCGGCGGCCGCTTCGGCTCGGTGGCGACGCTCGCGCCGCCCGTCGGCTTCGATCATCCATTCACGTATGCGCTCGCGCGAGGCGGTGAGCCTTTCGGCGGCCGAGGGGCGCTCGACTTCCTCCAGTGCATCCGAGAGGGCGCGCGTGTCCGCCTGGGCTTGTGCCTCCTCGTTTGCGGCGGATTCGGGAACGAAAGCAGTCATGGCAGCCTCAGGCTTCGGTCACGCTGCGCAGCATGGCGGCGTCGGCTGCAAGTTGCTCGCGGATGACCTTGATGCCGCGCTCCTCGCCAGCACGTGAACGCGCAACCACATGGGCGGCCACGCCGATCAGGAGAACGACGGCGGGCACCGCGATCACTCCCCAGGCCGAGCGCATCTCCCCGACGGGCAGGGCGGCCCACAGCATCAATCCCATGCAAGCAAGGATGAGCGCCAGGAAGAACGCCAGGGCGCTCACTGCGTGGAGGATCATGCTGCGCTTCATCTGCTGGGCCACGGCGCCGGCCTCCTCGCTGACCAGCTCGGCATACGCCTCGGCGTGTTCGGCAAGCATGCGGGGTTCGGAGACGAGGAGTCGCAAGAGCGGATGGATCATGGTGGTGTGCGCCGGCCCATAGTGAAACGACGGGGCGCGCCGGCTGTGCGGCGAACCCCGGACGCGATGAAGGAATGCCGGTCAGTAGCGACGCTCGCGCGTGAGCAGGGTCACCAGCGCCATGAGCGCTGCGCCGGCCGCCATCGCGATCAGGATGGACTTGACCGGCTCGTCCTTGACGTAGCCGCGCGTCGCGTCGGAGGCGCGATAGGCCTGGTCCCTCAACTGCTCGGAGCGGCCTCGCACGGCTTCCTTGCCACGGCGAGCCAGTTCCTCGGCTTTGGCCGCCACTCGGTTGAGTACCGGCGCGGTCTGGGTGCGCGCATCCTCCACCCGTTCGGATAGCGAGGACAAGGCCTGCTGCGTGGAGGCGATGGTCCCTTGCGCCTGATGCGCCGCCTGATCCGCGGCGTTCTGGGTCGACGAGCTCAAAGGCTTGCTGGAGGCGGTCATCGTTGTTCCTTTCTGTGTAAGGCGCACGGACGATCCGGCGCGTCAAGGGTAATCGTGGGGCGCAGGCCTCGGCAATGACCCACCTTAGAGCAGTGCCTTGGCGCACACCGTCGGTGCCAGGCGCATGGTGCTGTCGGCGCGATGAGCGTTTCGGTGTAGGACAAGACCCACGCGCGGTTCGTGCGGCTCAGCCTCGCTGAGGCAGCGCGGCGTGTATGTGCGTACCGCGGCCTGGGGCCGACTCCAGTGTCAAGCGCCCGCCTTCGGCTTCCACCCGGTAGCGCATGCCGAGCAGGCCGTGTGCGGAGGAACGGCGCTCTCGCGGGTCGAAGCCCACGCCGTCGTCGTGCACGGAGATCTCCGCCATGCCGTCGCGGGGCATGAGTGACACCCTGACATGCCGGGCACGCGCGTACTTCGCGATGTTGGTGAAGGCCTCCTGCACCAGCCGGTAAGCCGTAAGCTCCGCCGGGGGCTTCAAGGCCACCGGCTCCAGCCGGCATTCGACCTCGACGCCCGAGCGTTCGGCGAACTCACGCGCCTGGATTTCCAGGGCGGCCAGCAGCCCGAGGTTGGCCAGCGACGATGGCCGCAAGTCTTCGATGATGCGCCGCTTGAGCGCGATGCCGTTGTTGAGGATTTCGTTGAGATGGCTCAGCCGCTCGGCCGCCTCGGGCGCGCCCGTTGCGAGCCGCGACTTGATGCGGGCGGCGTCGAGCTTGGCGGCTGTGAGCAGCGCGCCCAGCTCGTCGTGCAGTTCGCGCGCCAGGCGGCTGCGCTCGTCCTCGCGTGCGGTCTGCAGGTGCTGCGCCAGCTCCGTGAGCTGCTGGGCGAGTTCGGTGAGCTGGGCGGTCCGTCGCGCAACCTCCATCTCAAGCTGGTCGCGCTCGGCCTCCACCTGTTGCTGGCGCTCGCGGCGGTGCGCCTCCAGCGCGGCTGTCTGGCGCAAGTACATCGCCAGCGCGAGCAGGCTGACGGCGGTCATTGCGGCCACGCCGATACGCGTGAAGAGCAGCGTACGGCGTACGTCCTCGCGGCCGCCGGCCTCGCGCCGCGCTTCCTCCGACAGCAGCTGCTCCGACAGCGTGCGGATCTCCTGCATTTGCTCCTTGCCGATGTCGCTCAGCATCACGGCGTGCCACGCCTGCGAGCGGCCTTCGTCATACAGGCCCAGCGTCGCATCGAGTTCGGACAGCCGGCGGTGCACCAGCGACTCCAGCTCGCCCATAACCTTGAGATGGGCCGGGCTGTCGGCATAGTGCAGGCGCAGCCATTTGACGGCTGCGTCGATGTCGGCGAAGGCGCCGCGGTAGGGCTGCAGGTACTCGCTGCGACCGGTGAGGAGGTAGCCGCGCTGGCCAGTCTCGGCATCGACGATGCGGCGCGAGAGGTTCATCAGGTGCAGCCTCGCGCTGTTCATCTCGCCCAGCTTCCGCATTGAACGGCTGCTCTGGTAGTAGGCCGTCTCGCTGATGACGACCATGGCGAGGGCCGCCAGGGCGGCGAGCGGAAAGACGAAGCGGCTGCGCTTGAGTCGCAACAGCAGGTTGAGGGGTTTCGCTTCCATCCTAGACTCGCAGCCTGCGAACCCATAGGGGGGCGGGTACGTCCGATGGGTTCACTGGTTCGGACCACATCGTCTTGCGCGAGGGACATCCATGATCCGAGTCGCCATCGTCGATGACCATGCCATCGTGCGCGCCGGCCTGCGGCAGTACTTCCAGGACCAGGTCGACCTCAAGGTGACCGGCGAGGCCGCCAATGGCCGCGAGGCGCTGGACCTGGTGCGCAAGGGCGAGGTCGACGTGCTTGTGATGGACCTGTCCATGCCCGACCAGAGCGGTGTGGATGCGCTGGCAGCCGTCAAGGCGCGTGCGCCGGAGCTGCCGGTGCTGATCCTTTCGGGCTTTCCGGAGGAGCACTACGCGACCACGCTGCTGCGCCAGGGGGCGGCGGGCTACCTCAACAAGGAGTGCGATCCCGAGGAGATCGTGAAGGCGATCCGCACCGTGCACCGAGGGCGCAAGTACATCACGCCAGGCGTGGCGGAGATGCTGGCCGACGGGCTGGCGGGCGCGGGCGACAAGGCCCCTCACGAGCTGCTGTCCGAGCGCGAGTTCCAGGTGTTCCTCCGACTGGCCAAAGGCGAAACCATCGGGCACATGGCCGACAGCATGGCGCTTTCCGTCAAGACCGTGAGCACGTACCGCACTCGCGTCATGGAGAAGATGAAGCTCACGTCCAACAGTGACCTGACCTACTATGCCTTGAAGAACGGGCTTATTCAGTAAGGTTGCGCGCGCCGCTCGCCGCAAGCCCACGACTTCAAGACGGCTGGGGCATCACGCCGGAGTCGCTGCTCGCCTGTTCGCCCGAGGCGAGCCGAGCGCAGTAGCTGATGAGGCCGTCGATCTCGTTGGACTTGTCGAACACCTCGTCCGCGCCGAGCTGAAGGCACTTGCGGCGCATGTCCGGCGTGGCGTAGTTGCTCAGCACCACGAGCTTGCGGCCGCCATCGGTCTTGCGCGCCGCCTGCAGCACGCCCAGGCCCGAGCCGCTCTTGAGGAAGATGTCGATGATGACCAGATCGCACGCGTTGTCGGTGCGGCCCAGCCATTGCGCGGCGCTTGCTTCGTCTTCAGCTGTGCCGATCACCTCCACGGGCACCATCTCCTCCAGCGTGGCGATCAGGTTCTCGCGGATCACCGGGCTGTCTTCAACGATGTAGGTTCTCAGGTGCGCCATGGCTGCGTCGAAAAAGGTGGGCACGGCCCGACCCGTCGCATGGGCGCTCGGTCGCAGGGTGCATCGGCACTCGTCGAAGGAGGGCGGCACGACAAGGAGCCTGCATTCAGTGTGCCGCACGGTCGCAGCGTCTTCCATCGGTGGAGGTCGTGCAACCTCGTCAGGCATATCCTACATACGCATGCAATCCTGCCATCACGCAGAGGCCGGGATGCCATGCGTCCGTAGGACTGGAACTACGCAAGCAAGCGGCATGCGCCGCTGCGCGCTGCCTGACTGCCTGTCCATACTAAGTGCGCTGTGTGCGCCGTGTGCGCCACCGCACGAGGAGGCTCCATGCGCAAGATCTGGATCATCGCCCTTGCCCTGCTCCCGCCGCTGGCCTTGGCCGGCTGGACGTTGCGCGAGCTACGCAAGACCGAGAGGCAGTTGCGCGGACTCGACAACTTCAAGGGCATGCACCTGGATACCTGATGCAAAACGCCGGTGGTGAGGCGCTGCTTCAGGCCCAAGTTGCACGCCACTGCGCCACGGCCTGCGCCAGCCACGCGGTGACGGTGAGTTCGCGCGCCGCGGGGCGCAGTCCCAGTACCTCGCCCGCCGCGGCGAGCGCACCGAGCGGGTCTCCAAGATCCAGGGCACGAGCCCCGTTCTGCTTGGAGAGCTTCTCACCGTTCGGGCCCATCACCAGCGGCGTGTGCAGGTAGGCGGGCGTGGGCGCCTGCAGCAGCATCTGCAGGTGGATCTGCCTCGGCGTGTTGTCGGCGAGGTCTTCGCCCCGGACGACGTGCGTGATGCCGGCGTCTGCGTCGTCGATCACCACCGCGAGCTGGTAGGCCCACAGGCCGTCGGCACGCCGCAACACGAAATCGCCCACCTCGTGGGTGAGGTTCTGGCGCTGCGGGTCGAGCCGGCGGTCGGCCCAGTCGATGACGATCTCGGCGCCCTGTGCGCCGATGGTGCGCAACCGAATGGCGCGAGCCGGCCGCCCATGCAGGCCGTTGCGACAGGTGCCGGGGTACACGAGCTCGGCATGCCGGGCGGTGTCGATGCCCCGGGCCTGCAGGGTGAGCTCGATCTCGCGACGCGAGCAGGCACAGGGATAGGCCCAGCCGGTGTCCTGGAGCTGCTGCAGACCGCGCGCATATCGTGCGGTGCGCTGCGATTGCCACACCGGGGGGGCGTCGGGCATGAGGCCGCAGGCCGCGAGCTGCGACAGGATGAGCCGGTCGGCGCCCGGCACGCAGCGTGGCGGGTCCACGTCCTCGATGCGCACCAGCCAGCGGCCACCTTGCGCACGTGCATCGAGCCAGGAGGCGAGGGCCGCCACCAGTGAGCCGGCGTGCAAGGGCCCGGTGGGCGAGGGCGCAAAGCGTCCGATGTAGCGCGTCATGAATCGCCGGAGGGCATGCCGGCGTGCCGCTCCAGCAGGGCCCGCCTCGTGGTGGGGTTCTCCAGTTGCTCCAGCCACCAGCGCAGGGCCAGACCCGCTGGCGGGGCTCCCCCGCTGGCGGCGCGCCACGCATAGCCCAGCCGCGCCATGGTGGGCCCCCGTTGCGTGGCTTTCACGACCAGGCGACCGGCCTCGATGTGATGGCGCGCCAGCGGCGCGGGCACATAGCCGCAGGCCAGTCCGCGGATTTGCGCCTCGATCTTGGCCTGCGTGCTGGCGACGGTGAAGACGTCTTGCCCAGGCAGCAGGTTCACGGTCACGGGCGCCATGCGCTGGGCCGAATCCGCTACGGCGACGGCTCTATGACGCACCAGCTCCTCTTCGTTCAGTGGCTCCGGCGCGTGGGCTAGCGGGTGATGAGGTGCGACGGCGAACACGAACTCCATCTCGCCCAGCGGTTTGACCTGGATACCGGCAGGTGGCGCGTAGTCGCGCCCCACGCCCACGCCGATGGCCACATCGGCCAGCCCACTGGATAGCGCCTCCCAAGTGCCGGCGAGCACCTCGGTACGCAGCCGCAGGCGCGTCCCCGGCCCCCTCGCGCCGGGCTCTCTGCCCTCTGTGCTCTGCGTGCCTGCACCATCGGCTTGCAGCGCGAAGAAAGCTTCGCACAACTCGAAAACGGTGGGGCGCGAAATGACGCCGTCGATGGCCACCGTGAGCTGGGTCTCCCAGCCGGTGGCGACGCGCTTGACGCGGTTAGCCACGGCGTCGATCTGCACGAGCAGGCGGCGTCCCTCGTGCAGCAGTTCCTCCCCGGCAGCGGTGAGCTTGGCCTGGCGCGACCGACGGTCGAAAAGGAGCACATCAAGCGCATCCTCGAGCTGGCGCACGTTGTAGGTCAGCGCCGAAGGCACCTTGCCCAGCTCGCGCGCAGCCGCCGCAAAGCTGCCGGTGCGGGCGATGACGTCCATCATCGTCAGCGCGTCGGGCGTGAGCACATTGCGGGAGGTCATGGTGGGCATGGGGGGGCGGGAACCAGCCGGTTCATCTTATTTGAACGGGGACATCATGGTCGCCTGCCTCTCGCAAGCCCCTTGGGCGCCTAAAGTCGTGCGAGGTCACGGAAAAAGGAGCCCAGGATGATCCGCTTGCGCAAGTCTTCCGAGCGCGGCTTTGCCGACCACGGCTGGCTGAAGAGCCACCACACCTTCTCGTTCGCCGACTACTACGACCCCGCCCACACGGGCTTCGGCAACTTGCGGGTGATCAACGAAGACCGCATCGCGCCGGGTACGGGCTTCGGCACCCATGCGCATCGCGACATGGAAATCATCAGCTATGTGCTCGAGGGCGAGCTCGCCCACAAGGACAGCATGGGCCACGGCACGGCCATCCGGCCCGGCGACGTGCAGCGCATGAGCGCGGGCCGCGGGGTCACACACAGCGAGTTCAACCACGCGCCGGGCGAGACCACGCATTTCCTGCAGATCTGGCTCCTGCCTTCAGCGCCCGGCATCGAGCCAGGCTACGAGCAGAAGCACTTCGACGACGCGGGCAAGCGCGGCAGCCTTCAGCTCGTGGCTTCGTCTGACGGGCGCGACGGCTCGATCACGATGCACGCCGACGCATCGATGTATGCCGGCCTGTTCGATGGCGACGAAGCGGCCGAGCTGCTGCTCGATCCTGCCCGCAAGGCCTATGTGCACGTGGCACGCGGGCAACTGCGGGCCAACGGCATGGTGCTCAGCCCCGGCGATGGCCTGGGGCTTGAGGACGAGAGCCGTCTGCGGTTGGAAGGCGGCAGCGGTGCCGAAGTGATCGTGTTCGACCTGGCCGCGTGAGTCACGAGGCGACGCACGGGGCGGCGGGGCCCCATGCAGTTGCTACATTTGACCGCCATGGAATCGCTACGTGCTTTGCTGGCGCTACTTCCCGGGCTGGACTGGGTGGCCGTGGCGGTGTTCTTTGGCGGCTGGGCCGGGTATGCATCGTTCGCGCGTCGACGAGCGGGCACGCGCCCGACGCTGTTGGCGGCAACCAATCGGGTGCGCCATCAGTGGATGATGCAGACGACCTACCGCGACAACCGCGTCATCGACGGCGCCGTGCTGCAGAACCTGTCGACCAGCCCTTCCTTCTTCGCCTCGACCACCATCCTCATCATCGGCGGCTTGCTTGCCGTGCTTGGCACTACCGACAAGGCCAGCGAGCTCGTGCGCGAGATTCCCTTCGCGGCGCGCACGTCGGTGCTGGTTTTTGACCTCAAGATCGTGCTGATGCTGGTTGTGTTCGTGTATGCGTTTTTCCGCTTCACGTGGTCGATGCGGCAGTACACCTTCGGCGCGCTGCTCATCGCCTCGGCGCCCGAGGCCCGCCAGTTCGAAGCCATGGGCGCCGAAGCCGAGACGCAGCGCACGTCGTTCGCACAGAAGGCCGGGCACATGGTCGCCCTGGCCGCCGAAACCTTCAACGATGGCCTGCGGGCTTACTACTTCTCGTTCGCGGCCCTCGGGTGGTTCTTCTCGCCGGTGGCCTTCATGCTGGGCACGGCGGGCGTCATCTGGATCCTCCACCAGCGCGAGTTCCGGTCCGACGTGCTGGCTGTGCTCAACAGCTGAAGAAAGTGAACGCATCCGGCTGGCGTGCCCGCCATCACGGTCCGAACGCGTCCACTCGGCGTTAAGGAGCGTTAAAGGGGTGCCTCACGCCGCGCGTGCGAGCCGCACGCCGCTGAACTGCCACTGTGCATCGGGCGGAAAGAAGTTGCGATAGCTCGCCCTGACGTGCCCGGCCGGTGTGGCGCAGGAGCCGCCGCGCAGCACGTACTGGTTGCACATGAACTTGCCGTTGTACTCCCCCACGGTGCCTGGCAGCGTGCGGTAGCCTGGGTAAGGCCCATAGCTCGACTGCGTCCATTCCCACACGTCACCGAACATTTGCACCGGCTCGTCCGCGCCCGAGGCCGCTGGTGGCAACGGGTGAAAGGCGTTGCGGTCGGCGAAGTTCGCCTGCGCCGGAAGTGGCCTGGCGAGCCGGCGCGCGGCAAACTCCCACTCCGCCTCAGTGGGCAGGCGCGCCTCTGCCCAGCGGGCATAGGCGTCGGCCTCGAAGTAGCTGAGGTGGCACGCGGGCGTATGAGGATCGATCTCCACGCCGCCTTGCAGCGTGTGGGAATGCCAGCGTGAGCCTAGTCGGTACCAATACAACGGGGCGTGGCGCGCACCAGCTTGCACCCAGTCCCAGCCCAGCGACAGCCACAACTCGGGCCGCGCGTAGCCCCCATCGTCCATGAACGCGAGGTATTCGCCGTGGGTCACGGGCCGGGAGGCCAGTGCAAAGGGCGATATGAAGGTGGTGTGGCAAGGCGTCTCGTTATCGAAGCAGAAGTCGCCGTCGCTTGCGGGATCGTGGCCAAGAGAGCACACGCCTGGCGCATACGCATGCCATCGCAAGGGCTCGGGTTTCACGGCGCCGATGGGCCAGCGTCGCGCGTAAGGGGGGTGCAGCAGGTTGAACGACAGCACATGCTTGATGTCGGTCAGCAGCAGTTCCTGGTGCTGTTGTTCGTGGTGCAGTCCGAGCGTCATGAGTTCGAGCAGCGATTCGTTACCGCTTTGGGACGCGAGCACGGCCGTCACGCGTTCGTCGACCTGGGTGCGATAGCGCTTCACCTCCTCCAGCGTCGGCCGCGTGACGAGGCCGCGCTGCGGACGCGGATGGCGCTCGCCGATTCCGGCGTAGTAGCTGTTGAAGAGCACCCTGAAGGCTGCCTCGAACGGCCGGAAGCCGGGCTCGAAGCGCTCAAGCACGAAGGTCTCGAAAAACCAGGTGGCATGGGCCAGGTGCCACTTGGTGGGGCTCGCGTCCGGCATCGACTGCACCTGGCAGTCTTCGTCGGTGAGCGGCGCGGCCAGCGCCAGCGACCTCGCGCGCACGCGGCAGTACTCGCCGGCGAGTGCCGCGACGCTTTCAGGCATTGCGCCGGGCGGCTCGCCGGCGGTGCGTTGCGGAGGAGTCCTCATCGGCCTGCTCCTGGGACGATCCAAGGTCAATGTAGCCAGGACACCAGGCGCGTCGGGTATCGAAGTGCAACCCCGCGCCCGGGTTCAGCTGGCAGCCGGCTCGCGGGACTCGTTCAGCTGAGCGTCCAGCGATTCCCGGCCGTCGAACACGAAGCAACGACCTTCGAAGTGCTGCCCGCCGGTGAGCTCGAAGTGGCGCAGGATGCCGCCTTCGAGTTGCAGCACGCGTTCGATGCCCGCTTCGGCCATGTACAGCGCCGCCTTTTCGCAGCGGATGCCGCCAGTGCAGTAGGTCACGACGGTCTTGCCGCGCAGCGACTCGCGGTGCTGCTGCACCGCGCCCGGGAACTCGGTGAAGCGGCCGATTTTCCAATCGATCGCGTCGTGGAAGCGCCCGTACTCCACCTCGAAGGCGTTGCGCGTGTCGAGCAGGACGACGGGGCGGCCCTCTTCGTCGTGCCCGTCGTCCAGCCAGCGCACCAGCGTGGACGGATCGACCGACGGCGCGCGGCCCGCGGAGGGCCGAACGGCGGGATGGTCCATGCGGATGATTTCGCGCTTGACCTTGACGCGGAGCTTGCCGAAGGGCACCTCGCGCGACCAGCTTTCCTTCGGGTCCAACCCGGCGAAGCGGGGATCGGCCGACAACCAGGCCGTGAACGTGCGGACTGCCTGCGGATGGCCGGCGAGGAAGAGGTTGATGCCTTCTTCAGCGAGCAGCACCGTGCCTTTGAGCGAAAGCGAAGCCGCACGCGCATGGATGCTCTCGCGCAGCGACGCGGTGTCGCCGAGCGGCGTGAAGAGATAGGCCGAGATGTTGAGCACCGTGGTCACGGCGGGCGATTCTACGGATGGCCTTCCTAAAATCGCCCGATGGCCTTCGTACACCTGCGCACCCACACCGAGTTCTCCATCGTCGACGGCACGCTGCGCATTGGCGACGCCGTGGACGCAGCTGCGGCCGACCGCCAGGCGGCGCTGGCCATCACCGACCTGTCCAACCTGTTCGGCGCCATCAAGCTCTACAGCACCGCGCGCAAGAAGGGCGTCAAGCCGATCGTTGGTGTGGATGTATGGATGGAGCCCGAGGGCGGCGAGAAGAACCCTAGCCGGCTGCTGCTGCTCGTGCAGGATCGCGAGGGGTATCTCAACCTGTGCGAGCTGCTGTCTCGCGCCTGGCTCGGCAACGTGCAGCGCAACCAGGCCTGGATCAAGTGGGAATGGCTGGCCGCGCTCAACAGCGGTCTGATCGCGCTGTCGGGAGGCGATCAGGGCGCCGTCGGGCAGGCCCTGCTGTTGCAGGACGAGCCGCGTGCACGCGAGGCGGCGCTGCGCCTGTCGGCCCTCTTTCCGGGCCGTTTCTACATTGAGCTGCAGCGCGCCGGCCTTTCCGGGCACGAGACTCATGTGCGCGCTGCCGTGCCGCTCGCGGCCTCGCTCAGCCTACCCGTGGTGGCCACGCATCCGGTGCAATTCCTCGCACCCGAGGATTTCGAGGCGCACGAGGCGCGGGTGTGCATCGCCGAGGGCGAGACGCTCGCCAATCCGCGCCGCGTGAAGCGCTTCTCCCGAGAGCAGCACTTCAAGACACAGGGGCAGATGGAGGCGCTGTTTGCAGATATCCCCAGCGCCCTCGCCAACAGCGTCGAGATCGCCCGCCGCTGCAACCTCACACTGGTTCTGGGCAAGCCGCGGCTGCCCGACTTTCCCACCCCGCTGGTCGACGGCGCGCCCATGCCCATGGCCGACTATTTCCGCCTCGCCTCGCACGAGGGCCTGGAGAACCGGCTGGCGCAGCTTTTCCCCGACGAGGCCCGCCGCGCCGAGGAGCGGCCGCGCTATGTGCAGCGGCTCGACTTCGAGATCGAGACCATCCTCAAGATGGGCTTCCCGGGCTACTTCCTGATCGTGGCCGACTTCATTAACTGGGCCAAGAACAACGGCTGCCCGGTAGGCCCCGGCCGGGGTTCGGGTGCCGGCTCGCTGGTGGCCTTTGCGCTCAACATCACGGGCCTGGACCCGCTCAAGTACAACCTGCTGTTCGAGCGCTTCCTCAATCCCGAGCGCGTGTCGATGCCCGACTTCGACATCGACTTCTGCCAGGGCAACCGCGACCGCGTCATCGACTACGTGAAGGAGAAGTACGGCCGCGACGCGGTGAGCCAGATCGCCACTTTCGGCACCATGGCGGCCAAGGCCGCGCTGCGCGACGTGGGCCGCGTGCTGGGCATGGGCTACGGCCACGTCGACTCGATCGCTAAGCTCATTCCGGCCCCGCCGGGCAAGACGGTGACCCTGGCGCGCGTGCCCGAGGAGCCCGACTCCGGCGTCATCTACGCCCGCCAGGAGGCTCCCGAGCTGGAGCAGCGCGAGGCGGCGGAGGAAGAGGTCGCGGAGTTGCTCTCGCTCGCGGCGCGGGTGGAGGGCCTCACGCGCAACATCGGCATGCATGCGGGCGGCGTGCTTATCGCGCCGGGCAAGATCACCGACTTCTGCCCGCTGTACATGCAGCCTGGCAGCGATAGCGCGGTGAGTCAGTTCGACAAGGACGATGTGGAGGCCATCGGCCTGGTGAAGTTCGACTTCCTCGGCCTGGCCACGCTCACCATCCTGGAGCTGGCCAAGGAGTTCGTCGTTACCCGTCATCCCGAGCGCAGCGACTTCGACTACGACAAGCTCCCGCTGGACGACCCCAAGGTCTATCGCCTCTTCTCCGAGGGCCGCACCGAGGCCGTGTTCCAGTTCGAAAGTGCCGGCATGCAGCGCATGCTGCGCGAGGCCAAGCCCAGCCGGGTCGAAGATCTGATCGCCCTGAACGCGATGTTTCGCCCCGGTCCGCTGGAGAACATCCCCACCTTCTGCCTGCGCAAGCACGGCAAGGAGGAGGTGCGCTACCCGCACCCGCTGCTCGAAGGCGTGCTGGGCGAGACCTACGGTGTGATGGTCTACCAGGAGCAGGTGATGCAGGCCGCGCAGGTGCTGGGCGGCTACTCGCTGGGTGGTGCCGACCTGCTGCGCCGGGCCATGGGCAAGAAGAAGGCCGAGGAGATGGCCAAGCACCGCGAAATCTTCCGCGAGGGTGCGGCCAAGAAGAGCATCGCTCCCGCGGTGGCCGATGAAGTCTTCGACCTCATGGAGAAGTTCGCGGGCTACGGCTTCAACAAGTCGCACGCCGCTGCGTACTCGCTGCTGGCCTACCACACGGCCTACATCAAGGTGCATTTCACGGCCGAGTTCTACGCGGCCAACATGACCATCGAGCTCGACGACACCGACAAGCTGCGGGTGCTGATGAACGACGCCAAGGGCTTCGACATCACGCTGCTGCCGCCCGACGTGAACAGCGGCGTCTACCGTTTCGAGCCGGTGTCGGACAAGGCCATCCAGTATGGCCTGGGTGCGGTCAAGGGCACCGGGCAGGGCGCCATCGAGGCCATCGTCGCGGCGCGTCGCGACGATGGCCCGTACAAGAGCCTGTTCGACTTCTGTGCCCGCGTGGACCGGCAGCGCGTCAACAAGCGCGTGATCGAGGCGCTGGTCAAGGCGGGTGCCTTCGACAGCCTCCATCCCGACCGGGCGGGCACGCTGGCGAGCATCTCGCTTGCCATGGAATGGGCCGATGCGCAGGCTGCGCACGCGGGGCAGGGCGGGCTCTTCGACTTCGGCGATTCGCACGCCGCTTCCACGGCCGAGCCCGAGATGGTGACGGTCGATTCATGGAGCATCAAGGAGCGGCTCTCGTTCGAGAAGACGGCGCTGGGCTTCTACCTCTCCGGCCACTTGTTCGACCAGAACGCCGAGGAGGTGCGGCGCTTCTGCAGGCGTGCCAACGCCGACCTCACCGACAGCCGCGAACCGCAGGTGGTGGCGGGCATCGTCTCCGACCTGCGCGTGATCAACGGTCAGCGTGGCCGCGTGGCCATCTTCAAGCTCGACGACAAGACCGAGCCCATCGAGGCAGTGGCCAACGAGGACCTCCTCAACGCGCACAAGGACCTGCTCAAGGACGACGAACTCATCATCGTGCAGGGCAAAGTGCAGCCCGACCGCTTCTCGGGTGGCCTGCGATTGAACGTGCAGCAGATCCTGGATCTGGGGGCGGCGCGCTGCCGCTTCGGCAAGTACTTGCGCGTGGAGGTCAACGGCACCATCCCGCCCGTGGCCGAGGTGTTGCGTGACTTCCCCACGCGCCGCATTGCCACGGAGCACGGCGAACTCACGCAGGGATTGGCCGTGCGCCTGGTGCTCGAGCGCGAATCCGCCACGGGCGAGCTTGATCTCGGCGACGATGGCCGCTTCTTCCCCAGCGACGCCGCCCTGGCGCGCTGGTGTGAAGGAAGTCACGGACGCGCGAGCGTGGTGTACGAATAGTCACCCATTGCCCGGGTGCTGCGTCTACTTCGTCTCGACGACGCTCGTTGTTGGCGGACAGAATTGCTGTCGGAGGTGCATTTATGAAGCGACTTTCCATTGCCCTGGCCCTGGCGGGTGCCGCATCAGCCGGCTGGGCCACCGACGTCGGCGTGTCGGTCGAGGTCAACCAGCCGGGCTTGTACGGTCGCGTTGACATCGGCCGGGTGTCCGCGCCGCCCGCGGTGATTTACACGCAACCGGTGGTCGTGGCGCCGCAGAGGGTAGTGGTGCAGCAGCAGCCCGTGTACCTCCATGTGCCGCCCGGGCACGCCAAGGATTGGCGCAAGCACTGCGGCAAGTACAACGCCTGCGGCCAGCCGGTCTACTTCGTCCAGGAGGGCTGGTACCAGCAGCAGTACGTGCCCGCCGTGCACGGTGGCGGCAAGAACAAGGAGCGGGGCGATCACCGTGGCCACGGCCGGGGGCCCGGCAAGGGCGACTGAAAGA
>CBINKC010000014.1:0-55325 GCA_966251135.1 uncultured Burkholderiaceae bacterium
GATCGACTTCGGCGACGTGTCGATGAACATGCGCAACCTGCTGCGCAAGATGGGCAAGAAGAGCCTGCGGCCCGGCAACCGCATGGCGATGATGATGCTCAACGCCACGCGGCCCGAAACCATCAAGCTGTTGCGCACGGCGATGGTCGATGTGGGCTTTCGCGCCCAGCGCGTGGCGCACGACCTGCTGCGCGGCCTGGCGCGCCGGCAGACGGCCTCGCCGCCTTCCACGGTGGGCACCGCACCCATCAAGGAACAGGTGATCCACTTCATCAACAAGAAGTTGCCGGGCAACCTGCCCACGAAGACGGCGCGCGCGCTGCTGGACATCGAGGACCGCAACTACGTGCCCATCATCCGCGACCCGAAGAAGACCACGGCCGACAGCGAGGCGGTGTTCTACTTCCCGGGCTGCGGCTCGGAGCGGCTCTTCTCGCAGGTGGGCCTGGCCACGCAGGCCATGCTCTGGCATGCCGGCGTGCAGACGGTGTTGCCGCCGGGATACCTGTGCTGCGGCTATCCCCAGCGGGGTTCAGGGCAGTTCGACAAGGCGGACAAGATCATCACGGACAACCGGGTGCTCTTCCACCGCGTGGCCAACACGCTGAACTACCTCGACATCAAGACCGTGGTGGTGAGCTGCGGCACCTGCTACGACCAGCTGCAGGGCTACCAGTTCGACAAGATCTTCCCGGGCTGCCGCATCGTGGACATCCACGAGTACCTGCTCGAAAAGGGCGTCACGCTCGATGGCGCGGGGGCCGGGGCCTACCTGTACCACGACCCCTGCCACAGCCCGATGAAGCAGCGCGAGCCGATGAAGACGGTGAAGGCGCTGGTGGGCGAGAACGTGAGGAAGAGCGAGCGCTGCTGCGGTGAAAGCGGCACGCTGGGCGTGACGCGGCCCGACATCTCCACGCAAATCCGCTTCCGCAAGGAAGAGGAGCTGCGGCGCGACGAGGCGGCGCTGCGCGCTTCGGGCGCGCTGCCACCGCAAGGGCCGGTGAAGATCCTCACGTCGTGCCCGAGCTGCCTGCAGGGGCTGTCGCGCTACGGCGGCGACCTGAACAACGGGCTGCTGGAGGCGGACTACATCGTGGTGGAGATGGCCAACCGCCTGCTCGGGCCCGATTGGATGCCGCAGTACGTGGCGCGGGCAAACGACGGCGGGATCGAACGGGTGCTGGTGTAAGTCGTTCATGACTGACACGCCCGCCTACACCCCGCTGT
Organism: uncultured Burkholderiaceae bacterium; assembly: GCA_966251135.1. Taxonomy (GTDB): domain Bacteria; phylum Pseudomonadota; class Gammaproteobacteria; order Burkholderiales; family Burkholderiaceae_C; genus Albitalea. The sequence goes on from CBINKC010000014.1 coordinate 1,231, forward strand.
CGCGTGTGGACGGCTGCGAGCTCTGCGAGCGCCCGGGTGGCAGGCTCGTGTGGAACTGCGATGACTGGCGCGTGGTGAGGGTCGAAGACCCGGCCTTCCCGGCGTTCTACCGCGTCATCAGCAACCGCCACGTGGCCGAGTTCTCCGGCCTCGCCCCGGCAGGCCGGCGGCGCTGCATGGACCTCGTGTGCGCGGTCGAGCGTGCGCTGATCGAGCACGTCCGGCCGACCAAGGTCAACCTTGCGGCGCTGGGCAATGTGGTGCCCCACCTGCACTGGCACGTGGTCGCCCGTTTCGCGTGGGACAGCCACTTCCCGCAGCCCATCTGGGGCACTGCGCAGCGCACGTTGGAAGCCCCGGCCGAAAGCTGGCTTGGGATGTGCTTAAGCGATCTCGACGACGAGGTCGCCCGGGCGCTCGCGCTCGCTTGACCCTGCGGGTTCAGGCGGCGGGCGAAGCGTAAGAAGCGCTTCGCTAAACTGCCTCGGCCCCTCGTGTTTCATAGGTACAACCATGGCCGGACTGAGTCGAGAAACCCCCCAACCGACCGCATTGACGGTGCATCAGCAATCCCGGGTGCTGGAGGTAGGTTTTTCCGACGGGCTGCAATTTCGTATTCCCTTTGAACTCATGAGGGTCTATTCGCCTTCGGCGGAGGTCCAGGGGCACGGGCCTGGCCAGGAAGTGCTGCAAACAGGCAAGCGCGGCGTGGAGATCGTGTCGCTCGAACAGGTCGGCCACTACGCCGTGCAGCCCACTTTCTCCGATGGCCACTCGTCGGGCATCTACTCCTGGGACTACCTCTACTTCCTCGGCTCCCAGCAGGACGAGCTGTGGCACCGGTACGAAGAGCGGCTGCGTGCCGCGGCCGTCGACCGCGACGCGCCCATGCCGGAGCCTGCCGCCGCCTGCGGCCATCATCACTGAACGCAGAAGATCATTCCATGAGCCAGACCCATTTCGGATTCCAGCAGGTCGACGCGACGCAGAAGGCGCACCGCGTGCGCGGCGTGTTCGATTCCGTCGCCGCCCGCTACGACGTGATGAATGACCTCATGTCGATGGGCCTGCATCGCGCCTGGAAGGCCTATGCGGTGGCGGTGGCCGATGCGCGCCCGGGAGACCGGGTGCTCGACGTGGCGGGCGGCACGGGCGACTTCGCGCGCGCACTTGCGAAGAAGGTGGGCCCGCGCGGCACGGTGGTCCATACCGACATCAACGAAGCGATGCTGCGTCGCGGCCGCGATCGCCTGCTCGACGACGGGCTGGTGCTGCCCACCACGCTGTGCGATGCGGAGCACCTGCCCTTCGAGACGGGCAGCTTCGATCTCGTGACCGTGGGCTTCGGCCTGCGCAACATGACGCACAAGGACCGCGCGCTGGCGGAGATGAACCGTGTGTTGCGTGCCGGCGGCCGCCTGCTGGTGCTGGAGTTCTCGAAGGTCGCGCCGCCGCTGGCCAAGGCCTACGACTGGTACTCGTTCCAGGTGCTGCCGCGCCTGGGCCAGTGGGTCGCGGGCGACGCGCAGAGCTATCGCTACCTTGCCGAATCTATCCGCATGCATCCTGGGCAAGCGGAACTGAAATCGATGATGAAGGTGGCCGGTTTCGGCCATGTGGATGTGCACAACCTGAGCGCCGGCGTGGTGGCGCTGCATGTGGGCATCAAATGCTGAAGCGCAGCGGTTCGGCGTGGGGTTTGCCAGAGCCTCCCCCGGGGTGCGGGGGACGGCGGGCGCGAACTCGGACACGAGGCTGCGTTCCCACCGCCCCCCGCGCCGGCGGAACCTGAGCGCCGCTCGGGCCCCCGGCAGCGACCCGCCGGTCGCCTTGTGCTTGATTCCACCGCTGGCCGGTATGCGGCCAGCGTCGGTGGTGCTCACGGCAAAGGTTCTCGACTGCAGCCAGTCAAACGTTGGAGCTTTCGACTATGACTTGCCTCTCAGTACGCTTCCATCCTCCCCGGTCGCGAGGCCTCATGCTCGCCGCGACGGCCGCCGTGATGGCCGGGTTGCTCGCCGGTTGCGGCGACAAGAAGGACAAGCCGGCCACGCAGACTGCCGCACGCGTCAACCGGGAAGAGATCACCGTCCACCAGATCAACTTCCTGCTGCAGCAGCAGCGAGCCATTGCGCCAGCGCAGGCGGCCTCGGCCGGCAAGGTGGCGCTGGAGCGCCTCATCGACCAGGAGCTCGCGCTGCAGCAAGCGGCCGAGAAGAAGATCGACCGCGACCCGCGCGTGGCGCAGCAGATCGAGGCCGCGCGGCGCGACATCATCGCGCGCGCCTATGTCGAAAAGGTCGGCTCGGGTGCGCCGCCGCCCACGCCGCAGGAGGTCAAGAAGTACTACGACGAGCATCCGGCGCTGTTCAGCCAGCGGCGCATCTACACGCTGCAAGAGATCCTGGTCGAGGCGCCGCCCGAGCAGCTCGACCAAGTTCGCTCGAAGCTCGAGGCTGCCAAGGATCTGGGCGAGTTCGTCAACTACCTGCGCGCCAACGAGATCAAGTTCACCGGCAACCAGGGGACGCGCCCGGCCGAGCAGCTGCCCATGGGCCTGCTGCCTGTCATCTCGCGCATGAAAGATGGGCAGACCGTGTTCGGCAAGACGCCGGAGGGCGCGCGCATCGTGATCCTCGCGCGTTCGGTGAGCCAGCCGGTGGATGAAGCGCGGGCGCGCCCGGCGATCGAGCAGTACCTGCTCAACGAGCACAAGCGCAAGGTCGTGGAGGACGACATCAAGGCGCTGCGCGCGAGCGCCAGGATCGAGTACCTGGGCGAGTACGCGAAGAGCGATGCCGAGCGCGAGGCCGAGCGGGCCCAGGCGCTGGAGGTCAAGCCCAGCGTGTCGCCGCTCACGGGCACGCCGGCGTCATCACCCGAGCCTATCCTGCCCGTGCGCGCGGCCCCGGCGGCCAGCGGCGTGCTGGACAAGGGCCTGAAGGGACTGAAGTGATCGAAAGGCCAAGAACCATGATCCGTATCCCGATCCGATACCTGCTGCTGGGTCTCTTGCTGGCGCTGGCCGCGAGCCTGGCTGGCGCGCAGACGCAGCGCGCGAACACGCAGTCCGCACGGCCCGCACCGGCTGTGCAGGCCAAGCAGGGCGGGCAGGCGCCCGCGGCAGCGCCCGTCGACGAGCACGTGCTGGGCGCCGGCGACGTGATCCGCATCAGCGTGTTCCAGAACCCCGATCTCACGCTGGAGACGCGCGTTTCCGAGCAGGGCCAGATCACCTACCCGCTGGTGGGCCAACTGGCGCTGGGCGGCCTGTCGGTACCCGCGGCCGAGCAGCGCATCGCCCGCGCGTTGCGCGAAGGCAAGTTCGTGCTGAACCCGCAGGTCAACGTTCTCGTGATGCAGATCCGCAGCGCGCAGATCTCGATTCTGGGCCAGGTGCACAAGCCCGGCCGTTATCCCATCGACCAGGCCGGCAGCACGGTGTCGCAGATGATCGCGGCGGCCGGTGGCGCGGTGCCCGGCGCGTCGGACATGGTCACGCTCACCGGCACGCGCAACGGCGAGCCGGTCAAGCTGGAGATCGACTTGCCGCAGATCCTGCAATCGGGCAAGAGCGAGCTCGACCCCGTGGTGCAAAGCGGCGACATCCTGCACATCGACCGCGCGCCGCAGATCTACGTGTATGGCGAGGTGCAACGGCCCGGCGTCGCACGGCTGGAGCGTGGCATGACCGTGATGCAGGCGATCGCGCAAAGCGGCGGCCTCACGCAGCGCGGCACCGAGCGCGGGCTGCGCATCCATCGCCGCGATGCGTCGGGCGAGGTGCGTGTGGTCCACCCTGGCATGAATGACCCTGTCGAGCGCGACGACGTGATCTACGTGCGCGAATCGCTGTTCTGAACGGCCCCTGGGCACGCGCCGCTGCAGAGGCGGCTTCCCGGGGCGACCTCCGAAAGCTCTAGAGAGCGCCCCAGGCGGCGGCACATGCCCGCCGCCGCCCCCCGAGGGGGTTGAGTCACCTCGGGAGCGGCCCTTCGTTGACTCAAGAGGAAAGCGCCATGTCCATCGCCCAGTACCTGCGCATCATGTGGGCCCGCAAGTGGCTCGTGCTCGCGCTGCTCTTGCTCACCGCGCTCGCCGGCACGCTGGTCACGCTGTTCGTGCTGCCGAAGCAGTACACGGCCGAGGCGTCGCTGGTGGTCGATGTGCGCAACGATCCGGTGCTGGGGGCCATCGCGCCCGGCATGGCGTCGCCCGCATACCTCGCGACGCAGGTCGAGATCCTCAAGAGCGACCGCGTGGCCGGCCGCGTGGTGAAGATGCTGGGCGTGGAGCGTTCGCCCGCGGCGGTGCAGCAGTGGCGCGACTCGACCGACGCGAAGATTCCGCTGGACCGCTACTTCGCGCAGCTGCTGCAGAACGGCCTGTCGGTCGAGCCTTCGCGTGGCAGCAATGTCATCAACATCAGCTTCACCAACCCCGACTCGGCCTTCGCCGCCGCAGCGGCCAACGCGTTCGCGCAGGCCTATATGGACGTGTCGGTGGAGCTGCGCGTCGAGCCGGCGCGCCAGTCGGCCGGCTGGCTCGACCAGCAGACCAAGACGCTGCGCGCCACCCTGGAGGCGGCGCAGAGCCGGCTGTCGAAGTTCCAGCAGGACAACGGCATCGTCATCACCGACGAGCGCATGGACCAGGAGACGCAGCGGCTGAACGTGCTGCTGGCCCAGCTGGCGACCGCGCAGGCCGAGCAGGTGGACCTGGCCACGCGCCAGCGCAACGCCGGCAGCGAGCTTTCGCCCGACGTGCAGCTGGCACCCGGCGTGCAGGCGCTGAAGGGCCAGCTCGTGATGGCCGAGGCCAAGATGAGCGAGATCAGCGCCATCGTGGGCCCCAACCATCCGCAGCGCCAGGCGCTGGAGGCGCAGATCCGCGGGTTGCGCGGGCAACTGGCTGCCGAGGTTCACCGTGTGTCGGGCAGCAGCGGCGTGGCCAGCCGCAGCAGCGCGCAGAAGGTGGCCGAATTGCAGGCGCTGGCCGACCAGCAGAAAAAGCAGGTGCTGGCGCTGCGCGCGCAGCGCGACCAGATGGCCGTGCTGCAGCGTGACGTGGAAACCGCACAGCGTGCTTATGAAGGCGCCAGCCAGCGCGTGACGGCGCTCAGCCTGGAAGGCCAGAACACGCAGGCCAACACGCGCATCCTCAGCCCCGCGGTGGAGCCTTACCTGCCGGCGCGGCCGCGCGTGGGGATCAACATCGTCGGCTCCATCGTGGGCGGCCTGCTCCTGGGCGCGGTGGCGGCCATCGGACTGGAGCTGCTGAACCGCCGCGTGCGCAGCCCCGACGACCTGCTGGCCACGGCCGGTGTGCCGGTGATCGGCGTGCTGCAGCCCATGGATTCGAAGCGACCGGTGTTCCGGCGACTGTCGTCCGGACGGCCCGCGCTCGCCACCGCACAGGTCCGTCCCCTGCTCGTTGCACCAGGAGGTCGCGTATGAAGATGACCGTCTCGATGGCCACGGGGGCACCCCGGGCCAACCGTTCCATCGGCGCCATCCTGATGGACAGCGGCGCGCTCACGCCGGAAGACGCCGAGCGCGTGCTGACGCTGCAGAAGGAACAAGGCGTGCGCTTCGGCGAGGCGGCGATCCGGTTGGGCCTGCTCACCGAGGCCGACATCCAGTACGCGCTGTCGCGACAGTTTTCGTATGCCTACCTGCGCACGGTGGGCGACGAGAGGCCCTTGTCCGAAGAGCTGATCGCTGCCTACCAGCCGTTTTCGGCGCGGGTGGAGGAGCTGCGGGCCATCCGCAGCCAGCTCATGCTGCGCTGGTACGACAAGACCGGGCAGCGGCAGGTGCTCAGCATCGTGGGCACCGAGCGCGGCGAGGGTCGCAGCCACCTCGCGGCCAACCTGGCGGTGGTGTTCTCTCAGCTGGGCGAGCGCACCCTGCTCATCGACGCCGACATGCGCACCCCGCGCCAGCACCAGCTCTTCGTGCTGGAGAACAAGGTGGGTCTCTCGACGGTGCTGTCGGGCCGCTCGCGCGACGAGGCGATCGTGCGCATCACCGATCTCGCGGGGCTGTACGTGCTGCCGGCCGGGCCCATCCCGCCCAACCCGCTGGAGCTGCTGTCGCGCTTGAACTTCGACGAGTTCCTGATCCACGTGCGCGCCACCTTCGACGTGGTGATCATCGACACGCCCGCCCTCGCTCAAGGCGAGGACGCCGCGATGATCGCCGTGCGCACCGGCGCGGCCCTCGCCGTGGCGCGCACGGCGCAGACGCGGGTCCACAGCTTCAACGACATGGTGCAGGGCCTGGCGGGCGCGGGCGTCACCGTGGTGGGCTCGGTGCTCAACGACGTGCCGGGGCACCGGCACAAGAAGGCGGGTGTCGCCTCGTGAGTGCCGTGTCGCCCGAGCTGCCCGCATCGCCGGCTGCGTGGCTGCAGTCGCGCTCGGCGCTGCCGTGGTGGGTGGCGCTGGCGGGCTATGCGGCGATGTACGCGCCCGTCTACTGGGCTGCCGCGCGCGGGATCTGGCAGACCGATGAGAACGGGCACGGTCCCATCATCCTTGCCGTGCTCGTGTGGCTGTTCTGGAGCCGCCGCCGCGCCGTCGGCGAGGCGCCTGAGCGGCCCGCGCCCGCGCTGGGCTGGCCGCTCTTCGCGCTGGGCCTGGCGCTGTACGTGTTCGGCCGCGCGTTCAGCATGGCCAGCGTGGAGTTCTTCTCGCAGCTGCCGGTCGTGACCGCGATGCTGCTGCTGCTCAAGGGGCCCGTCGCGCTGCGCGCTGCGTGGTTCCCGGTGCTCTACCTGGTCTTCATGGTGCCGCTGCCGGCCACGCTGGTCGATGCGATCACCGGGCCGCTCAAGCAGTCGATCTCCGACATCGTGGAGACGATGCTGTATGCCGTGGGCTACCCCATTGCGCGTGCCGGTGTGATCCTGCAGATCGGCCAGTACCAGCTGCTGGTCGCCGATGCGTGCTCGGGTCTCAACTCCATGTTCAGCCTCACGGCGCTGGGCACGCTGTTCATGTATGTCATGGGCCGCAGGAGCCGCGCGCACAACGCGGTGATGCTGGCCTCGATCCTGCCCATCGCGTTCGTCGCCAACATCGTGCGCGTGATCATCCTCGTGCTGGTCACCTACCACCTGGGCGATGAAGCAGGGCAGGGCTTCCTGCACGGGGCCGCGGGCATGGTGCTCATGCTCGTGGCGCTCGGCATCTTCTTTGCCCTGGATGCACTGCTGCGGCTGGTCCTGAAGGAACAGTCGCCGCGCCGGCCCGCCACGTACTGAGAGGGTGAGAGGCAATCCAACATGACCGCTCATGCCCACCGAAGGCACCCGCTTGTCGTTGCAAATGCTCGCCGTAGCTCGAGCTACGGCTGTGCTTTGCGCCTAAACCGGGTGCCTTCGGTGGGCCTGCTCGGTCACGCCGGATTGCCTCTCACCCTTTGAGGGCGCGCCGGCATCCGCCCATGTCGTGGAGGTGATGCCCGTGAACGCTGTCCTGCCGATCGATGCCGCGAACGGCCTTGCGCTCGACTACCGCGAGGCGCGCCGCATCGGCGAGTCGCTCTCGGCCGACTACTGCTTTGCCGAGCCTTTTCCGCACATCGTGCTCGACCACTTCCTGCCCGAGCCGGTGGCGCGGCTGGCGCTGGCGCATTTCCCGGCCGGGCCGCTGCAGTCGGACAAGGTGTTCGAGATGGGCTACGCGGGGCTGCACAAGCGGCAGATCCTCCCGGAGGATTGCGACGCCCAGGCGCGCGCGCTGTTCCACTTCTTCAACTCGCGCCCCATGCTCGAGTTCCTGGAGGGGCTCTCGTCGATCGAGGGCTTGCTGCCCGATCCGTACTTCTTGGGCGGCGGCTACCACGAGACGGCGCGTGGCGGCATGCTGGGCGTGCATGCGGACTTCCGCATCAACGACCGGCTGCACCTGCACCGGCGGATGAACCTCATCGTCTACCTCAACGACGACTGGCGCGACGACTACGGCGGCTTCCTCGAACTGTGGGACCGCAAGATGACGCGCCGGGTGGAGTCGGTCAAGCCGGTGTTCAACCGCTGCGTCATCTTCAACACCGACGCCGATTCCTTCCACGGCCATCCCGACCCATTGGCCACGCCCGAAGGCGTGACCCGGCGCTCGATCGCGCTGTACTACTACACCGCCTCGCGTGCCATCTACGACGAGGTGCCGCACGTTTCCACGATCTACCACGCCCGCCCGGGTGACGACCGCCAGGCGCAGCGCGAGGCGAGGCAGCTGCGGCTGGACCAGCACCTGAGGCGGTGGACGCCGCCGGCGCTGCTGCGCTATGTGCACGCCATCCGGCGCCGCCTGGGGCGCCCGCCCGCGGCGCACGCCCCGACGGCGAAGACCCCGCGCTGACGACGCCGCGCCGAGATGTTTCCCAACCTCAAGCCGCTCGTGGTCGTGATGGGCATCGCGCTCGCGGTGTTCCTCATCACGCGCCCGCTGGCGCTGCGGTTCATGACCCCGGAGGATCTCGCGCTGCGGCGCCGGGTGTGGATCGCGCTCACGCTGACTGCCTTCGTGAGCCCGAGCTTCTGGCTTTATGCGCTCATCGCCGGGGCGGTCAGCGCCTGGGCGGCGCGGCGCGATTCGAACCCGCCGGCGCTGTACGTGATGCTGCTGCAGGTGATACCGCCGCTCGGTCTGTACATCCCGATGATCGGCATCAATCAGCTGTTCCAGCTCAACAACTACCGCATCCTGTCACTGGTGCTGCTGCTGCCCCTGGCGGTGCAGCTGTTCTTCGCGGGGCAGGAGCGCGGCTCGCGGGCGCAGGGCTGGGCCGATGTGCTGCTGGCGGGCTTCCTGCTGCTGCAGCTGGTGCTGCTCTACCCCTACGAGTCGTTCACGAACACGCTGCGCCGCGGCTTCCTGCTGTTCATCGACGTGTGGCTGGTCTATTACGTCTTCAGCCGTGCCTGCCGGCGCTGGCACGCGATCGTCGATGTGATGGCCTCGTTCGTCCTCGCCTGCTCGATCTTCGCGGCCATCGCCCTGTTCGAGACGCTCAAGGGGTGGCTGCTCTACCAGGGCCTGGGAGACCTGTGGGGCCGCCCGCTCATGTGGGCCTATCTCATGCGCGGCGAGACGCTGCGCGCGCAAGCCTCGGTGGGGCATGCGCTGGCGCTGGGCTACGCCCTGGCCATCGGGTTCGCGTTCACGCTGTACCTGGGCCGGCTGCTGCGCGCGCCACAGACCGCCATGGCGATGGGCGTGTGGATGTGGGCGGGCCTGCTCGCGTCGTATTCGCGCTCGCCGTGGGTCGTGGCCGTGGTCGCATTCTTCGCCTACGCGGCCTTGCAGCCCGACGGCCTGACCCGTGTGACGAAGTACGCCGCGGTGGCCGTGACCCTGTCGGCCGCGGTGCTGGTGTCGCCGATCGGGGATCGCGTGGTCGACAACCTCCCGTTCGTCGGCACGGTGGATGCAGCCACCGTCGAGTACCGGCAGCGCCTGGCCGAGGTGTCGTGGCGGCTCATCCAGCAGAACCCCTGGTTCGGCAACCCTTTCGTGCTCACGGAGATGGAGGAGCTGCGGCAGGGGCAGGGCATCATCGACTTGGTCAATAGCTATGCGTCGACGGCTTTGTTGTACGGCCTCGTGGGGCTGGCTCTGCTCCTGGGCACCGTGCTGGCGGGTATGGCCGCGGCCTTTGCGGCGTCGCGCATTTGGCGTGAGGCCGAGCCCGAGGTGGCGGTGATGGGCGCATGCCTGCTGGCCGCGATGCTCGCCACGCTGGCGATGATGGCTGCGGGCAGCTTCGGCACCATCCTCGCGCTCATGGTGTGGATCCTCACCGGGCTGCTGCTGTCGTATGCCGCCATGCCGCAGCCCGCCGCGCAGTTCGCCCCCGAGACGCCCGGCTGGGATGCGCCGGCGGCGCCCAGGGGCCTGGCCGGCGCCGCGGCCAGGTTGCGGCTGTAGACCATGAGGCGTACCGATGGACCGCAACCAGAATCATCAGGGGGATCCATGTCCTTGCCTTCCACGCTTTCCTCACCGCTCACCGGCCGGCGCGACGCAGCCACGCTGGTGAAGTCGATGCCGTCGGCCGAGATCGTGCGGCGCTATCGCGAGGCGTTCGGCTACGACGCCGCGCACAGCTTTGCCGGCGTGCCCGAAGTGGGCCAGTACCAGTGTGGCGACACCGGCTATGGGTTCTTCTTCCCGTTCTCGATGGCAGGCGACGAGTCGCTGTATCGCACGCTGGAGAAGAACGACTGGAACTACAAGGAAGACAAATGGGAGCACGACGCCGCCCTGGCGCACGTGTCGCCCGGCTGGCGCGTCCTGGACGTGGGCTGCGGCCGCGGCAGTTTCCTGCACAAGGCGCAGGCGCTGGGCGCCAGGGTCACCGGCATCGAGCTCAACCGGTCGGCGGCCGCGGCGGCGCGTGCCCGCGGCATCGAGGTCGTCGAAGGCCTGCTGCAAGCGCATGCCCGTGAACGGCCGGGGTACTACGACGTGGTGGCCTCGTTCCAGGTGCTGGAGCACGTGGCCGACCCGCGCACTTTCGTGGAGGACTGCATCCGGGCGCTCAGGCCCCGCGGCCGGCTCATCCTCGGCGTGCCCAACAACGATGGCTTCCTGCGCTACGCCGACGCGCCACTGAACGGCCCGCCGCACCACATGGGTCTGTGGAACCGGCGCAGCCTCGGTGCGCTGGCCCAGCTCTTCCCGCTGGATCCGCGCAGCTTCGAAGTGGAGCCGCTGGCCGAAGTCGACTGGTACCAGGCCGTGATGGAGCGGCACTACCTGCGCGGGCGCTGGCAGCGCTCGCTGTACTACCGCCTGGGCGGGGCGCGTGTGGTCAAGCGCTACCTGGCCGAGAACGCCGCCACCATTGCCGGGCACACGCTGCTGGCGGTCTTCGACCGGCGCGCCGAAGCTGCACGTCACACTGCACACGCCGAGGAGGCCGTGCAGGCCGGCCCCCACGCCTGCACCTCGTGAGGCGTTCGTCGATGCTGCGGATGCCGTCCTTGCGCCTGTTCGGTCCTGTCGCTGCCGGCTCGCGGCTGCGGCTGGCCGGCATGGTGAACGTGCGCGGCGACCTGTTCGCCACTGCCGCTTCCTTCGCGGGGCTGCTGGTGATCAAGCTCGTGAGCAGCATGGTGCTCACGAGGCTGCTCTATCCCGAGGCCTACGGCATCGTCACGCTGGTGGCGACCATCGCCTTCATGTTCGAGATGGTGTCGGATGTGGGCACCGCCGGCTTGATGGTGCGCCACGAACGCGGCGACGATCGCGCTTTCATCGACACCGTGTGGACACTGCGCCTCGTGCGCGGGGTCATCAACGCCGCGCTGCTGTACGCGCTGGCGCCGCTGCTCGCGCGCCTGTACGGCTCGCCCGAGCTGACGGAGGCGCTGCGCATCTTTTCGGTCTTCTTCGTGGTGCACGGGCTGGAGTCGCTGGCCTTCCTGCTGGCCGTGCGCCGCCGGCGTGCGCGCCTGATGAGCTATTGCGAGCTTGCGGCGGCCGCGGCCTCGACCGCCTTCGTCATTACCTGGTCGTACTTCCAGCGCGACTGGCACGGCATGGTCTACGGCATGGTGTTCAACCGCGCCTTCATGGCCGTGGCCAGCTGGTTCTTCTACCGCGAGGACCGGCCGCGCCCGTGTTTCGAGCGCGAGGCGCTGGCGGCAAGCATGGGGTTCGCCCGCTACACGCTGCCGTCGAGCCTGGTGTCGCTCGCGAGCGCGCAGTTCGACAAGGTGGTGTTCCTCAGGCTGTTCGACATGCAGATGCTCGGCCTGTACGGCCTCGCCGCCGGCATGACCGGGCCCGTCGACAGCCTGGTGCTGCGCATCTCGCGCTCGGTGCTGTTCCCGCGCTGCGCGGACAACTTCCGGCGCGACCCCGGCAGCGTGCGCGAGCGCTACTACCGCGACAACGTGAAGCTCCTGATGCTGCTGCTCGCGCTGCCCGCCGCCCTGGCCGGCGCCGCGACCTTCGTGGTGCAGTTGCTGTACGACCCGCGCTATGCGTATGCCGCGGTCATCGTGCATGCGTTCGCGTTGCGCGCGATGGTGGCGGCTCTCGCCCACCCCGCCGAGAACCTGTTGGTGGCCACCGGCACGCCGAGGCCCGCGCTGGTGGGCAATGTCCTGCGCCTCACCTGGCTGGTGTGCGGCAGCCTCACGGGCTACTGGTTCGCAGGCTTCGCCGGCTTCCTGTGGATGGCCGTGCTCTCCGGCCTGCCCGCGCTCGCCTATTTCCTGTGGCTACAGCATCGGCGCGGCTTCTTGATCTGGCGCTACGAGGCGCTCAAGCTCGCGTACATGGCGGCTGTGTTCCTGCTGAGCTGGGGCGTGTCCAGCGAGCTTGTGCGGTTGCTTTTTCGGTTCGGAGGCGCCTGATGCACGTGGCGCTCTACTCACCGGCCTGGCCCGCCGATCGCCATCCCAATGGCATCGCCGCCTACGTGCACCTGCTGCGCGCCGAGCTGCTGCGGCAGGGCCATCGCGTGTCGGTGTTCACCGCCCGCCTGTTAGACGACACCGGCGAGCCGGGTGTGTACGGCGTGAGTCCCACCCTGCGGTTTCGCCTGCAGCGGCGGCTCGCCTCCATCGCCGGTGGCGTCGCGCCCGGGCCGCTGGGCTGGGGCCGCCTGATCGCCGAGCACATCGCCCGCGTGCATGCTGCCGATCCCATCGACGTGGTCGAGATGGAAGAAACCTTCGGTTGGTGTGGCGACGTGCTGCGGCGGCAGCCGGTGCCGCTGGTCGTGAAGCTGCACGGTCCGGCCTGCCTGTCGCTGCTGGGCGAGGACCGCGAGCGTCCCGAGGCGCAGCGTCGGCTGGCCGAGGAGGCCGCGGCGCTTCGGCAACTGCCCGTGGTCGTGTCGCCCTCGCGGTACACGCTGCAGGCCACGCTGGCGCACCACGGCCTCGCACCGGCCATCGCCGAGGTGGTGCCCAACCCCATGGGCGTACGCCCCGGCGTGCCGCTGTGGGACGCGTCGCGCTGCGACCCACGCATGCTCCTTTTCGTCGGGCGCTTCGATCACCTCAAGGGCGCCGACGTGATGCTGCTCGCCTTTGCCCGCCTGCTGCAGCACGACCCCGCGCTGCGCCTGGTCTTCGTGGGCCCGGACCGGGGTCTCGCCGGCCCGGACGGGGCGCGCACCGATTTCGCCGGCTACTGCGCGGCGCATCTCACCGCGGCCCAGCGCGCGCGCATCGACTACCGTGGCGCACTGCCGCGCGAGGAGATCTACACGCTGCGCACGCAGGCGGCCGTGTCGGTCATCACCTCCCGCTACGACAACCAGCCCAACACCGCGCTCGAAGCCATGGCGCAGGCGGCGCCGGTCGTCGCGGTCGATGCCGGCGGACTGGGCGAGCTCATCACGCACGGTGTGACCGGCCGGCTTGCCCGCGCCGGTGACCTGGAGGGCCTGTGCGCCGCGCTGCGCGACACGCTGGCCGACCTGCCAGGCGCTGCGCGCATGGGCCGCGCCGCGCGCGAGTTCGTGCGAGAGCGGCACGGGCTGCCGGCGGTCGCCTCCCGGACCCTGGCGCTGTACCGGCGCGCCATCGCCTTGCACGCGGGCGTGCGGTCCGAAGACGCAGCGCAGCCCGCACACGAGGAGGCCGGCTCATGAGCGCCCCCAGGGCCGGGCTGCGCCCAGCCCGCCCCCCGCGGGGGACAACGAAACTTGGGGCGGCCCGGCGTTTCGTTGAGAGCCGCGTGGACCTGAGCGTGGTGCTCGTGAGCTACAACACGGCGCACCTGCTGCCGCGCCTTTTCGACGCGCTGGCTGCCGCGCGCCAGGGCTTGGCGCTGCAGGTGATCGTGGTCGACAACGCCTCGCGCGACGGCTCGGTGGCCTGGCTGCGTGAGCACCACCCCGAGGTGGAGCTGATCGCCAACGACAGCAACGTCGGCTTCGGCCGCGCCAACAACCAGGCGCTGCCCCTGCTGCGGGGCGACCACGTGCTGCTGCTCAATACCGATGCGTTCGTGGCACCCGACACGCTCACGCGCACGCTGGCGTGGCTGCGCACCCACCCTCGCTGCGGCGTGCTCGGCGTGAGGCTGCTCGGGCGCGACGGCACGCAGCAGCCCTCCTGCCGCTATTTCCCCACGCCGCTCAACATGTTCCTGCTGCGCACCGGGCTGGCGCGCTTCGTGCCTTGGGTGGCCGGCATCGATCCGCCGCACTGGGATCCGGCCATCAACGCAGCGTGCGACTGGGTGCCGGGCTGCTACTACCTCATGCCGCGCGCGGTAGTCGACGAGGTGGGCCTGTTCGACCCGCGCTTCTTTCTGTACTTCGAGGAGGTCGATCATTGCCGCCGGGTCAAGCGCGCCGGCTGGGAGGTGCACTACTACGCCGGCACGAGCGTGGTGCACCTGGGTGGCGAGAGCGCCAAGACCGCCGGGGAGCTCACCGAGGCGGGCCACCAGGTCTCGGCGCTGCAGATCGAAAGCGAGCTGCTGTTCTTCCGCAAGCACCACGGCGTGGCGGGTATGGCATTGGCCATCGTCCTGGCCGCGCTGGCCGACGCCTATCTCGCGCTCAAGTGGGTCGTGAAGCGTCGCGATGTCGCCGGCACGCGGCCGTACTGGCGCCACGCGGGCACCACGTGGTCGCTGTTCCGGCAGACCGCGTGGGGCACGCGCCCCACACGCTGAACAACGTGACACCGCTGACACCTGACGCCATGAATCCCTTGCCTGCCGTCCTTGCCGTGGTCGTGATCGGTCGCAACGAAGGCGAGCGCCTCGCGCGCTGCCTGGCCTCGGTGGTGTCGCCCGCCACGCGGGTGGTCTATGTCGATTCGGGCTCCACCGATGGGTCGGTCGCGCTCGCGCGCCGCATGGGCGTGGAGGCGATCGAGCTCGATACGCGCGAGCCCTACACCGCGGCGCGCGCCCGCAATGCCGGTTGGCGGCGCGCGCAGGAACTCGCGCCCGAAGCCGCCTTCGTGCAGTTCGTGGACGGCGATTGCGAGATGCTTCCCAACTGGCTGGACATCGCCCATCGCCACATGCACACCCATCCGGGCGTCGCCGCCGTGGCGGGCCGGCTGCGCGAGCGGCACCCCGAGCGCTCCGTCTACAACCTGCTGTGCGACATGGAGTGGAACACCCCGGTCGGCGAGACGCGCGCCGTGGGCGGCATCGCGATGATGCGCCTCGCGCCGCTCGCGGCGGTGGGCGGCTTTCGCGACGATCTCATCGCAGGCGAGGAGCCCGAGCTGTGCGTGCGCCTGCGCGCGGCCGGCTGGCGCCTGTGGCGCCTGCCCATCGACATGGCCTGGCACGACGCAGCCATGACGCGCTTTTCGCAGTGGTGGCGCCGTACCGTGCGCTCGGGCTTCGCCTTCGCGCAGGGCGCACACCTGCACGGCCGCCCGCCCGAGCGGCACTGGGTGCGCGAGTCGCGCAGCGCCTGGTTCTGGGGGCTCGTGCTCCCGGCCGGCATCCTGCTGCTGGCCATCTTCCTGGGGCCGCACGCGCTGTGGCTGGCGCTGGCGTATCCGGCGCAGGTGCTGCGCGTGTTCCTGCGCATGTCCGGGCCCCGGCGGGCCCGGGCGGCGCGGGCGTTCTTCCTCGTGATCGGCAAGTTCGCCGAGGCCATCGGCCAGCTGCGCTTCGCGCTCGTGCGCTGGCGTGGCGGTGCGGGCCGGCTTATTGAATACAAATAAAACCAGCAAGACGGCAGCACGATGCGGGTGGCCTATCTCGTCAACCAATACCCCAAGGTGAGCCACAGCTTCATCCGGCGGGAAATCGTCGCGCTGGAGCGGCAGGGCATCGAGGTGCAGCGCATCGCCGTGCGCGGCTGGGACGGCGACCTGGCCGACCCGGCCGACCGCCGCGAGCGCGAGCGCACGCGTTACCTCCTGCGCGAAGGCCTCGGGCCGCTGGTGCCGGCGGCCGCTCGCGTGCTGCAGGCCGAGCCCGCACGCTTCGGCGCCGCGCTGGCACTGGCTGCCCGCATGGGCTGGCGCGCCGAACGTCCGCTGCCCGTGCATGGCGTGTACCTTGCGCAGGCCTGCCGGCTGCTGCAGTGGCTGCGCGAGTCCGGCGCGACGCACCTGCACGCCCATTTCGGCACCAATCCGGCGGAGGTGGCGATGCTCACGCACGCGCTGGGTGGGCCGCCCTGGAGCTTCACCGTGCACGGGCCCGAGGAGTTCGACCGGCCTGTCGCATTGCACCTGGGCGAGAAGCTGCGCCGCGCGGCCTTCGCGGTGGCCGTGAGTTCCTACGGACGCAGCCAGCTGTACCGGTGGGTGGAGCACCGTCATTGGTACAAGCTGCACGTCGTGCATTGCGGCCTCGATCCCGACTTCCTCGCCGCGCCGCCACTGCCGCCCGCTGCCGCGCCGCGCCTCGTGTGCGTGGGGCGGCTGTGCGAGCAGAAAGGCCAGTTGCTGCTGCTGCAAGCCGCGGCTCGGCTCATGCAACGCGGCGTCGACTTCGAACTGGTGTTGGCGGGCGACGGCGAGATGCGCGGCGAGGTGCAGGCGCTCATCGACGCGCTGGGGCTGGCCGGGCGCGTGCGCATTACCGGCTGGATCTGCGGCGCTGACGTGCGCGAGCACCTCCTCGCCGCCCGGGCGCTGGTACTGGCCAGCTTTGCCGAAGGGCTGCCCGTGGCCATCATGGAAGCCATGGCGCTGCGCCGGCCCGTGATTGCCACCATGGTGGCCGGCATCCCGGAGCTGGTGCGCGATGGCGAGCACGGCTGGCTGGTGCCAGCGGGCGATGTGGACGCCCTCGCTGCGGCCATGCAGGCCTGCCTGCGGCTCGAACCCGATGCCCTGGCCCGCATGGGCGAGGCGGCGCGCCGTGGCGTGCTGGAGCGCCACGATGTCGACGTGGAGGCGGCCAGGCTGGCGGCCCTGTTCGGGCATCCGGCCCGCGCGGTCGCCGCACCGGCGAGGGCCGCATGAGCATGGACCTGCTGCTTCCCTGGGTGGACGCGCTGCTGTCGCTCGTCAGTGCGCTGCTCGCGGTGCCCGTCCTCGTGCTGCTGGCCCAGGTGGTGCTCTCGCTGCCCAGCCGCCACTCGACCCTGCCGCCGGCCGTGGCGCGGCCGCGCACCGCCGTGCTCGTGCCCGCACACGACGAGGCCGCGGGCATCGCTGCCGCGCTCGCCACGGTGCGGCCGCAGCTCGCGTCGGGCGACCGCCTGCTCGTGGTCGCCGACAACTGTCGCGACGACACCGCCCGCATCGCCGCCGAGGCCGGCGCGCAGGTCGTGCAACGCGTCGACGCCACGCACCGCGGCAAGGGCTATGCGCTCGATTTCGGCGTGCGGCACCTGAGCGCCGATCCGCCGCAAGTGCTGGTGGTCGTCGATGCCGACTGCGCCCTGCAGCCCGGCGCGCTCGATCGCCTGGCGCGCGAGTGCGCGGCCCACAGCCGGCCGGTGCAGGCGCTGTACCTCATGCAGTCGCCCCCGGGGGCCGGCCTCAAGGCGCGCCTCGGCGAGTTCGCCTGGATCGTGCGCAACCTCGTGCGGCCGCTGGGGTGGTACCGCGCGGGCCTGCCGTGTCAGCTCATGGGCACGGGCATGGCGTTTCCCTGGCCGCTCATCCACGAGGCCCCGCTGGCCTCGCCCCATCTCGTCGAAGACTTGCAACTCGGCCTGGATCTCGCCGCCGCGGGCGCTCCGCCGCGTTTCTGCCCCGGGGCGTGCGTGACCAGCCGCTTTCCTGCCGACCCGCAGGCGCTCGCGGTGCAGCGCGAGCGCTGGGAGCGCGGGCACCTCGGCCTGATCGCCGCACGGGTGCCTGTGCTGCTGTGGCGCGCGCTGGTCCGGGGCCGCCCAGCGCTGGCCGCGATGGCGCTGGACCTCGCCGTGCCGCCGCTGGCCGCGCTGGTGCTGATGCTGGCCGCGTGGTGGGTCGTGCCGGCGCTCGCGTTCGCGATGGGCGCCGGCGCGGGGCCGCTCGTCATCGCCTCGGCCGCGCTGGCGCTGCTTGTCGCCGCCGTGCTGCTGGCCTGGGCACGGCACGGCCGCCATGTCGTCGGCTTCGCGGAGCTGCTCGGCGCGCCGTTGTACGCGCTGGCCAAGCTGCCGAGGTACCTGGGCTGGCTTCGCCGCCGGCCCCTCCAGTGGGTGCGCACCCGCCGTGACGACGAAACTTCCTGATCTGGCCGTGCCCTCGCGCGCGCCGGCCGTCGATTTCCAGCGGCCTGTGCATGCGCTGCTGGGGCTCGCGGTCGATGCGTGCGACCTTGCCGGTGCCGTCGATGCCGTGCGCCGCGCGGCCTTCGAGGGGCGGCCCTGCATGGTGTCCACGCCGAACCTCAACTTCGTCGTGCAGGCGCAGACCGATGCGGCGTTCCGAGACTCGGTGCTCGCCAGCGAGCTGAGCCTGCCCGACGGCATGCCGCTCGTGTGGACGGCGCGCCTGCTGGGCGTGCCGCTCCCCGGGCGCGTGGCCGGTGCCGACCTGTTCGAGGCGCTGGCCCGGCACGAGGGGCCGCCCGTCGACGTGTACTTCTTCGGGGGCCCCGAAGGGGCGGCACAGGCGGCGTGCGAGCGCGTCAATGCGACCGCCAGCGGGCTGCGCTGCGTGGGCTTCGATCCGGCCGGCTACGGCACGGTGGACGAGATGAGCGGCGCCGAGCGCATCGCGCGCATCAATGCGAGCGGCGCGCACTTCGTGATCGCCGCGCTGGGCGCGCGCAAGGGCCAGGCCTGGCTGCAGCGCAACCGCACACGCCTGTCGGCGCCCGTGCTGTGCCACCTGGGCGCGGTCGTGAACTTCGCGGCCGGTCGCGTGCGGCGCGCTCCGCGCGGCCTGCAGCGGCTGGGCCTGGAGTGGCTGTGGCGCATTGTCGAGGAGCCTGCGCTGTGGAGGCGCTATGCCGGCGACGCCGTGGCCTACGCGCGGCTGCTCGCCACGCGCGCACTGCCGCTGATGCTCGGGCAGGCCCTCCGGTCGCGCCGGGCGGAGCGCGAGGCCGGGCTGCATACGCACTGGGCGGGCCGCGCATGCCGCATCGAGCTGCACGGTGCATGGACACGCGAGAACCTGCAGCCCCTGCGCGACGAACTTCAGCATGCGGCAGGCCAGGCGCAATCGGTCTCCATCTCGCTGCGCCACTGCGGCTGGCTCGACAGTGCGGCCGTCGGCCTGCTCCTGATGGCGCCGCGGGCGTTCCCCGGCGGGCTGCGTCTGCTGGATCCGTCCTCCGCCGCGATGCGCTGCCTGCGTCTGCAGGGCGCAGGTTTCCTGCTCGCCGCGGATCGCCAGGCGCAACACCAGGCGCAAGAGCCGGCCTCCGATGGCGCGGGGGAAGTGCCCAGCCGGGGCCGGCCGGCCGAGCTTGCGCCGCGCGTGCTCATCGTCAGCGAGCACGCCTCTGCGCGTTTCGGCGGTGAGGCCGCCTTGCCGCTGCACTACTTTCGCGTGCTGCGCTCGCGCGGTGTGCCGGTCTGGCTGGTCACCCATGCCCGCACTCGTGACGAGCTGCAGGCCCTGTTTCCCGGAGAGACGCGCATCCGCTACATCGAAGACACCGCGCTCGCCCGGCTCATGTGGCGCATAGGCCGCCGCCTGCCGGCGCGCGTGGCCTACCTCACCGTGGGCTTTGTCTCGCGCGTGGCCACGCAGCTCGCGCAGCGGCGGCTCGTGCGGCGGCTCGTGGCCGAGCACGGCATCGACGTGGTCCACCAGCCCATGCCCGTCTCGCCGCGCGAGCCCTCGCTGATGCACGGCCTGGGCGCGCCGGTGGTCATCGGCCCCATGAACGGCGGCATGGACTACCCGCCCGCGTTCCGCCATGCCGAGGACTGGGCCGGGCGAGCGGTGGTGGCCGCCGGCCGATGGAGCGCCGCCGTGCTCAACCTCGTCATGCCCGGCAAGCGCCGCGCGGCGCTGCTGCTCGTCGCGAACCGCCGCACGCGCGAGGCCCTGCCTGCAGGCGTGTGCCCGCGTGTCGGCGAGCTGGTCGAGAACGGCGTGGACTTGTCGCTGTGGCATGCCGGCGAAGCGCGCGTAGCTCTGCCCGATGCCCCGGTGCGCTACGTCTTCCTCGGCCGCCTGGTGGATTGGAAGGCCGTGGACCTGCTGCTGCACGCCTTGGCCCGCGCATCGCGCCAAGCGCCGATGCGCCTGCAGATCGTGGGCGACGGCGTGGAACGGCCCGCGCTGGAGACGCTGGCGCGCGAGCTGGGCATGGCCGAAGGCGAGGGCGCTTGCGTGCACTTCGCCGGCTGGCTGGGCCAAGCCGAGTGCGCCCAGGCGCTGCAGCAGGCCGATGCGCTGGTACTGCCCAGCCTGCTCGAATGCGGCGGGGCGGTGGTGCTGGAGGCCATGGCCTGCGCCAAGCCGGTGATCGCCACCGCGTGGGGCGGGCCGCTGGACTACCTGGACGACAGCTGCGGCATCCTGGTGCCGCCCACCGATCGCGACGGGTTCATCGAAGGGCTGGCGCAGGCCATGCTGCGGCTCGCGCGCTCGCCCGAAGAGCGTGCGCGGCTGGGCCACAACGGCCGCGACAAGGTGCGACGCCAGTACGACTGGGAGACCAAGGTCGATGCCATGCTGCGGTGGTACGCGCAGGCGCAGTCCGCCGGGGTGCGGTCGCCGTCGCCGCGTTCGGCGTGAGAGGGCCCGTGTGAAGGATGCTCAAGCCATGACCCTCGTCGACCATCGCGCTACGCCGCAGGCCCTGCTGGATGCGCATGCCGCGCCGCAGCGCCCGCGCGTGCTGCTCGTGGTGCCGATCTGGGCCTGCGCCCGCAACACCGGCGGCGGCCAGCGCACCTTCCACCTCTACCGCGCGCTGGCCGAGTTCTGCAGCCTCGATGTGCTGCTCGTGTCGCAGCCCCAGTTCGCCGGGCTGGAAGCGCTGTATCCGCGTCTGCACCGCGAGCTGTTCCCGTCTGCCATGGACATCCACCTGCGCCGCTCGGCAGCGTCCATGCACCCGCGCTTCGGCGCGGCCAGCCTGCTGTTGAGGCGGGCGATGAAGGCGATGCGCTCGCCACGGCACGATTACGCGCCGAGCCCCGAGGCTTTGGATCATCTCGACGGCCTGCTGGCGCGCACCCGCTACGACGCCGCCGTCGGCCGCTATCTGCTGGAGACCAGCCAGTCCGGCGTGCTGGCGCGCGCTGCCGTCCCCGTGCTGCTGGACGTGGACGACCGCGACGACAAAGTGCTGGAGACGCGCCTGCACGCCGCCACCACGCCCCTGTGGCACAAGCCCTGGCTGGCGTGGCGGCTCGCGCAGACCCGCCCGGTGGTGGACCGGCTGCTGGGGCGTTGCGCACACCTCTGGCTCGCCAGCGAGGCCGATGGCCAAGAGGTCGCTCACCCTTCCACGTCGGTCCTGCCCAACGTGCCCTACCTGCCCGAGGACGCCGGCCGCGCCCCGGCCCCGATGCCTGCGACGAAGACCTGCATCTTCGTCGGCACGTGCGTCCACCGGGTCAATCGCGAAGGCGTGCGGCACTTCGTCGAGCGCTGCTGGCCCGCCATCCGCCGGGCCGAGCCGCAAGCCCGCTTCCGTGTCGTCGGCTCCGGCGGCTGGGACGCGCTGCGCGCCGAACTGGAGCGCCACCCCGGCGTCACGGTCGTGGGCAGCGTACCGTCGGTGGCCGACGAGTACCGCGCCGCCGCGTTCGCCGTGGTGCCGCTGCTGGAAGGCTCGGGGACCAAGATCAAGGTGCTCGAATCGCTGCTCTTCGGCCGCACGCTGGTGGCCCATGCCCATGCCGTGCGCGGGCTGGACGAGTTGAGGCATCGCGAGTCGCTGATGGTCGCGCACAGCGACGAGGCGTTCGCCGCGCACGTGCTGTCGCTGTACGACCATCCGTCGGCCGCCGCTGCCATGGCAGCGCATGGGCGTAGCATCGTCGAGCGTGACTACTCCTATGCGCGCGTGGCTCGCGTGGTGCGAGACGATTGCGCCAGGGTCCTCGCGCGGGTCGTGGGGAGCGAGCGTGGATAGATCGCTGCGTCTGCGCGTGAAAGGCTACATCCGCTACGCCTACTTGCGTCGCGGGCTCGACTATCGCCGGGCCTTCGAGCGGCAGCGGCCGCAGCTGCGCTACATCGGCTGGCTGGGGCACAGGAACATCGGCGACGAGGTGCTGTTCCACGCCTTCCGCGAAGAGCTCTTCAACGACTGCCTGCTCGTCCCCTATGAAGACTATTCGCTGCTATCCGCGGTGGCCTCGCCCGGGCGCCACACGGCTGTCGTGCTGGGCGGCGGAACGCTGATCAACGAAGGCGGCTACCTGGCGCCGCTCAAGGCCGCGCACCAGCAGGGCCGGCCCTTCTTCGTGTTCGGCACCGGCGCGAGCGATCCCGAGTATTGGCGCCGCTACCCGAAGGCGAGGTGGTTCGACATCGAGGGCTGGAAGCGACTGCTGGGCCAGGCCCGCTACGTCGGCGTGCGCGGTCCGCGCTCACGCGACTGGTTGCGCGCGCAAGGGGTCGAGCGCGTCGAGGTGATCGGCGACCCGGCCCTGTCCATTCCCGTGCCGCCCGAGGCATCGCGGTCCGACAGCCCGCCGCTCGTCGGCATCAACCTCGGCACGCACGACCCGGTGCTCGGGGCACCCGGTGCCGATTTCGACGCCATGGTCGCCCTTGTCCGTCACATGCTGGCCCACGGCTGGCGCGCGAAATTCCTGGCCATGCACCCCATCGACCAGCGCGTGGGCGAGCGGCTCAAGCGCGAGATTCCCCACGAAGCCTTTGAACTGCCGGCGTTTCGCAACGACTGCGAGGCCATGGTGCGCACGATTGCCTCTTGCGACTGCGTGGTCGGCCAGCGGCTGCACGCCACCGTGCTCGCCTGTGCGCTGGGCGTGCCCAACCTCTCGCTGAGTTACCAGCCCAAGTGCCTCGATTTCCTGGAATCCATCGACCGGGAGGACTTGGCGGTGAAGACCGACTACATCAACGCCGGCCGTTTGATCGACCGCATGGAATGGCTACACAGCGTTTCCGCCGACCTCTCCCGCCAACTGCGCGCCCGATGCGACGTGCTGCGCGCGCTGCAGCGACACCGCGCGCGCGAGATGGTCGAAGCCCTTCGTCAGGGCCAGTGCTCTGCGCGGGACAAAGCGTCATGAAGACCGCAGCACGGGTCGCCTGCCGTTGTTGCGCCGCTTGCGCAGGGGCCCACCCTGAGCTGCGCGGCGCGCCTAGTCAGGCGACCCGTGCCGCGGTCTTCGAGCCGTCGGCTCGCTTCGGACAGGTCGCTGACGCTTTGTCCCGCGCAGAGCACTAGTGAATAGCTTCTAAGCCGTCATGCGCATCCTCATCGTCAGCGATGTCACCGGCTACATGCGAGGCGGCGTGCCCGCCTCGATGGTGCGCCTCATCCGCGGCTTGGCCGAGCGCGGCCACACGGTGGCGCTCGCCGGTGACATCGTGCCCGCCGGTGCCCAGCCAGCCCAGCACTTTTCCATCCGCATCCCCACGGGCCGGGAACTGGCGCGCGAGGTCGGGCAGGGTATCGACGCATTCATGCCCGACGTGATCCACGTCATCGCCATGAGCTCGCGCGGGCTGGCCGTGCTGCGCCCCGTGCTCGCGCCGCAGCGCTGGGTGCTCACGCTGCACTCGCTGCCGCCCCACGAGCGCAAGCTGCAGTCGCTGCATGGCCACGATGGCCTCCACTACGCGGTGCGCGCGATGCGCTTCCTGCCCAACGCGCTGGCCTGGAAGTGGCTGCTGCGCGCGCGCTTCATCCCGCAGGTGATCGTGCACAGCGAGGTGATGAAGGACACGGTCGCGCGCTACGGCTATCCATCGACGGGCGTCTCGCTCATTCCGCTGGGGTACGACGGCCCCCTGCAGGCCACACAGCCCCTCGTGCACCGCGCGCGCGATGCCCCGTGCGTCGTGACCATGGGCGGCATCGCACACACCAAGGGCCAGCACGACGGTTTGGCGGCGGTAGCCATGCTCGCCCGGGAGCATCCCCGGTTGCGCTATCGGATCGTGGGCGAGGTGCGCGATCGCAGCTACCTGCGCTTCCTCCAGCGCGAGACCACGCGCCTGGGCCTCGCCGGCCGCGTGCAGATCACCCCCAGCGTCACGCAGGAGGAGAAGCTGCAGGCGCTGCACGAGGCCGACGTGTATCTGCAGCCGTCGCACGAGGAAGGCTTCTGCCTCGCGTACATCGAGGCGGCGGCGGTCGTGCCGCGCATGGTCGGCGCCGACAGCGGAGCGATCCGCGTGATCGGCGAAGGCGATCCCGGTGCGCGCACCGTACCCATCCGCAGCCCGGCTCGGCTGTGGGCAGCCATGCGGGAACTGCTGGAGGCCGACCTGCCGCCGGACCTCATGTCGCGGCGTGCCGAACGCCTTGCCGCGGCCTTCTCGTGGGCCCGCTATGTCGAACTGCATGAAGGCTTGTACCGGCGCATGACGACCGAGGGCATACCGGAAGAAGCGTCCCAGGCGAGGTCGGATGGAGCGGGGGCCCGGTACAAGGCACCGCGCTGAAGGGGATGTGAACGAATCCCATGTGCCCGCTCATCGCTTCCGACGGCACTGACAGCACTGACACCACGTCGCCCCAGCGGACACTTACCTTGGGGGTCGTTCTGTGCGTGCATTGATATACCGAATCAGTATAGTCGCGTGCAAACTTGGTATCGCACCGAAGACGCCTTGGAAACGAAGTGGATCGAAGACTTTCTCGCGCTGGCCGACACGCGAAGCTTTTCGCGTGCGGCGCGTGAGCGCCATGTCACGCAGCCGGCGCTCAGCCGGCGCATCCAGGCGTTGGAAGCCTGGCTGGGCGTGACGCTCGTCGACCGCAGCTCGAACCCGATGACGCTCACAGCGCCGGGCCGGACCTTCCGCGGCATCGCGGCCGACATGCTGCGACAGGCCTATGGGGCGCGCACGCTGCTGCGGGGACAGCAGGGACTGGCGGAGGAGGCGATCCATTTTGCGGTCGCGCACACGCTCATGTTCACCTCCTTCCCTCAGTGGCTCAAGGCACTGAACCAGAACTTCGGGCCCGTTTGCGCGCGCGTGTCGACAGTGAACGTGCCTGAAGCAGTGGGGGAGCTGGTCGACGGCGGCTGCGATTTGGCGATCGTCTACCACCACGCGCAGCTGCCCGTGCTGCTGGACCCGAACCGCTTTCCCTACCTGGTGCTTCAGGTGGAGTCGATGCGGCCCTACTGTGCCCCTGACGCGCACGGCGAGCCGCTGTTCAAGCTGCCTGGGCGCAAGGGCCAGCCGTTGCCCTTCGTCGGCTACGCGCCCGGCGCCTTCCTCGGCAACGTGCTGGAGATGGTCTTGCTGGCGTCGCCCGAGCCGCACTACCTGCACCGTGTTTTCGAGACCCACATGTCCGAGGCGCTCAAGGAGATGCTCCTGGCCGGCCACGGCCTGGGCTGGCTGCCCGAGAGCTGCGTGCACCGCGAGCTGGCCGAAGGCCGGCTCGTGCCCGCCGGGGGGGCGGGTTGGGGGGCGCCACTCGAAGTGAGGCTGTACCGCTCGATGGAGAACACGCGGCCCCTGCTGGACCGTCTCTGGTCCTACCTCTGCGCGTCGCCGCGCTGAAAGCGCCACCCGCCGAATCGCGTTATGCGGTTCCCGCATACGCTTTGCGCGGCACAGGCCGCGCTCCTACCCTGCGCCCCTTTCTGCTGCTCGAAGGCCGCGATGAGCGATCCCAAGACCCGAACCGAACACGACCTGCTGGGCGACCGTGAAGTGCCCGGCCGCGCCTACTGGGGCGTGCACACCTTGCGCGCCGTCGAGAACTTCCCGATCACGGGCACCACGATCTCGGCCTATCCCGAGTTGATCCGCGCGCTGGCTTGCATCAAGCAGGCGGCCGCGCTCGCCAACCGCGACTTGGGCCAGCTCGACGAGCGCCGCTGCGACGCCATCGTCGCCGCCTGCGAAGCCCTGCGGGCCGGGAGCTATCACGACCAGTTCGTCGTCGATGTGATCCAGGGCGGTGCTGGCACGTCGACCAACATGAATGCCAACGAAGTGATCGCCAATGTCGCTCTTGAGCGGCTGGGTCACCCGAAGGGCGCCTACCACGTGCTGCATCCCAACGAGCACGTGAACATGAGTCAGAGCACCAACGACGTCTACCCGACGGCGCTCAAGCTGGCCACGATCTTCAGCATGGTCAGCCTCGTCGATGCGATGGCCACGCTGCGCGGTGCATTCCAGCGCAAGGCCGACGAGTTCCGTGACGTGCTCAAGATGGGCCGCACCCAGCTGCAGGAGGCGGTGCCCATGACGCTGGGGCAGGAGTTCTCCACCTACGCCGTCATGCTGGGCGAGGACGAGCTGCGCCTCACCGAGGCCACCGCCCTCGTTCGCGAGATCAACATGGGTGCCACCGCCATCGGCACCGGCATCACGGCGCACCCCGACTATGCAGCGCTCGTCTGCAAGCGCCTCTCCGAAATCACTGGCATCGCCCTCGTCACGGCGCCCAACCTCATCGAGGCCACGCAGGACTGCGGCGCCTTCGTGCAGATCTCCGGCGTGCTCAAGCGCGTCGCGGTGAAGCTGTCGAAGACCTGCAACGACTTGCGGCTGTTGTCGTCCGGCCCGCGTGCCGGCCTGGGCGAGATCAACCTGCCGGCCATGCAGGCCGGCTCGTCGATCATGCCGGGCAAGGTGAATCCGGTGATTCCCGAGGTGGTGAACCAGGTTGCATTCGAGGTGATCGGCAACGACGTCACCGTGAGCTTTGCTGCCGAAGCCGGCCAGCTCCAGCTCAACGCCTTCGAGCCCATCATCGCCCACAGTGTTTTCAAGAGCGTCGCCCACCTGCGCAATGCCTGCCTGACGCTGGCCACGCGCTGCGTCGAAGGCATCACCGCCAACCGTGACCGTCTGCGCGCCCAGGTCGAGAACTCGATCGGCATCGTCACTGCGCTCAACCCCTATATCGGCTACGCGAATGCGACCGCCATTGCGCAGGAAGCGCATGCCGGCGGCGGCAGCGTGTACGACATCGTCCTGGCGAAGGGCCTGCTGTCGCGCGAGAAGCTCGACGCGATCCTCGCCCCGGAGTCGCTGACGCAGCCGCAGCCGATCGTTATTACTCAAGCCTGAGGAGCGCCCGATGAAATTGCCTCGTAATCTCACCACCTGGATCGTGATCGGCATGCTGGCCGGCATAGGCGTCGGCCACGCCTTGCACCAGCACGCGGCCGACGCCGCAGCGGCGAAGGAAATCGCTGCTCAATTTTCGATCGTCACCGACGTCTTCCTGCGTCTGATCAAGATGGTGATCGCGCCGCTTGTCTTCACGACCATCGTGGCCGGCGTTGCGAGCATGGGGGATTCCAAGGCCGTTGGCCGTGTGGGCACTCGCGCGCTGGGCTGGTTCATTGGCGCCTCGATTGTGTCGCTCGGGCTCGGCTTGCTGTTCGTGGGCTTGTTCCGGCCCGGCGAGGGCCTGGGACTGCCCCTGCCTGACGCCGGGGCGGCGACGAACCTCAAGACTTCGGCCTTGAACCTGAAGGACTTCATCACCCAGTTGGTGCCGACGAGCGTCTTCCAGGCGCTGGCGACGAACTCGATCCTGCAGATCCTGGTGTTCGCGATCATGTTTGGTTTCGCGCTCGCGGCGTTCAAGGACGACACGACCGACGCGATCGTGCGCCAGATCGACCGCGTCGGGCACGTGATGCTGAAGGTGACCGAACTGGTGATGCTGCTTGCGCCGGCTGCGGTGTTTGCGGCTGTCGCTGCGGTGATCACCACCCAGGGTCTGGGCGTGCTCGTCACCTACGGCAAGTTCATCGCCTCCTTCTACGCCGGGCTCGCGGCCCTGTGGGTTGTGATGATCGCGGCCGGTGCGCTGGTCCTCGGCGGCTCGGTGTTCAAGCTGCTGAACCTGCTGCGCGCTCCGACCATGCTGGCCTTCTCCACTGCGAGCAGCGAGTCGGCCTACCCGAAGACGATGGAGCGCCTGGAGGCGTTCGGCGTGCCGCGCAAGCTCTCCGGCTTCGTGCTGCCGCTCGGCTACTCGTTCAACCTTGACGGCTCGATGATGTACCAGGCCTTCGCGGCGCTGTTCATCGCCCAGGCCTACGGCATCGAGATGTCGCTCGGCACGCAAGTGACGATGCTGCTGGTGCTGATGGTGAGCAGCAAGGGCATTGCCGGTGTGCCGCGTGCGTCGCTGGTGGTTGTGGCCGCGGTGCTGCCGATGTTCGGTCTGCCCGAAGCTGGCCTGCTGCTGATCATGGGCATCGACCAGTTCCTCGACATGGGCCGTACCGCCACCAACGTGATCGGCAATGGCATCGCCACTGCGGTGGTCGCGAAGTGGGAAGGCGCGGTCCAGCCCGATGCGTCGACTGCTCCCGGGTCGGTCAAGACTGGCCGCGAGCGATTGGCGGCCTAAGGCGTCCTGCCGGCTCGGTTCCCCTCGGAATCCGGCCGGTCGCGTGAACCATCAAGGGGTTACGGGCGAAAGCCCGTAACCCCTTGCCTCTTGTGCACTCGGTATGCGTGCCATCTTCTCGCCGCACGTCCTCGCGCAGCTGACCACGGTAAGGCCATCGAAGTGCAACTGCGTGAGAGTGACGAGCGTGGAGCCCAGACGCTGCGAGTCGAGGTACACGAGCGCATCGGAGGCGACGCCGGACAGGGCTGGCCAGAAGCTGAAAAGCGCTAGGTGGCCTTCAGATGCGAGCGGAGCCGCTTGGCGGGGCTCCATTCCTATCGCAGGGTCGTTGCCGATCGAACGCCACCACGGGTTAGTCGTGCTTGCCCGCCACGGCGCGATCGGCGGTGATGTATCGGCGGTGATGAACGCCGGAGTGCTTACTGATGTGCCGGGCTGAGTGCCGGCGCAGGCGCGGGCAGCACGGCGAGCACGGCTTCATCGATGCCGTCGTCGCAGCCGACCAGGTCGTCATAGTCGAAGTACACACGCGCCTGGGCCTGGGCGGCGGCGTTGATCGCCACGTTGGCCAGCGTGATATCGAGTGACGCACCTGGGGCCAGTGTCACGGCCGAGGTCGGCGTGGCGCACCAATAGCTGCCGTAGCGCGCGTCGGTGAGTGCCAGGAACTGCCAGCCAGTGGCGCTGGGCTGTATGGCTGCCACTTGCGCCTCGGGTACCAACGCGCCGAAATGGATGTAGAAAACCGAGCCCGAGTTGGGCTGGCTTTCGCCGATGGTCTGGCCGGGATTGAAGGTGATCGGCGTGCGGCGCGTATTGGTCAGCGTCAGCGTCAGCGACACGGTGGCGCCGGCAGTCACGGCCGGCGTGCCGGCATTTGACAGACTGAACCGCAGCAGCTCCGGGTTGAGGCGGAGCCAGCCTTCGGTGAGCGCTTGCGGGCTGTATCGCCACATGGCGCCGGCGCTCGGCGCCTGTATATCCGGGTCGACGGCCCAGCTTGAACGCCCGCTGTCGGTCTCCTCGGTGATCCACGAGAGGTTGTAGCCGGCGATCTTGGGGAACGGCAGCGTCAATCCGCCTGCGGGCCGCAGCAGCGGCATGGCCGGGAAGGTGAATTCCAGGCTCGCGAGCGTGTCCTCGTACTGGTAGGAGGGGATGGCCAGTGCCTGGGTGGGCAGGATGCCCATCGTGGCGTGCACAGGGGCTCGGGGGTCCACGAGCATCAGCAGCTTGGTTTCCTGCAAGGGTGTCGAAGGCGACGCGGGCGACACGGCTTGAGGCGTGAGCAGCAGGTTGCCCGCGCTCGGCCGAGCCACGCCAGGGTCGGTGCCCGTGGCGGCTTCGCTGTAGAACACGGAGGTGTCGAAACCGCTGCCGGTGGCGGGCTTGAAGTAGCCCACCAGTCCGTCGTCCAGCCGCTGCAGGTCGCCGATCACCACCGGGAACTCGACACTGCCCACGGCATGGTCGGTGTCGATGAAGCTGCCATCGTTGAGCGTGGCATAGGTTTGGTCGAGCGCGGCCAGGCCCTGCCGCTCCAGCCGCAACGAGGCCTGCACCACCGCGAGCGGGCGCCCCACGAGCAGGCCGAGCGCCGGCTGGCTGTCGGGCGCGGACGGCACGATCTGTGCAGTGGCTGCGTCGGCCGCCTGCCAGAAGGCCTTGAAGCGCGCGGGAGTGCTGCCGCCGAGGGCCAGTGCCAAGTCGCGCAAGTGCGGGTTCTCGTACTGCATGACGGTGGCCAGATCGGCATCGACCGTGGCCTGGTTGCCCGGTGCCGATTGCCACGCCACGCCGCTGCCGTCGGCGCGCAGCGCGAGCGAACCCAGCGGATTGCCCTGGGCGTTGTAGATGAAGAACCCGACCCCCAGATGGCTGGGCAGCACCCAGCCGCACACCGGCGTGGTGGCGGGGTGCGCGTTCATCTCGTCGTACTCGGTGCTGTCGGCGGCCAACCATCGCCACAGCAGCCGGGCCGGCTGCGCAAGGCGCGGCTGCACATACACCACGCCCGGGACCGGGTGGGTGCCGGACAGGGCCGTGAGCGTGTCGGCGAGGTAGGTGTTTTGCACCTGCACGGGCCGCTTGCGACCGAACGGGTCCATCACCTGGATCGACAGCTTCATGTAGCCCGCCCGCACGGGGTTGTAGGCGCCGTTCGGCTGCGGTGCCAGCGTCGGGATCTCGCTGAGCGAGGTCACCACCGACGAGAGCTGCGCGGTCGCGGCGCGAAACGGCAGGGGCGCCGAGGGCGACACGCCGATCGACAGCTGCAGGCTGCGCTGCCGGGTCAGCAAGGCTTCGTTGAAGCCGGAGAGGCTTTGCATCGCCACATCGGTGCTGGCGAGCTGGTCTGCGATGGCCTGCAGGGTCGAATCGGGCGTGTGGGCCAGGTACTTGGCGAGCTGGTTGCGCAGGTTGTCGGCCGAGGCCTGCGACAGCACGGCCGCGCCCTGATAGGTCTGCGTGCCCGATTGCGGATCGAGCGGGTTGAAGTCGATGGTGGCGGGATCGACGGTGATGCCACCAGGGCCCGGCGTGTAGCCGATGGCACGCGGGTTGTCGGGGTCCAGGCTGTAGTTGGCGGTGAAGAACGAGGCCGGGTAATCGGCCAGGCCGTTGTTGTCGTCGGTGTCGAGCAGCGGGTGGAAGCTGGCTTCCCAGAGCACCATCAGCGAGCACCAGGGGTTCGCGCCGGGCCACGCCGAGGTCGCCACCGGCGAAGGCGGCACGCCCACGGGCTGGCGGTAGATCTGTGGCGAGCCGTGCTCCAGCCAGGCATCGAGATCGGCGGCCAGGGCGGCAGCGGTCATGCCGCTGGCAACCGCGCCGAGGGTCGAGTTGAGCAACGCGGCCTCTGCGATCAATGCGCCGATCACCGTGCTGGGCAGGTGGTTGGGCGCAGGCGGCAGGAGGGCCGCGTACTGCGAGGCCGCGAGCGTGGTCGCCGTGCCAATGGACAGGCCCTGCAGCACGTCGGTGTCGAGACGGCACACGAGGTAGCCGCTGGGGTGAAAGCGACCATCGCCGCCGTAGCGCAGGGCCGGCGCAGCGGCATCGCCGGCCAGCAGCAGCACGGGCTCGGCCGGGGCGTAGTAGCGGGCCGCCGGGGTCGCGGTAAGGGTGACGTCGCCGCTCAGCATGTTTTGCACGGCGGTCTTCTGGGTGGCGAGCGCGGCCTGGGCATCCTGCAGGTTCTGGGCGATGCCGGCCTGCAAGGCCATGCGCGACGAGAACGCGCTCAGGGCGGCCTGTTGGTTGGCAGGATCGACCTCGAACAGGCGCAGCCAGTCCGCGAAGAGCTGCCACTTGGCCTGCTGCACCTGTACGGTCGCTGCGTCGAAGGCCTGCTGTTTGGCGTTGAGCAGGTTCAGCGCATCGGCCAGCGCGAGCGGCAGGTCAGTGGCCTCGGTGGTGCCGCGCGTGAGGGTGTAGATCGTGCCGCCATCCACGCCGCCGAACTGAAGCTCGTGCAGCGTTTCTTCGAGCGTGGCGAGCTGGCCTGCCGAAGGCGTGGCGAGCCCGGGCAGCAGGCCGGTGGCGTACAGCGTGAGCAGCTCTTCGTAAGCCGGCAGGGACGGATGGTTCGTGCCGCGGAAGTAGGCAGCCAGCGCTTCGGCCGGGTGGCTGCCGAGGGCCACGTCGCCAGCGATGGGCGTGGGCTGGTCGTCGATGTAGCGGGTGGCGGGGTTCCATTGCAGGCCCTGCACGAAGCCGCTGTAGTACGAGGTGGTGAGCGGCTGCGCGGCGGTCGATGCGAAGGTCCAGCCCAGCTGCGTTTGCAGCTGTTCGAGCACGAAGCCGCCTTGCAGCGGATCGTTGGCGGGCGTGCCATACCAGCCGGTGACCACGTACATCAGCTCGGCGGGCACATCGGTGAGGTCGCTCAGGTCGTCCCAGAAACCGAACACGCCACGCGCGTTGGGATAGAAGGCGGCAAAGGCAATGTCGCCCGTGCTCACGGCATGAAGGTCGTGGCCCGCCAGCGTCTTGAGCGAGTTCGCGTTGGTGGTGGCGGGTTCGCTCCAGCGGCCGTCGAACACCTCCCACGCGCCCAGGTAGCGAAAGCCGCGCTGCGCGCCGGCAGGCTGCGCCGGGTCGCTGATCGGCACGGTGGGCGTGGTCTGGGCGCCGGGGGCGGCGGTGGACAGTGTGTCGCTCTCGACGATCCAGTGCTTCACACCCAGGCCCTTCGGCACCACGCGGCTGATGAGCCAGCGGTTGGGCAGCGGCGGGAAGGACACGGGCCCGTTGCCGCCGGGTGCGCGGGTCAGCGCATCGGGCATGGCCCAGTGCAGGTGCACGCCAGCCTCCAGTGGCCACAGGGGCGGCTGGGTGGCATCGCGCGTGACGTTCACACCCAGGAAGGCCGGCCGGTTGGCGGTGGTCTGGTTGGTGAAGTCCGTGCTGGCGCCCACGAAGCTGCGCGCCGGGCCTTGCGCGTCGAGCGTGCCGACGCAATAGGCCATCACATCGACGGGAACGATCAGTGCACTCATTGCTGGTACTCCACTTCCACCACACCCTTGGTCATTTCGAGTGCGAACTCGGCGGACGTGAAGCCGTTCTTCAGCACTTGGGAGAAGTCTTTGGTGAGCCGCTGCGCGATGGCCGCGGCGGCGCCCGACACGTTCACCGTTTGCCCGTCGGGACGCATGGGGATGCAGGCCCATGCGTGCGTGCCGGCCGGGTCGCAAGGCGTCACGCGCTGGGCGGGGTTGGTGGTGTATTGCTGGCCCGCGGCGGTGTCGCCCGGGCCACCGGTCACGGAGCGCAGCGTGGTGTAGTAGGCCGCGGACGTGCCTTCGAGCCCGTGGTGCAGCTGCTCCGGCGGCTCGCGCAGGACCACCGAGGCGAGCACGCCGTCGAACAGGCACAGCATCGTGTCGCTCGACAGCGGCGCGATGCGGATGGGGTCGATGCGCTGCGTGGCCTCGGCGTCCTTGAAGCCGACGACGCGCAGGTTGGGCCAGCCCGACACCGCCTGCGAGCGGATGAGGAAGCCCGTGATGGGGCCCTGGCCCGGGGGATCACCCAGCGATGTCACTGATGTCGATGAGGCCAAGGTCGCCTGCATGCGTGCCATGCGCGCCATGCGGGCCGCGCGACGGTTGAGCGAGCGCAGGCCGATGGTGGCCCAGGCCTGGCGGCGCAGCGCCGGTGCATGCCGGGCCTCGATGGACTGCGGCGAGACGGCCGCGCGGCCGATGCTGAACGCGCCGTCGATGAGCGCATCGACCCAGTTCGAGTCCAGGCAGAAGAAGCGGATCGATTCCGGCGGCAGCATGCGTTCGTCAGGCACCAGGTAGTTGAAGGGCACGCCTTGCAGTCCTGCGAGGTTGCTGAACCACTGCACCACGTCATCCGGCAGCGGCGGTGGCGCGTCGGTGAGCGCGGTATTGCGCCGGGCGAAGAAGCTTTCGAACACGGCCTGCCCTTGCAAGCGCTGCTGCAGCAACGCTTGCTCGGCCGCGATGGCCTGCTGCTGCGTGACGGAGCGCTTCCATTGATAGAGCTGGTTGGCCATGCCGGCGCTTTGCAGCGCCAGCAATTGCCCGAGCTGCCAGGCCGCGCCGTAGGACACGTCGAACAGGCCCGTTTGCGGGTTGTAGGCGTTGGCGGCGTCGGGGCCGCTGTAGTAGGCCACCCCGCCGGCCGGCACCGGCAGGGGTGCGAGCGGGCCGCGGTAGAACGACACCGTGCTGCCGCCATGGCGCAGGTGGTGGTCCATGGGCACGTAGCCCAGTTGCAGCGCGTTTTGCACCAGCACCGTGGCATCGGTGGCCGCGAGCGTGCCGGCCGCCTGGTTCGCCATGGCCTGCGCCACCTGCGTGGCGGTGGGCGCCGTACCGGAGAGCGGCAGCGCGAGCGTGGTGATGCGCGTGCCGCCGGGCGGCGGCGCGTTCAGGTTCGTCAGCAACTGCTCCAGCGTCTGGTCCATGTCGTTCGTGGTGAAGCTCCACGAGCGGTAGACCAGCAGGCGCACGGTGTCGACGGTGTTCGGGATCGACGCGCTGGGCGTGCCGTCGCCTGACGGCAGGTAGTCGGCCATGCCTTCGAGCGACACGAGGTAGGCGCGACACACGCCGTTGGACGGCGGAATGCGGTTGGCCACGACGACCGCGCATTGCGTGGAGGCAGTGTCGCTGTCGGCACCGTCGGTGGTGTCGACCTCGCGCACATGGGCGAGGTACTGCAGGTCGGCGGCAGCGGGGGCCACCTTGTTGAACACGTCCTTGGGCAGGTCGATCGCGGTGCAGGCGCCGGTGGGCGATTCGCCGTAGCCCAGCTGCCCCAGCAAGGCGGCGCCATAGGAGAGCGTGGTGGCCGCCAGCGTGCCGGTGCCCTTGTCGGTCGATTCGATGACGGTGATCGGCGTGCCCAGGGGCACGAGGTCTTGCACGGTCACCGATTGCAGCGGCGGGGCGTCGGCCTCGTTGCACACCAGCACCGCCAGCCAGGGGGAGGTGGGGTAGTGCTGCGCAGACCCGGGCGTGTCGATGGTGCGCTCCCAGGGCAGCGTGCAGCGCGTGAGCACCACGTGCGGCAGCACGCCGTCGAACTCGCCGTTGGCGAGGTTCGGCGGGAACACGGAGTCGATCTCCGTGGCGGCGATGCTGAAGCGCTCGCCCTGCACGATGAAGGTGCTGGTGGCGCTGAAGCTGCCGGGGGTCTGGCCGGGCACCGTGTGGGTGGCGGTGAGGGTGTAGGTGCCGTCGCGCAGCGGGGGGATGGCGTTCTGGATGAAGACGACCTGCTGGCTGGTGCCCGTGCCCGTGCCCGTGCCGATGGCAGTGCCGGTGCCCGTGGCGAGGATGCGCCGCAGGGCGGCGGGGTTGGACAGTCCTCTGTTCTTCATGTCGTTTTCCTTGCCTGCGTCACCTGCGTCATGCCGCCAAAGCCTGCTCGCCGAGCAGGCGCAGCCGTGGCGCGGCCTGCAGGTCGTTGTTCGCCGGGTCGGCGAGGCGGGACACATCGACCGTGGTGCTGACGGTCACACCCTGGGCTGCCATCGCGCCGAGCAGCAGGCTGCGCACGCCGGCCACCGCAGGCGCGGCGATGGTGCCGGCGACCGTCTGGTCGGTGAACGTGTCGCTGGTGGGCGCGATGCCCGGGCTCCAGGCGAACGGCTGCACGTTGTCGTCCAGCGTGAAGAGCAGCGACTCCAGCGGCACCGGCCGCGGCAGGATGTCGGGCTCGGTCACGTAGGGCACCAGCGTCAGCCCGACCAGCGCATTCGGGATGCCGCTTTGCGTCAACGCGGTCGAGGGGTCGACCTGTGGCACGCCGTGCGCGTCGTAGGTCTTGTTCTCCCACAGTGCCTTGGGTGCGCTCGTGAAGCGGCGGATCGCCAGCAGCGCCTCGTCTTCCGGCGAGACCAGCTGCAGCGTGAGCGACGGCTGGAACTGCGCGGGCGTGAGCTGCGAGGGACCCACGCCGAAGCCGGTGTTGATGGCGGTGAGGGTGCCATCGGGGTTGTGGGGCTGCTGCGTGTCGTCGGCCCACTTCAGGTTGACTTGCGCGGGCTGCTTGGGATCGGGCTGGTAAGGCGAGAAGGTGACCGACTTCGACGGGATCACCGTCAGCACCGCGCACTGGAAGGTCTCGGCGTTGACCAGGAAGCACGGCCCGCTGGCCAGCGCCGGCAGTTCGCGCACGAGGCCGCTGGTGATGTTGATCTGCACCACGGCGGCCGGCGGCGGTGGCGTGTCTTCCGTGGCCGTGGCGTCCATGAGCAGGCGACCGCGCCGGGCCGCGAGCTGCGCGGCGGCAGGCTGCGCGGGCAGCAACTGCGCCACGAACTGGCTCCACTCGATGCGCGTGTCGGTCTGTTGCGACTGGTCGTTGAAGGTGATGGTGAACGAGATGATCGACAGGTCCACCACGGCCCGGCCGGCGAACTCGGGGCCCCACAGCGCGAGGTCCACACCCACGTGGATGGTCACCGAGACGCTGAACAACCAAAGGTCGATGGTGAACGATGCGCCGAGATCAATGCCGCCATCGATGTAGTAATGGAACGGCTTGAACGTCATCAGGAAGTCGGCCCAGTACGTGAACCACGCACGGATGGGTCCGCTGCTCCAGACGGCACTGAGCTTGCCGCCGGCCATGATGACGTTGGGCGTCAGCGCAAAGTACAGCCCGCCCGTGATGCTCAACTCGGGCACCACCTGCCAGTTCAGCCCGAGCCGGGGCACGCTCGGGTAGTAGGTGGGCACGGTGAAATTGGGGTTGTAGCCCCCCAGGCTCAGCACCGTCTCGCCGGCATGCTCGCCCTTGAACCAGAGATAGAACGCGAAGCCGCCGGTCAGGTGGCAACTGCGCGAGAGCACATAGCTGTTGTTCGTGAGCTGGCCCGCCACGGCCAGCAGGCCCGTGCTGTAGGAGAACGCCACCTCCAGCGCCAACTGCACTTCGGCCACGGGACTCGGGTCCATGGGCGGCACGGTGGCCGTGGACAAGCCCAACACCGCAATCTCGACATCGGTGCCCGCGCTCACGGTGACGAGCGCGAACGAGGTCACGATCTCGAAGCTCGTGAACTGCAGGCCCGCGGCGAACCAGTAGTCGCCCACGCTGGGCGCCACCACGCCGGCCTGTGCCAGCTTGGTGAGTGCGGCGCCCACCTGGTCTGCAATGGGCTGGGTGGGGTCCATCGACGGCGTGCCGGTGCCCTGCGCCCACTGCACAAGCGGGAACGTGGCCACGCCCGACACATCGGGAATGACGAGCTTGCGGTTGAAGCCCACGCCGGCCGCCACGCCGGTGACGAAGAAGGCCGGCGGGCCGCCGATGGGTGCATCGAGCACGCCGTAGAGGAAGAACGACGGGTGGTCCTGATACTCGGCATAGCCGGCGAGCGCGGCCAGCGACAACTCCGGAGCGCGCACGCTGAGTGCGCCGGTGAAGTTCACGCTCGGGCTCAGCGTGCCCATCATCCCGCCCATGATCGAGACGGGCCCCTCCACGTAGCTCACCGCCAGGCCTTGGATGGTGAACTCCAGCTTCGGCTGGGTGATGGGCGAGCCCATGCCGATGCCGATGAGGTCGATCTCCAGGCCGCCCACGCTCATCGCGAGGTTCGACAGCACGAAGAGGCTGCCGCCCTGGTACGAGAAGCCCACCTTCTGGATCGTGACCGGCCCGATGGCCTTCTGCACGTTGATCCACATCACCGGGTCGGCAGCCGGCGCTGCGGGCTCGGTGGCGAGCACGAGGCTCGTGGTGGATGCCCGCTGCGATGGCGGCTGTGACTGAGGCTGTGATTGAGACTGAGCCGGCGGGCTGGTCATCAAGATGCTCACCGGACCGAGTTCGATCTCGGCGGCCATCGAGAAGCCCTGCGGAATGGCGTTGCCGGTGGTGTTGGCCGCCGGCAGCGGCAGCACCGGCTTGGGCGACAGGCCGTTGATGAGGTTCACCTCGTCGGCCGTCATGGCGGCCGAGGCCACGACCAGCTTCAGGTTCTTCAGCCCGGCCTTCTCGTCGGCCGGCAAGGCCTTGCCGATGAGCGGCAAATCCGACAGCGGGAACTCCACCGCGATGTCCATCGCGAAGAGGTACTTCTTGTCGGTGCCGTTGTTGAAGTAGACGAGGATCGCGTCGGCCAGGTCGATCACCAAGCCATCCGGCAGGCCGGCCGCGACCTGGGGCGAGATGGAGTGGATGAGCTGCTTGACATCGACCGTGCCCGACGCGCCTTGCGCGCTGTACTCGGCAATGAGCGCGTCGCGGGTGCCGCCTTTGCCCGACGACTGCGCGAACTTCACGTCGAACTCCAGCCCGTTGAGCACGAAGGTGCCGAACACGTTCTTCGAGGGCGACGCGCCCCAGTCGAGCTGGAAGCCGAACGAGAACTGCGTGAGCGTGAGCACGTTGGGGATCAGCGCCCAATCCAGCGTGGGCGACAGCGGCTGCTGGGCGTTGGCCAGCTGCAGCGTGAGGCCGAAGTGGGTGAGCTGCGTGGGCGAGACGGTGAGGCCGAAGTTCAGGCCCGTCATCACGAAGTGCAGCTGGTTCAGCCCGCCCGCCTGCACCATCGACGCGAGGTCGGCGTTCTGCGTCAACTGCGCCAGATCGCCCAGGCTGGGCAGCGCAATGGCCGGCGAGATGACCTCCAGCGCCCAGGGCTGCTGCGAGGTGGCGCGCCCGAAGCTCACCACGATCCCGGCGCCTTCGGGCAGCGCGATCTTGCCGATGACCGAGCCGCTGACGGCGGGCGTGCCGTCGACGGTGAGCACCATCTGCAAGGAGCTGAGTTCGAGCTGGCCCGGGATCAGCTTCCATGCGGCCGTGGAGCCCACCGCGAAGGTGAAGTCGACCAGGGAAAAGGTCTGCGCATCCACCGCGAGGTGGACATACGTGAGCGCGAAGTTGCCCAGGGTCGAAAGATCGGGCGGCATGATCGCATTGAGCTGGGTGCTGCCGCCGCTGATGAGCGTGCCGAGGTCATCGAGCACATCCAGGCTGAGATCGGGGTGGGCCGTCAGCGACCACACGCCATCCAGCGGGAAAGGAATCTGCGCCTGCAGCGCGATCGACCCCAGCGAGAAGTTGCCCTGCACCGAGCCGGTGCCGGTGAGCGAGATGACGCCTTCCTTCGAGCAGGTGAGCCCCACCGTGACGAGCACGTCGGTGAGCTGCACCTTGCCGCCGATGGCGCTCCACAGCGGCTTGGCCGGATCTGCAATGTCGGCCACGTCCATCGTGAGCGACGACATGCCCGGCGAGGTGGGCAGCAGGCTCAGGTCGAAGCCACTCAACCCCAGGCCATTCGTCGGGATGATCGGGGGAAAGGCACCGAGGATGTCCAGGCCGGTGAACAGCCAGCCGAAGTCGCCAAAGGCCCAGCTCCCCGACAGCGGGGCGATGCGCCAGCCGCTGGTCGCCGTGGCCAGCTCGACGAACAAACCCTTGGCCCCGCTGGGTGGCGCCACCGTGCCGTCCACGCGAGGCGCGAGCGAGGTGGTCACCAGTCCGCTGCACGGCGTGGCCAGGCCCACGGCGCCGTACAGCGGCGACGAGAACGAGAGCGTGGCCGCCAGCCCCGGCACGGTCACGCTGGCCGTGGCACCCGAGACGGTGATGCCGCTGAAGAAGCCGGCCGGCAAGGCGCTCAGCTGCGCCTGCAACGGCGTCACGGCCGTGGCCTGGAACAGCGCCTGCACGCCGACCTCGCCCTGCACGTCCTGGAACAGCAGCGCGATGGTGATGCCGTTGCCCGTGCCGCTCACGGCCAGCGTGTCGCCGGTCACCGATGCGGGCAGGTTCACCGCGTCGAGCGTGAGCGAGCTGAGCTGCAGCTGTTCGGACAACAGCTGCAGCAGCGCGGCCCCGGGGGTCTTGCCCAGGCTGGCCGCATCCAGCACGAGCGTGGTGCCTTGCTTGGCCTGCTGCAGCGTCGCCAGCAGGGATTGAAGCGCGGAGGAAGGTGTGCTCATCGTCGCCATGTCCTGCGTCAGGGGCCTCGTCACGGCAGCTGGTTGCCGCGGCCGAACACGTTCCAGTTCAGGAACTGCGACT
The DNA here is from genome assembly GCA_966251135.1 of uncultured Burkholderiaceae bacterium. Classification (GTDB taxonomy): domain Bacteria; phylum Pseudomonadota; class Gammaproteobacteria; order Burkholderiales; family Burkholderiaceae_C; genus Albitalea. The sequence goes on from CBINKC010000014.1 coordinate 41,120, forward strand.
CGCCCGAGGTGATGGTCCGGTGGCCGTAGCCCACCCAGTTGCGCGTGTTCGAGACCGTGGAGGCCTGCCCTGCCGAGGCGATCAGCGCGAGCGCCCCACGGATGTTCTTCTCGAACACCGTCTGGATCTGGTTTTCCGGCAGCTGGAAGCCGGGGTTGGCGCTGGCCGGGTCGAGCTCGACCACGAAGGCGCGCGCGTTGTGCGTGAGGGCGGCGCGGTCGCCCAGCGACCCCACCGCGTCGTACTCGACGATCTGGAGCGGCGTGCCCAGCGAGTAGTCGTAAGACCACCAGGGTTCCGTGGCCGGCCCGATGAGCTTTTGCAGCACCTGGCCCAGCCCGGTGTAGTTGGGCCCGACGTTGCCGGCATAGGAGGCTTCGCTCGGGTACAGGATGGCCTGGCTGTACGAGTGGTAATCGATGGACGAGGCCAGCCCGCCCGCCGCGTTGGCCACCGCCGTGAGCACGGCCTGGATGTTCTGGGTCTCGGTTTCCGACGCGACGCGGGGGCCGAAGTAGTCGTCCTCGGCCGGCTTCCCGCTGCTGGCGTTCGGCGGGCAGTGATGACCCCAACCGGCCGTGCTGCAGTTGCGGTTGAGATCCACGCCGACGATGAGCTCGGCACCGGCTTCGGGGTCGATGACGATGGGCGGGATGACCACCGTGTCGGTCTGGTTCGAGCGATAGACCGGCACGTCGTAGCGCGCCAGGTTGCCGCCGGTGGGCGCCGGCACGTTGATGTTCTGCAGCGGCGGGTTGGGTGCGGCCAGCAGCGCGGCCCACCCCAGGGCGTTCATCGGCAGCCGGCGACGGTTCTTGCGCCACATGCGCGCGTCCTGGTCGGGGCTGAACACGGTGTAGTTGTTCCCGTGCGGGTTGAGCATGGGCACGATGACGATGCGGCGCGTGTTCACGAGGTTGGCCAGCGCGACCTGATGCGGTGTGGCCGGCGCGGTGCTGTAGTTGCGCACCAGGTACTCGGCCAGCAGATAGGTCATGGCCGGCGCGACCCATTCACGCGCATGGATGCCGCCGGTGAACACCACGGCCGGGCAGTTCGCCGCGCCGGCACCGACCGGGCCGCCGAACGACAGCACCTGCGTGTCGCGGGCCAGTCCTCCATCGGGCGCGGGGATGTTGATGTTCTGCAGCGCGATGTTGGGCACGTGCTGCGTGGCCGCGCCCCATGCCTGCAAGGCCGTGAGGTCTTGCGACATGCTGTAGAAGCGCAGCCCGGCACGCGCAGGCTGCGCGGGGCACAGCGCCCACGCGGCCGAGGCGGCGTAGTCGTAGGCATAGAAGTGATAGTCGGCGGCAACGGTGCGCAGGGGTGGCGGCATGGCGGTGTCAGGGACGATGACGCTGAAGGTCGGCCAGGCGGGTTCCCGCATCGGCCACGGCGCGCACGCGCAGGCCGTAGCCGGCGATGTCGGGCTCGGCGGCCCAGCGCATCACCAGGGCCTGGAGCGCCTGTTCCTGGACGATCGATTCGTCCAGCGCATCGGCCGCTGCCGATGGCGCGGGCGGCACTGCCTGCAATGCCGGTTCGAGCACGGCGCGCTGCTGAGCCAGGATCGGCAGGAGGGCCTGATGGGCCGCAGGGTGTGCACCGCCGAGCCGGTCGCGCAGGTTGCGCAGCAGCGTGCTCTGGTGCAGCAACCTGCGCACGCGGTAGCCGGCGGGCGAGTCGCCGATGTGGTCGGGTGCCGCCGCGGCTGCGGCCAGGCGACGTGCGAGTTCGGCATCGAGCGCGGCGGCATCGCCGCGCTGCTCCAGGTCGAGCAGCTCCTCGGAGTCGAGGAACAGCACCTCCACCCGGTCGCCCGCGGCGCGCAGCTCTTCCAGCGCGCGCTGCGTGAGCACGAGCATGGCGCCCTTGCGCCAGCGCATGAACGGCCGCCGCGTCTTGCGCAACTGATGCTCGACCTCCGGCCGCAAGGGCTCCACGTAGACGCCTCGGCGCGGCTCGACCGGCGTCAGGCCTTCGATGTGCAGCCCGTGGCCGCGCCGGGCCGCATCGACGAGCGCCTGCGCGCGCGCCAGGGCCTCGGTGGCTTCGGCGCCGGTGCTCTCCCGCGCGTGGTGCACCTGCGATTCGATGACGCTGCGAAACAGCTCCTCGGTCGAGAGGTTCTCGCAGGTGCCGCGCCCATGCAGCCAGGCGAGGCGGTCGAGCGTGTGCTCCAGCTGGCTGTCGAGGTCGGCGGCTGCGAGACCGCCTCGGTGCGCCGCCAGCGCGCGGGCGCTGGCGGCCGCGGTCCGCCGCAGCAGATCATCGATCTGCCGAAAGGCCGCGTCATGCTCCGATGCCGTCGCCATGGGTCAACTGCCGGAACGCGGCACGATCACCGTGGACACGCCGCCCGCCCCGCCCAACAGCAGCACGGCCGAGATGCTCGCGCCCGGCCCCGGTGCCGTGGCGCCCTGCGTGTACGTGAGCACCGCGCTGGTGGCGAACCCGTTGGGGTACGACACAGGCCAGGCCATCAGCACGTTCGGGTCCGGCACCTTCAGCGAGGACATGACCACCGTGTTGGCCGCATCCGGCCCGGGGATGGACAGGGTGAGCGTGCCGTCGGTCGGGATGGATTTGAGCTGCACGCCGGCGTAGAACGTGCCGCCGGGGCCGGCGTTGAGGGCCATCTCCCAGCTCATCGTCACGGCGGGCGCGGAGGTGCTGGCGGTGGACAGCCACGCCAACTGCGGATGCCCCGCCACGAAGGACGCCACCGCCGATTCGGTGAGGTAGCCGAAGGGCGTGAAGTCGGGCGGCGTGGGCGAGGCGCTGTTGTCCACGTAGGCGATCAGCACGCACGACTGGCCGCTGGGCAGTGGAGGCGGCGTCCACACCAGCGGCACGGTCGAGACCATCACCTGCCCGGCAGACGTGGCCTGGAGGTCGACCCAGTTCTGCGCGTTGCCCGCATACGAGAAGTTGGTGATCTGCCAGCTGGGCGGCGAGATCGCCGTGGTGGTCGCCCAGTAGAGGTACACGCGCGACTTGCCCGGCCCGTTGCGCGTGTTGAGGGCGCGCACATAGATGAAGTTGCGAGCCCCCAGCACAGCGGTGTTGACCAGCGTGCTGGAGCCATACGAAGCGGCCGAGGTGTACGCCGAGGCATCCTGCGCGGCCAGCGTGCCGTGGGCAAGGATGTCGGGCGAGGTTTGCGCGCCGGTGCCGTCGTTGCTGGCCGTCTGCCCCGGGAACTGCCGCAGGAAGGCGCCGCGGTAAATGGTGTCGAGCACCGCCATCTGCGGGTTCTGCGAGATGTAGGTGGTGAGCGCCGCGAGGTTGGCGAAGGGTGTGCTCGGGAAGGTGGGCGGCGTGGGCTGCGCTGCGTTGTCCACCCATGCGATGAGGAAGTAGGTGGCCCCGGCTGTGGTGGGTGCCGGCGGTGTCCACATCACCGGCGCGGGGGGGATGACCATCTGGTACTGGCTCACCGCGTTGATGGGCGTGTAGTTCTGGCTGACACCGGCCACGGTGAAGCCGCTCGACTTCCATTGCGTGGGGTCGAGCAACTGGTCGCTTTGCGCGTAGTACAGGTACACCCGCGAGTTCTGCGTGCCGGTGGGCGTGTAGTTCACGCCGCGGATGTAGACGTAGTTGGCCGAGCCGTTGACCGGCGGCTGCGAGAAATACCAGTCGTAGGCGTTCGGGTCGGTGAACACGGAGGTGTCGAACGCCGCGCCCGACCCGGTGACGATGAGGTCAGGCGAGTTGGTGAGCACCGGGTCCGAGCGGTCCATCGACTGCCGGATGACGATGCCTGTGGTCGAGGACACGTCTTTCAGGGGCTTGGTTTCAGCGTTCATCGTGCGACTCCCTGGAGCTTGCCGTTGGCACCGGCGTTGCCGAACTTGAGGTTGTAGGTGGTGCTTCCGATGATGAACACCGGGAAGCCGCCCCAGCGGCGCAGCGGCGTGCGCAGGCCCATGGGCTGGTACATGCGCTGGATGTCGTTCATCAGCGAAGGCGCGGTCTGCACCGCCAGCGACACCTTGATCTGCGCGTTCGGCGGCAGCGGCGTGGCGCCCGGCCAGTGCTGCACCTGCACGCTGGTCTTGAAGTTCGCGGGGAACACCAGCGGGTTGTTGCGCGGGCTGTAGCCGCCCTGGTAGTTGCTCAGCGAGCTTTGCGGCAGCGCCACCGAGTTGCTCGGGTCGGTGCCTTGCACGTTGACGGCGATGCTGCCGTCCAGCGGCACGTTCGGGAACGTGATCGAGAGGATCACCGAGCCACCGCCGCTCATCATCGACAGCGCCGTGTTGTAGCTGAAGTCGGGTGGCGGCGTGACCACGTCCACCGTGTTGCGCCACGCCATGTTGTGGTGTGACATGACGAACTGCACCAGGTCGTCGAAGGTGGCGAACTTGCTGTATTTCGAGAAATCGGGCGGCTGCGGGTTGGGGCTGTTGTCCACCCACGCGATCACGCAATAGTGGTCGGAGCCGGGGTCGAGTTGCGGCGGCGTCCACAGCAGCGGCGAGGTGCCGAGGCCCACACCGTTGGAGGTGGCGCTCACGGGCGGCGCGGTCACATCGACCCAGTTCTGCACCGTGTTGTTGACCGTCACGTTCTCTGAAGACCAGTTCGCCGGCCACAGTGCGAGGCTGCCGCGCGTGTAATAGAAGTAGGCCCGCGAGGTGATCTGTGCGGCGGTGGTGTTGAGCCCGCGCACGTACACGTAGTTGGGGTTCTTCATGTACACCGTCGCGCCGTAGTCGGTGTTGTAGCCCGCGGGCGTGGTGAAGATCGTGGGATCGGGCGCGATGTTCAGGCCATAGGGAATGACGTCGGGCGACGACGACCAGCCCGAGGTGGGCGTCGTGGGCGAATCCCCGATCGCATGCCGCATGAAGAGCGCACTGCTGGTGTCGCCCACCGCCGACACAGACAGCGCGCGCGGCCCGGCCACACGCCGCAACAGCTGGCGCATTGCTTCGCCCGCATCGGCATTCACCGTGTGAGCCGCGCCGGTGCCCATCTGGATCTGCTCCACGATGGAAAGCGTCTGGCTCGTGGTGTTGGCCGTGAAGATCTTCGAGCCATCCGGCATGACAGCCAGCCCGCTCGCGCCCGCCGCCCCACCCGAGGTGGCCGACAGCGCAATCGTCTGCAGGATGCGCAGCGAGGCCGGGTCGAGCACGCGCAGCGCCGCAGCGTTCGTGTCGGTGGCGAAGAGCCGCCGACCGTCGGGCGAGGGCTGCAGCCCGGTGAGGTTCACGTAGGTCTGCGGGATCGCCACCACGCGCGAGTTGAGCGTGGCCACATCGACCACCGTGATGGTGTTCGTGTTGGTTCCGGCATTGAGCACATACGCCGCGCTGCCGTCGGGCAGCACCGCAAGGTCGATGGCGCTCACGTCGCCGTGGATCACCGTGCTGGACAGCACGTAGCCCGTAGCCGACTTCCGTAGCACGCGCACCTGCGCCGCCGCCACATCCACCAGGAACAGCGTGCTGCCATCGGGCGTGGAACGCAGCAGGATGCGCCCGGCCGTGGTGGCCTGGTACAGCGGCAGCGTGGCCCCCTGCACCCAGCCTGAACCCGACGCGGCGGGCTGCAGCACCACGAGCGACAGCGCCCGGCTGGCATCGGCCGCCACCACATACGCCATGTTCCCGTTGCCCGAGACCGCCAGCGCCACCGGTGCCGCCCCTGCAGCAAGCCGCAGGCTGAGGGGGCTCACGTCCAGCGATTCGGTGTCGATGAGGTAGAGCGTCGGGTCGGCCTGGACGATGGCGAACGCCAGCTTGGACAGCGGGTCGGGCGAGGCCACGCAGCGCATCACCGCCTTGTCGGCCAGCACGTTGGACAGCATGGCCGAGGTGAGGTCGTAGACCAGGATGCCCGGGCTCTTCGCGGTCGCGGGCAGCGAGGCATCGTGCCAGGCGAACACCGCGCTGCCGTCCACATAGCACTCCACGCTGGTCGGCCGGTTGGCCACGCTCGGCGCGGTGGACGTAGCCTGGTAGGTCGCCAGCGTGACCACCGACAACCCGCCGCCCGTGGCCACCAGCACCTGCAGGCCGTCGGCCGACACGGCGATGCCCGCCGCGCCCGAGCCCACCTGGACCGGCGAGCCCAGCACCGAGGCGTTGGACGGCAGGCCCCAGCAATCGATCAGCGAGACGGTGCCGTCCGCGGTGTTCACCACGAAGGCATACGCGCCGTTGGGCAGCACCGCCATCTGGCCGGGTGCCTTGCCCACCGTGAGCGTCTTGCGTTGCCCGGTGTCGGGGTGGTTGGGGTCGAGCACCACGACTGTGCCGGCCTTCGCGCACGACACCAGCAGCTGCTGCCCGCTGGGCGTGGCGGCGATGCCCGCCGGGCCGCCGGCCACCTGGTGAATGGTCGTCACGCCGCCGAGCGCGCCGCCCTGGGTGAGCCCGACCACCGAGACGGTGTCGTCCCCCGCGTTGGCCACGAAGAGGCGCGAGCCGGCCGCATCGAGCGTCAGGCCGGCCGGCTGTCGGCCCACGGTGACCGTGGCTTCGACCTGGTAGATGCCGCCCGATTGCAGCAGCGAGACCACCTGCCCCGCCTGGCTTGCGGAGGTGCCGCTCACGGAGACGAAGATGCGCGGCCCGTTCTCGCTGAACACCACGGCTTGCGGCACGCCGCCGAGGGTCACCGTGGCGGGCGAGCCGAAGATCGGCAGGCCGTTCGGGCCCGTGCTCACGCTGAACACCGACACCGTCTTGTCGGCATTGGCCGTGGCCACCGTGCCGCCGTCGTCCGAGAAGGCGATGGCGGTGGCGTTGCGGCCGGTGGCCACGTTGCCCATCGACGTGTACTGCACCGTATCGGCCACCAGCAAGCCGCTTTGCGCGCTGCCGCCCGCCAGCACGAAGGGGCCGGTGGGCGAGATGCCCACCGTCGTGGGCGTGAACGACACGGCGTAGGTCTTGGGCGTGGGCGTGAAGGCCGAGATGAGCAGCCGCCGCGTCAGCGTGAGCGGGTTCAGCGCGGTGGTCGGCGCCAGCGTCACCAACTGCGGCTGCGCGATCGACACGGTGGTGTTGCCCGTGGCGCTGAACGCTTGGCCCGAGAACGCCCCGCCGGTGGACGACAGCGTGACGCCATCGGACGAATCCACCGCCCAGGCGAACATCGCGTCATGCGAGACCGAGCCCGCATAGATCTCCGTGGGCGATCCGGTGAACGAATTGATGACGGGCAGGGCGATGGCCGTCACGGTCCGGTAGTCCACGTTTTCCACCGTGCCGGGGGCGCCGGTGGCCTTGAGCGAAAAGACGGTCGATTCGGAGTTGAGCGTGGCGGGCAGCGAGGTCTTGCCCGTCACGGAGGTGGTCAGGAAGTTCTGCGTGAGGTCCAGGCCCTGCGCGCCCGAGGCGGCCCAGCTCACCGTCACGCTGGCCGAGCCGCCGGAGAAGCACGCCGGATTGGGCGTGACCTGCAGCGAGCCGATCGACGCATGGGCCACCTTGTTGAGCACGAGCGCGAAGATGCCGTCCTGGTAGCCCGGCACGTTCGCGTACGAGATCAGCATCAGGGTCGGCCCGGGCTGAAATGTCGTGACCACGTTGGAGAAGTCGATCTCCACGATCGATTGCGCACCGGAGCCCACGAGCGGCGCGCCGTTCGGCGGCTGCAGTGTCCAGCTGGGGCTTTGCGCACTGCTGTTGCGGGTGATCGTCCACTGCGCGGCATTGAGGCCGGCCGCGGCGGCGATCAGGTTGGCGCTTTCCACGTCGGTCAGCGCACCGAAGCCGTAGGGGTCGTGCGGCTTGCCGTAGACGAAGCCCACGGTGAACACCGTGTCGGGCCCGGCCTTGACCTGGACCCTCTGCGTGCTGGAGAACTGCAGCCCGAAGGCGTTGCGCGCGGTCAGCGTGGACGAGGGGCTGTTGACGATGCCGTTGGCGCCGAGCGAGACAGCGATGGCCTGGCTCAGGTCTTCGCCGCTGCCGGGGCGGTTCTGGATCGCGACCGCGAAGGCCGAGTACATGCCTTGCACACCGGGCACGCCGTAGTAGTCGGCATAGAGCTGCACCAGTGGCGTCGCCAAGGCCTGCGGCACCACGATGCCTGCGATGCCGATCGTGATGACGCCCGACGTGCCCGAGGTGAACGGAATGCTGCTCGCGGGTGTCATCCCGATGACGCCCTCCTCGGGGAAAGTCTTGAACGTCCAGCCCGTGGCGCTCGGGCTCAGCTGCTTCCATGCCGCCGGTGTCAGTTGCAGCCCGCTCAGGTCCAGGTAGATCGTCGTGCCGGTGGAAGGCGGCGAGGACGGGTCGGGAATCGTGCCGGGCGACAGGGTCGTCGAGCCGGAGGTCAGCTCGATCTGCAGCGACACCTGGTTGTAGGTCGCGTCGCTGGTGATGTAGATGACGTTCTGCGCAGGCGTGTCGCCAGCGTTGTTGACGATCTGAAAAGACAGCTGCATGGCGGCGGCGCCGCTGCCAAGTACGAACCTATCCATTTCGGTACTCCTTGCTGGTGTTGGAGGTGCGGCACTTCGTTCACCGGGCGACGAAGGCCGCAGCCCCGGGCGCACGAGAACGACTCGGAGAGCGACTCGTGCTTTGCGCGGGCATGAACTGCCTTGAAGCCGGCCGGCTCCAAGGCTGCGTACGTGTAGAGGGGAGGCATCAACGCCGCGAGCGGCGGACGCGGGTGCGATGGTGAGCTACGGGGGCGGAGCTTCCAGGCCCGGACGCAGGCGCGGCGATGGCATGCGCCGCGGCCCTGTCTTCAACGCCGGTGCGAAACCGAGTCGATTCATGTCGTCCCCCTGTTTGTCTTGTAGGGATGGCGAATCACTCGAATCGCGATTCACCTGCTACTGCGCTGGGGTCAGATGCTGTTCCGGTGCAACCCCGCGAATGAAGGATAGAGGGGTGACGACAAGGTCGCCTACCTGTCAGGTGTGACAGTTGACGGCGTGCTGCGTGCTGCAGTGCTACTGCCGAGGCTCGCTGCCCGGATCCGCTTGATCCGCTTGATCTGCCTGACGGGCACGACCGGCCTGCGCGCCCGGCACGAACGGCTGGACCTTGTCCTGCTCGGCAGGATCGTTGCGGGCTACCACGGCGCGCGCCGGCTCGGTCGCACTGAGATTGATCGCTTCGTGCGGTACGCCCGGTGGGATGAACAGGAATTCGCCGGCGCGGCTCACCACCTCGTGTTCGAGCTGCGGCCCCCACCGCGTGCAGACCGGGCCCTCGAGCACGTAGATGCCCGTCTCATATCCCACATGGATATGCGGCTGGGCCCGCCCGCCTGGCGGGATGACGACGAGGTGCATGGACAAGCCGCGGGCGTTGACCGTCTGCCCCGAGATGCCGATGAAGTAGGGCAGGCGCTGCAAGGTCGTGACGGCGCAGTCGGGCCGCACGCCCTGGACGGTGGGTTCGTCGCTCATCGCGGGGATGATGCCTGAGAAGGTGCCTGCGAAGAAGGCAGGGGCAGCGATCTTCAGAGGCTCTCGCCTAAGCCTGCGTTGGCGGATACAGCAATACCTGCGGCACCAGCAGCCGGGCGCCATGCGGCGGGATCCATTCGAGCCGGATGCGCCCGGTCCTGCGGCCGATGCGGTCCATGCGGATGCTGATGGGATAGAAGCGGCCCGCCGCCAGCTCGATGCCCGCCGATGTGCCGCTCACGACGTGCCGGGCGACCACGATGTGCGCCGTGCCCGCACCCGCATCGAACCGATGCGTTCCGCTCAGCATCGGCTTGACCCATCCCGACCACTGCACCGAGCGGGGGCATGCGTGCGCATCCCCCCAGCCCAGCGTCGGATCGAAGTCGATGATCCCGTCGTCGCGCACGGCCATGGGCGCGCCGCGGCAGCCTTCCTCCGCGTAGTACTCGCCGCGCAGCCCCGTGCCCGTGGCGTTGGCCGAGCTGCACAGGGCCGCGCGCTTCGCGGCCTGCTCGAGCTCGAGCCGCGCGAGGTCGAGCGGTGCGGCACCGCGACTTGGTGCGTCGCGCCGCATCATGAGCGTGAGCGCAGCGCCCGCGCCCGCGGCGATCACCATCCTCCGTGTGGCCATGCCGCGCCCCGCTCAGTACAGCGTTTGCCCATCGCCGAGCAGATGGGCCCGGCAATCGAGCGAGGCCTGGTCGCACTTCTGCACCCAGGTGCGCATCACCTCGTCGCTCCAGCCGTTGAACCAGTCGCCGTGCGACGAATAGCCGCCCGGCAGCGTGCGGTCGTAGTTGTCGGAAGACAGCCGCCAGTACAAGGGCGCGTCCGCTTCCTTGATGTCGTAGGCGATGTTGAACGTGATCTCAGGCAGCGGCACCGGGTGCGTGGCCGGGCAGGCGCGGCTGACGGTGTAGCTCATGTGGCTCTTGTGATCGGGCGAGTCCAGGTTTACCCCGTCCCAGCACTGCGGGAAGAAGATCATCTGCCACAGCATGGCGCCCGCCGGGCAGTTCTGGATCGAGGGCCCCCACAGCGCGCTCGAGCCATTGCCCACGCACTGGTAGCGGAACGGTCCCTTCGCCGTGGTGTTCTTCGCATTGCCAGCGATCATCCGCAGACCGGCGGGAAAGGGTTGCACCTGCCAGGGCTTGATGCCGTTGTAGCCGGTCTTGTAGTAGATGTTCGCCACGCGCGGCTTCACCGGCGCTGCGGTGCGCGTGTCGATCATGGCCGGCACCCAGTAGGCCGAACGGTTCACCGTCCCGCCCTTGCAGGTGGAGTTGCCCGTCGTCGCGATGGACTCGGCGTTCGAGTGCGCGTTGACGCCCGTGTTGCCGAAGAAGGCGTGCAGGTGCGATGCGCCGGGCTGGCCGGGTGCCACGATGGGGTCGTCGGGCAGCATGTGCGAGAAATCGCAGGCGATGCGGAAGGCGCCGATGTTCGTGGCGAAGGGCGTCAAGCTGGCCGGCTTGATGCGTATCTCGGAGCTGCCTGCGGAACCTGTGGGAATCAGATCCATGTTCACCTCCACGGCGGTCGAGCTGCCTGCGGACACCGTGGCGCTCGCGTCCAGGGCCTGGATGCCGGCGACCGCGGTCAAAGATCCGCCACCGGTGTCGGTCGCCGCGGGCCGGGTCTCGGTGAGGTCGGGCATGTCCTCGCCCCCTCCGTCGGGCGCGGCTGCGGCGGACGACTGCGCCGGCCCCGACGTGTCGGCGGCCATGCCAGAGCCGCCGCCGCACGCGGCCAACGCGGCGGCGGTCAACAGGGTGACGAAAAGGCGAACGGGTCGTTCATCCGCAAGAGAGGAAGAGAAAGTCATGATTCACTCGTTTTGAGGTTGCAAGCACCGCCGGATAGGGCGGTGACGTTGCAGTGCTCGAAGCGAGTGAACCGACGGGGTCGGTGTGACGCACGGGCGTGGGGTCGCGTAAGGACACTGCGAGGGCGTTGTCCGACAAGACAGTCGGAGCATGGACCGCCGGGATGGGGGGCATGGCGCGCCCACGTGCGAACGCGGCCTTGCCTTTCGGACAGGCGGCACGTTTTGCAGCAAACGGGCGAGGGACAGCCATGGGGTACTACGGGCGCTATGCGTCCGGCACGGACGCGATGTCCGCTTTCGCGGTGCGCGCGTCGGCAGCGCAGGGTTCGTACCAGCCCGAACCAAGCGCTTCGACTTACAGAATGCGTGAGTTGGAGATCTTTTCTGACCGCGGCTCGCCGCAATTGCTTACAACGCTGACGGCGCGGGATGGCGAAACGTATCTCCATGTAATGCGCCGGCTGCGCGTGCGTTGCGGGTACGCCCGCTGCTATGCGGGCTGCGACACCCAGGCTAATTTGCAGTGAGGCGCCTCACATGAGCAGCATGCGCGCGTCCATCGTGCTCGCGGGATTCATGGCCCTGGCCGCCGTCGGCGGCCTCGCCGCGCGACCGGCTTCCAAGCCTCCCGGCTCGCCGCCGAGGTACGTTCTCGAAGACACGGTCCCGCGGCAGTTCGGCGATTGGCGCATGCTGCCGGCCGCGGGCAACCAGGTGGTGAACCCGCAGACGCAGCAACTGCTGGACAAGCTCTACAGCCAGATCGTCACGCGCACCTATGTGAACTCTCAGGGCTACCACGTGATGCTCGCCATGGCCTACGGCGATGACCAGCGCGGTGATTTGCAGGCGCACAAGCCCGAGGTGTGCTACCCGGCGCAGGGCTTCAAGCTGCACAGCAACGAGCCGGCGCAGGTGACCACGCCCTACGGCCCCATCGCCAGCCGCCGGCTCAATACCAGCCAGGGCGCACGCAAGGAGCCGATCACCTACTGGTTCACGATGGGCGACCAGGCGGTGAAGAGCAAGTTCGAGCAGCGCATGATCGAGATCCGCCTGGGCCTCACCGGCCAGGTGCCCGATGGCCTGCTGTTTCGCGTGTCGTCCATCGACGACTCCCCCGAACGCGCCTGGCGCATGCACGAGGCCTTCGTGGCCGACCTGCTCAAGGCGGTGCCCCCGCGCGACCGGGTCCGCTTGAGCGGACTGGGCGCGGTGCCGGGCAGTGGGGGTTGAACGCAGGCCTGGCCCAACGGGGAGCCGGAGCCGGGGGGCCGTGCTGAGCGGCGGTTACGCGTGTCGGGATGACTCGCTGCAACGTAGCCCCCGGCTGCACCAGCCGCCGTCTTACCCCTCGCGCCTGGCCTCCGGCGCGCGGCCGTAGGTGTCTTCGTAGCGCACGATGTCGTCCTCGCCGAGATAGCTGCCCGACTGCACTTCGATGATCTCCAGCGGCACCTTGCCCGGGTTGGACAACCGGTGCACCTGCCCTACGGGGATGTAGGTGCTCTGGTTTTCGGTGAGCAGGATGACCTGGTCGCCGTTGGTGACCTCAGCCGTGCCGCACACCACGATCCAGTGCTCGGCGCGGTGGTGGTGCTTCTGCAGACTCAGCGAGGCGCCCGGCTTGACCATGATGCGCTTGACCTGGAAGCGCGAGCCCGCGTCGATGCTGTCGTACCAGCCCCACGGCCGGTGCACCTGGCGGTGCAGCGTGTGTTCGCTGCGGCCCTCGCCGTCGAGGTGGCTCACGATGTGCTTGACGTCCTGGCTGCGGCTGCGGTCTGTCACGAGCACAGCATCGGGCGTTTCCACGACCACCACGTTCTCCAGACCCACCACGCCCACCAGCCGGCTGGTGGCGTGCACCAGTGTGCCGCGGCTGTCGCGCACGAAGGTGTCGCCGCTGCAGGCGTTGCCCGCGTCGTCCTTGTCGCTCACCTGCCAGACGGCATCCCAGGCGCCCAGGTCTGACCAGCCGGCGGCCAGCGGCACCATGCGGATGTCGTAGGCGCCCGAGCCCGGGCACTTTTCCATCACCGCGTAGTCCACTGATTCGCTCGGGATGGCAGCGAACGCCTCCTTGCCCGGCCGCACGAAGCTCGCGTCCACGCCGCGCTGCTCCCAGGCCGCGCGCGTGGCGCTTTCGATGTCGGGGCGGAACTGCGCGAGCGCCTTCAGCCACAGCGACGCGCGCACCACGAACATGCCGCTGTTCCAGTAGTAGTGCCCTTCTGCGAGGTACCGCTCCGCGGTAACGCGGTCAGGCTTCTCCACGAACTGGGCCACCACCGGCGCATCGATGGGCCCGGTGCCGGCCGCTGCACGGATGTAGCCGTAGCCCGTCTCCGGCCGGTCGGGCGTGACACCCAGGATCACGAACGCACCCTGCGCCGCGATGCGCACCGCCTGCTGCAGCGCACGGGTGAAGGCCGGCTCGTCGGTCACCGTCTGATCGGCCGGCGTCACGACCAGCACCGGGTCGGCGCCGCCCACGCCGGCGTGCAGGGCAGCCAGCGTCATCGCGGGCGCGGTGTTGCGGCCCATGGGCTCCAGCACCACGGTGGCCTCGGCCTGGCCTTTGACCTCGCGCAGCTGGTCGAGCACCAGGAAGCGATGCTCCTCGTTGCCCACCACGCAGGGCGGGGCCACCGAGATGTCGTCGGCCTTCAGGTGGGCCAGCCGGGCGGCGGCCTGCTGGAACAGGCTGCGGTTGCCTTGCAGCACCAGGAACTGCTTGGGGTACTGCGCGCGCGACAGCGGCCACAGCCGCGTGCCGCTGCCGCCGGCCATGATGACGGGATGAACGACGATGTTGGACATGGAAGACTCGAAACGAAGAGCGGATGTTCAGGAAGAGGCCGAGCCGAACCCCTGCGGGTTCTTGCTCTGCCAGCGCCAGCTGTCGGCGCACATGGCGTCGATGTCGCGAGTTGCGTGCCAGCCCAGCGCCGACTGGGCGAGCGTCGGGTCGGCAT
>CBINKC010000015.1:0-49059 GCA_966251135.1 uncultured Burkholderiaceae bacterium
TCCCCCACGGGGGGCGGGCTGGGCGCAGCCCAGCCCAGGGGGCGCTCATGAGCGCCATGAATGGCCTCGCGGAGCCCGTCGCCACTGCGCGGCCTGCCAGTGCGCCCTGCGCGCCGCGCACGGTATTCGTGGCGGTGTCGGCTCGGCCCCGCGGCAGTGCCGAGGATGAGGTCATGCCGCGCCCGGTGGAGCGGCGTGGCATGGACCGGCGCGTTCGCGATGAGGTGCGCCGCATGGCCCGCTCGACGGTGCCGTTGCTCCTGGGCTGCGTGGTGGCCGGTGCCATGGCGGGTGTCCTGGCCTCGGGCAGGCTGTCGGGCTGGCCGTGGTGGGCGGCTGGTTCGGGCCTGGTGGCGGTCATCGCCTTCGATTGCCGGCGGCGATGGCTGCGCAGCGCGCGAGCGGCGATCTGGCGTGAAGACCGCATCCGTGCGCTGGAGTCCGAGCGCGACGCCGCGTTCCAGGCCGACCAGGAGAAAAGCCGCTTCCTCGCAATCGCCAGTCACGACCTGCGCCAGCCCGTGCATGCGCTGGGCCTGTTCGCCGCCACCCTGGAAAGGCGGTTGAAAGGCACGGGAGACGAGCCGCTCGTGCGCAACATGGTGCGTTCCATCGACGGGCTCGACCGCTCCTTCAACGCCATGCTCGACGTCTCGCGTCTGGATGCCGGCGCCATCGAGCCGAACCTCCAACACTTCCCGTTGCGCGACCTGTTCCGCCGGCTGCACATGCACTTTGCGGGGCTCGCCGAGCAGGCGGGACTGAACCTGCGCTTTTCCCCGGGCGGCAAGTCGGTGACCAGCGATCCCCAGCTGCTGGAGCGCATCGTCGGCAACCTGATCCAGAACGCCATCAAGTACACCGAACGCGGCGGCATCGTCGTCGTGGCGCGTTCCACGGCGACGCATTTCAACGTGGAGGTATGGGATACCGGCGTGGGCATACGCGGCGCCGACCTGCCGCGCATCTTCGATGAGTTCTACCAGGTGGGCCGCGGCCAGCGCACGCGCGGGCAGGGCCTGGGGATGGGGTTGGCGATCGTCAAGCGGCTGGCGCGGCTGCTGGGGCACAGCCTCACGGTCGTGTCTCAACCGGGGCGCGGCACGATGTTTCGCATCGGCATTGCGCAGGGCGGCCTGCCCGTCATCCAGGACGTGACCGCCGCGGCGGACACGCTGCCCATGCCGGTGCTGCACCCCCGCACGGTGCTCATCGTCGATGACGAGGAGTCCATCCGTGTCGGGCTGGGCCTGCTGCTGGAGGAGTGGGGCTACCAGGCGCTGGCCGCGGCCGATGCGGCGCAGGCCGTGCAGGCGGTGGCGATGCTCGAGACCCCGCCGGATCTGATCCTGTCGGATCTGCACCTGGGCGACGGACCCGACGGCATTGCCGCGGTGCAGGCGGTGCGGCAACGCTGCGGCTGCGAGATCCCGGCCGTGCTCATTACCGGCGACACCACGCACGACGAGATGCGTCGCGCGACAGACAGCGGCCATCCGGTGCTGTTCAAGCCCGTGCAGCCCAGGAAGCTGCTGAACGCGATGCGAGGGTTGGTGTCGTGAGGGGTGTTGCAATGCGAACGGAAGGAGAGGGGCGCCTTCGCCCCCACTCGCCGCTCGGCCTGAGCCTGTCGAAGGCCCTCTTCACGTGTGCTCGGCATTTCGACAAGCTCAATGCGAACGGAGGGGAGAGGCACTTTCGCCCCCACCCGCCGTTCGGCCTGAGCCTGTCGAAGGCCCCCGTCACGTGTGCACGGGCATTTCGACAAGCTCAATGCGAACGGAAGGGAAGAGGCGCCTTCGCCCCACCCGCCGTTCGGCCTGAGCTTGTCGAAGGCCCCGTTCACGCATGCACGAGCATTTCGACAAGCTCAATGCGAACGGAAAGGAAGAGGCATCTTCGTCCTCCACCCCTCCCGTTCGGCCCCCACCCCCCGTTCGGCCTGAGCCTGTCGAAGGCCCTCGTCACGCATGCACGAGCATTTCGACAAGCTCAATGCGAACGCAGAAGGGGAGAGGCACCTTCGCCCCCTCTCGCCGTTCGGCCTAAGCCTGCCGGGTCGAAATGACTTTCGACCACTGCGTGCGGTGCCGTCGACCCCTAAAGTGCCCATCACGCTGACCGAGCCTGATGACGAATGCCTGTGGTCGACCTCGAATCCCTGCTGAACCCGATCGCCGATGACGTCCCCTGTGGGGTCGATCTCGAGTACGACGCCGCGTTCCTTGCATTGCAGGAAGCGGGCGCGGGCAAGCCGGAGCAGCAGTACGGCGAGACGATCATTCCCGCCGAGGAACCCGACTGGCCCACGGTGCATGAGCAAGCCTTGCAGCTGGCGTCACGCACCCGCGACCTGCGTGTGGCCGTATGGCTGACGCGCAGCGGCGCACATCTGGGCGGCCTGCCTTCGGCGGTGTGGGGCCTGAAGCTCGTGCATGGCCTGCTGGCGCGCCATTGGGACCATGTGCACCCGCAGCTCGATGCCAGCGACGGCAACGATCCCACGGCGCGCGTCAACGCGCTGCTGCCCCTGCTGCACCCCATGGCAGGCCTCGCCGACCTGCGCGGCGCCAGTCTCACCGGCAAACGCGGCGCGGTCACCGTGCGAGACATCGAGCTGGCGCTGGGCCCGGCGGAAGCGCTGCCCGGCGAATCCCTGCCGACGGAAGATGGCGTGCTGCAGGGTGTTGCCGCTGCCATCGCGCAGCAGGCCGACTTGGCTTTGCACATGCACGCCGCCCACGAGGCAGTGCAGGGCGTCGCCGCGGTGCTGGAGCGCCACCTCGAAGCCACCCAGACGCCCGAGTTCGCCCCCCTGCGCAAGCTCATGCAGCGCGTGGCCGATGCCGCGACGCGGGTGAGTGGCGTGCCTGCCGCCCAGGCACCGGAGGGCGCAGTGGCGCCGCCCGGGACGAATCCCGCCGCGCCACATCCTGTCGGAACCATCGCCTCGCGCGAAGACGCCTTGCGCGCTCTCGATCGCGTGTGCGAATGGCTGGAACGCAACGAGCCCAGCAACCCCGCGCCGCTGCTCATCCGTCGCTCGCAGCGGCTCATGACAAAAAGCTTCATCGACATCATCCGCGACCTCGTTCCCGATGGCGTGAGCCAGGTGGAAAAGCTCGCGGGCACCGATCTCAGTTCGTAGTACTCGCCATTCATCCGCGCAACAGGAGCCCCCATGGCCACCAGCAGCCAAAAGTTCATTGCCCGCAACCGCGCGCCCCGCGTGCAGATCGAATACGACGTGGAGCTGTATGGCGCCGAAAAGAAGGTGCAGCTGCCCTTCGTCATGGGTGTCCTGGCCGATCTGTCGGGCAAGCCCAGCGAAGCGTTGCCGCCCGTGTCGGACCGCAAGTTCCTCGACGTGGACGTCGACAACTTCGATGCCCGCATGAAGTCCATGAAGCCGCGCGTGGCCTTCCAGGTGCCCAACACGCTCACGGGCGAAGGCAACCTCGCCGTGGACATCACCTT
This sequence comes from uncultured Burkholderiaceae bacterium, assembly GCA_966251135.1. GTDB lineage: Bacteria > Pseudomonadota > Gammaproteobacteria > Burkholderiales > Burkholderiaceae_C > Albitalea. The sequence continues at coordinate 3,478 of CBINKC010000015.1, forward strand.
CGAGAGCATGGACGACTTCTCGCCCGCCGCCGTGGCGCGCAAGGTCGAAGGCCTGCGTCAGCTGCTCGAAGCGCGACAGCAACTCGCCAACCTCATGACCTACATGGACGGCAAGACCGGCGCGGAAGAACTCATCGCCAAGGTCATCAAGGACGAGGCGCTGCTCAAGTCGCTGGCTGACGCGCGCAAGCCGGCCGACCAGTAAGCCACCCCGCAACGGAGCACAACACCATGGCAGAAGAAAACGTCACGCAAACCTCGGCGTTGCAGGGCATCGAGTACCAGGGCGGCGAATTCGCGTCGCTCCTGAGCAAGGAGTTCAAGCCCAAGTCCGACGACGCGCGCTCGGCCGTCGAACAGGCGGTGCTCACGCTCGCGCAGCAGGCACTGTCACAAACCAACCTCATCAGCACCGACGTCATGACCTCGATCGAGGCCATGATCGCCGAGCTGGACCGCCGCCTGTCCACGCAGGTCAATGCCATCCTGCACCACGCCGACTTCCAGCAGCTGGAAAGCGCCTGGCGCGGCCTTCATCACCTCGTCAACAACACCGAGACCGACGAGATGCTGAAGATCCGCGTGATGAACATCTCCAAGCAGGACCTGGGCAAGACGCTCAAGCGCTACAAGGGCACCGCCTGGGACCAGAGCCCGCTGTTCAAGAAGGTCTACGAAGAGGAGTACGGCCAGTTCGGCGGAGAGCCGTTCGGCTGCCTCGTCGGCGATTACTACTTCGACCACAGCCCGCCCGATGTGGAACTGCTGGGCGAGATGAGCAAGGTCTCGGCGGCCGGGCACGTGCCGTTCATCGCCGCAGCCAGCCCCACCGTGATGCAGATGGGCTCGTGGCAGGAACTCGCCAACCCGCGTGACCTCACGAAGATCTTCACCACGCCGGAGTACGCCGCGTGGCGCTCGCTGCGCTCGTCGGAAGATGCGCGCTACATCGGCCTGGCCATGCCGCGCTTCCTGGCCCGGCTGCCCTACGGGGCCAAGACCAGCCCGGTGGAAGAGTTCAACTTCGAGGAAGAAACCGGCAACGGCGAACACGGCGCCTACACCTGGGCCAACTCGGCCTATGCGATGGCCGTGAACATCAATCGCTCGTTCAAGATGTACGGCTGGTGCTCACGCATCCGCGGCGTCGAATCGGGTGGTGCGGTCGAAGGGCTGCCCGCGCACACCTTCCCCACGGATGAGGGCGGCGTGGCGATGAAGTGCCCCACCGAAATCGCCATCAGCGACCGGCGCGAGGCGGAGCTGGCCAAGAACGGCTTCATGCCGCTGCTGCACCGGAAGAACTCCGACTTCGCGGCCTTCATCGGCGCGCAGTCGCTGCAAAAGCCCGACGAGTACGACGACCCCGACGCCACGGCCAACGCCAACCTCGCTGCGCGCCTGCCCTACCTCTTTGCGTGCTGCCGCTTTGCGCACTACCTGAAGTGCATCGTGCGCGACAAGGTGGGCTCGTTCAAGGAGCGCGACGAGATGCAGCGCTGGCTGAACAAATGGATCATGAACTACGTCGACGGCGACCCCGCGAATTCCTCCGAGGAAACCAAGTCGCGCAAGCCGCTGGCCGCCGCCGAAGTGACGGTGGAGGAGGTGGCGGGCAACCCCGGCTACTACACCTCGAAGTTCTACCTGCGCCCGCACTACCAGCTCGAAGGTCTGACCGTCTCGCTGCGGCTCGTGTCCAAGCTGCCGTCGCAGAAGGCCGCTTGAACGAGGTCTTGAGGGCGGTCCCGAAGGCCGGCTTCAAGCCCACCCGATTTCAGTTTCACAAGACAGGGAGCACATGCGCGTCGTGTGTGTTTTCCAAAGCCCCTGATATCCAAACGACGCTCATCACTGGAGGCTCACACCATGGCACATGTTGACTATTTCCTGAAGATCGAAGGCGTGGACGGCGAATCCACCGACGCCTCGCACAAGACCGAGATCGAGATCGAATCGTGGAGCTTCGGCGGCAGCAATGCCGGCTCGTTCTCCAGCGGCGGTGGCGGTGGCAGCGGCAAGGTCGCCATGCAGGACTTCCACTTCGTCAAGAAGGCAGACAAGGCCTCGGCCAAGCTGCTCACGGCCTGCTGCACCGGCGAGCACCTCAAGAAGGCCACGCTCACCTGCCGCAAGGCCGGCAAGGAACAGCAGGAGTTCCTGCAGATCATCCTCAGCCCCGTGCTCGTCAGCTCCTTCCAGACGGGCGGCTCGGCCGGCAGCGACATCATCCCGATGGACCAGGTGTCGCTGAACTTCGGCAAGGTCGAGTTCAAGTACAAGGAGCAAAAGGGTGACGGCTCGCTCGGCGGCGAGATCGTGGGCGGCTGGGACGTCACCACGAACAAGCCGGTCTGATCGACCGGCTGCGGGCTCCGGCCGGGTGCAACGCACCTTCCGAAAGCCCGCTGTGCAGCGGGGCAGCGCGAACGCTGCCCCCACCCACCCCTCAAGGAGCGGAGCCTTTTCGATGAAAACCCTCGACATGCCGGGCGGCACGGGCTCGGACATCTTCCTGCACGTGCAGACCAAGCGTGCCGGCAAGATCAAGGGCGAGTCCACCACTGAAAGGCATGCCGACGACATCGAGGTGCGCGGCTGGCGGTGGGGCGCCCAGTCGGGGTCTGCCATCGGCTCCACCGCGGCCACGGCGCGGCGCCAGTATCGGCCGCTGGTCGTGGTCAAGGGCGTCGACTCGGCCTCCACCGGTCTGCTCGCCGCACTGGCCACGAACGACGAGGTGCGCGAAGCCAAGCTCACCATGCGCAAGGCGGGCGGCGACGCGCTCGACTACTACTGCTTGACCCTCAATAACGCGCGTGTCATCGACATCGTGCTCGATGTCGATGCGCAGGGCAGCCCCGTTGAAACAGTGACCTTCTCGTTCACCAAGGTCGCCATCGACTACAAGCGTCAGCAAGGCACGGGGCTCAGCAGCGGCTCCTACACCTTCCACGACGAAGTGGCGCCGGCATAACACCATGGCCTCGACCCCCGAAGACCTCCTCGCCGCAGGCGACCCGCAGGGCGCATTGGAGCTGCTGCAGTCGCTCGTGCGCCAGCGCGCGAGCGATGCGAAGCTGCGCGTGTTCCTCTTCCAGTTGCTGTGCGTGCTGGGCCAGTGGCCCCGTGCGCTGAACCAGTTGCAGGTATGCGGCGAGATGGATGCCGGCACGCTGGCGATGGTCAATACCTATCGTGAAGCCGTGCAGTGCGAACTGCTGCGCGAAGCGGTGTTCGCCGGCAAGACGACGCCGCTGGTGTTCGGCCAGCCGCAGGAGTGGGTCGCCCCGCTCGTGCAGGCTTTGCAGGCCGATGGTGCCGGCGATGCCGGGCTCGCGGCTCGCCTGCGTGCCGACGCTTTCGACGCGGCGCCCGCCACGCCGGGCACGCTCGACGGGGAGCCCTTCGAGTGGATCGCCGATGCCGACTCGCGGCTCGGCCCGGTGCTCGAGGTTGTGATCAACGGTCGCTACGGCTGGGTGCCTTTCTCGTCGCTGGCTCGGGTCGCGATCGAGCCACCCGAGGACTTGCGCGACCTCGTGTGGGTGCCTGCACACCTGTGGTTCGCGGGCGATGGAGAGGCGGTCGCGCTTGTGCCCTCGCGTTACGTGGGTTCCGGTGCCGCGGCCGAGGGTGCGCTGCGGCTTTCGCGCAAGACCGAATGGCTGCCCATCGGCCCCGATCAGTACCAGGGCGTGGGCCAACGCCTGCTCACCACCAGCGCCAGCGAACTGGGGTTGCTGCAGGTGCGCGAGATCGTGCTGCACGGCCATGCTGCCGGCGCAGCCGCTGCCTGAGGCCGAGGCGGGCGAGAACGATGGCCGTGGATGCACGCAACCGGCTGCAGCCTGCGCTGCTGGACCGGCTCACCGACGATGCCCCGGGCGAGAGCCAGGAGGCAGACGACCGGCGCGTCATGTCCAAGGCGCAGTTGCGGCAGGCCGTGCTGCGTGACCTCGCCGCACTCTTCAACGCCGTGCAGCCACTCGGCCGGGAGGCCGAAGCCTACCCGGGGCTGGCGGGCAGCGTGCTGAACTTCGGGCTGCCGCCGCTGTCGGGCCAGCTGGCTTCCAAGCTGGACGCGGCGTCGCTGGAGCAGGCGATCCGCCAGGCCATCGTGCGCTACGAGCCGCGCATCCTGGCCGACACGCTGCAGGTGCGCGCGCTCGAAGCCACCAGCGTGCTGGACACGCACAACGTCATCGAATTCGAAATCCGCGGCCATCTGTGGTCGCAGCCGGTGCCGCTGGAGATTCTGCTGCGCACGCAGCTGGACCTGGAAGCGGGGCAGGTGGAGGTGCGCGACGCGGCCGGGATCGTGCCGTCGAAGTCGCGTTGAGAAGATACAACCCAACCAAGGGAGCTCACATGATCCAGTACCAACTCGTCGGCGGCATCCAGCGCGACATGTCCATTTCGGGACTCGTGCAGCGTGCGCAGGTCCATGGCGGCGGGCCCGCACCGTTTCTCTCGCCCGGCGGTGGCCAGACCATGGTGGGTCAGGGCCAGTCCAGCGTCATCAACTTCGGCGCCGCCGCGCACCGCACGGTGGCCATTCCGCTGCTCACCTGTGCCGGGGTGATCCTCACGAGCACCGACCCGAACGCGCCCGCTCAAGCCGTGGTCTATCACGCCACGGCCGGCGACATCCCGAACGGCATGCTGGCCCTGCTGCATGCCGCCATCGGCGCGCCGCCGCTGGCCTCGCTGCTGGCCGTGTATGCCACGCCCAAGCCCTGGGACGCGAACTACAACGCCGACGCACTGAAGCTGCAGACCTTCGGTATTCCGGCCAACCGGGTCGTGTACATCGAGCAGATCCCGGCGAGCACGTTCGGGATCAATACGCACGGCCAGGTCGGTTGCTGACGTTCTTCGTGCGGAGACATCCATGACCGTCGCGTTTTCGAAGAGTTGGTTTCACTACAGCTGGAGCACCGACCCGACCGTGAAGCTCGATCAGGGTATGGAGCAGCGTCTCATCGAGGAGATGATCCGCAACAGCGCCAGTGACCTCGTGCGCATGTGTGCGCTCAGCTCCGAGTACGGGGTGTACGTGCGCACGGGCTTGCACAAGAGCCAGACGGAGAACCGCGACCATGTGCAGGTGGTGCTGGGCAGCAATGACCCGGAGAGCTGGAAGAAGAGCGCGGCCGAGAGCGGAAAGACGGCCCACATCATCTTCCATGACCCGCGAGGCAACCCCACCCAGCGCTATGAGACTCACGTCTACGACGGACAGCCTCATCTGAAACGCGTGGGCACTAGCTAGCGCCATGGACCCGCGGCTGCTGCGCCTTTACAGCGACGAGCTCACGCACCTGCGTGAGGTCGGGGCCGAGTTCGCGCAGGAGTTTCCCAAGATCGCGTCGCGGCTCGGCATGGAGGGCATGGAGGTGCCCGATCCTTACGTGGAGCGGCTGCTGGAGGGCTTCGCCTTCCTCGCCGCACGCGTGCAGCTCAAGATCGAAGCCGAGCAGCCCCGGCTCATCGGCCACCTGCTGGAGTCGACCTACCCCAACTTCCTGGCGCCCGTGCCTTCGATGATGGTGGCGCGCTTCGCGGTCGATCCGGCCGACCCCAACCTGGTGAAAGGCCATCGCGTGCCGCGTGGCAGCGCCGTGCTCTCGGAACTGGCCCGCGGGCAGGACACGCACTGCGAGTTCCGCACCGCGCACGAGGTGACGCTGTGGCCCGTGGAGCTGACCGGCGCGCAGTACTTCACCCATGCCGCGGACCTGCCCTGGGCGCGGCTGCCGCAGGCGCAGGGCACGCGCGGCGGTGTGCGCCTGAAGCTCAGGAGCGGCGGCGGCGTGCCTTGGGCGCAGTTGGCCCTGAACATGGACCGGCTCGCGTTCTACATCAGTGCCCCTGACGACGTGGCGTTCCGCATGCATGAGCTGCTGCTCGGCGCGGCGGCCGGCACGCTGGTGCGCGGTGACCGTGTGGCCGATGCGCAAGCGCCCGGCCTGCAATGGCGCGGCGCGCAGACGGTGCAGCCGCTCGGGTATGCGGCCGACGAGGCGCTGCTGCCCGAGTCGCTGCGCACGTTCTCCGGCCACCGGCTGCTGCAGGAAGCGGCCGCCATGCCACAGCGCTTCCTGTTCTTCGAGATCACGGGTCTCGCCGAGCGCCTGGCCCGGGTGGAGGGCGAGGAGGTGGAGATCATCGTCTTCCTGCAGCGCGGCGATGCGCGGCTGGAGGCGCTGGTCGATGCGCAGAGCTTCTCGCTCCACTGCACCCCGGCGATCAATCTCTTTCGCAAGCGGCTCGACCGCATCCAGCTCGGCCCCGGCGCCTGGGAATACCACGTGGTGCCCGACCGCAGCCGGCCGATGGACTACGAGGTCCACAGCATCGACACCGTCACGGGCCATGGCACCGGGCGCGTGGCGCAGCAGGAGTTCCTGCCGCTGTACGCCACCCGCCACGACCTGCCTTCCGGCCGGCTCGGCGGCACCGAGCCGCAGGGCTACTACACCGTGCGCCGCGAGCCGCGGCTGCTTTCGCCACGGCAGAAGCAGCACGGCTCACGCTCGTCGTACATCGGCGAGGAGGTCTTCCTGTCGCTTGTCGACCCGCGCCATGCGCCTTACCGCGAAGACGTGCGGCAGCTCTCCGTCACGGCCTGGGTCACCAACCGCGACCTGCCCACGCTGCTGCCGCACGGCACCGTCACGGCCGGTGCGCCGCCCTGGCGGCTGGAGTCGCCCGGCCCGGTCTCGCGCGTGGATGCACTGCGCGGCCCCACGCGGCCCATCACGCGCAGGCCGGTGGGCGAAGCGGGCTGGACCCTCGTGAGCCATCTCGCGCTCAACCACACGGCGCTGGTGGGCGAATCGCCTGCGCAGGCGGCCTCGGCCCTGCGCCGCATGCTCGCGCTGTACGCCCCTGCCGAAGACCCGTCATGGCTGCGGCAGGCGGAAGGCGTGCGCGGGCTGCAGGCCAGGTCGGTGGTGCGCCGGCTGCCGTTCGCGGGGCCGCTCACCTTCGGCACCGGCGTGGAGATGGTGCTGGAGCTCGACGAACTCGCTTTCCAGGGCACCAGCGCCTTCCTGTTCGCCAGCGTGCTGGAGCGTTACTTCGTGCGACACGCCGCCATCAACAGCTTCACGCAACTCACCCTGCGCACGGCGCAGCGCGGCGAGGTCATGCGCTGGCCACCGCGCGTGGGGCTCATGGAGACCGTGTGAAGCGCGACGCCGAGGGGCAAGTGGGGGCGGGGGTGTCCGGGGCCGAGCGCGAACAGGCGCTGGCCGCGTTGCTGCAGGCGGTGGAGGAGGCCCCGCGCGCGCATGACTTCTTCGCCTTGCTGCGCCGGGTGGAAGGGCTGCGCCCCGAGATGCCGCGGTGGGGCAGCGCCGCGCGGCCTGCCCAGGAGCCGCTGCGCCTGGGCCAGGAGCCCGAGCTCGACTTCGCCGTGGCGGCCCTCGAAAGCTTCACGCCGCGCTTGGAGGGCCCGCCCCGCCTGGGCGTGCGCTTCTTCGGCCTGCTCGGGCCGCAGGGGCCCATGCCGTTGCATATCACCGAATACGTGCGCGAGCGGCTGCGACTGCGCAGCGATCCCACGATCGCGCGCTTTCTCGATGTGTTCCACCACCGGCTGCTGGCGCTCTTCTACCGCGCATGGGCGCAGGCCCAGCCCGCCGTGCAGCACGATCGCCCCGCCGAAGACCGCTATGCCGCCTGGCTGGGCGCGAGCATCGGCCTGGGCAGCGAGTTGCCCGGGCAGAGCAGCCTGCCCGCGCCCGCCCGGCTCTCCCAGGCCGGGCTGCTGGGCAGCCGCAGCCGCCATGCCGAAGGGCTGGCCAAGATGCTGGCCGGGTACTTTCGGGTGCCGGTGCGCATCGAGCAGCACGTGCCGCAGTGGCTGGTGCTCGACGATGCCGACCGCAGCCGTTTGGGCTTTGCCACCAACCGTGCCGAGCGGCTGCGCGCGGCATCGGCGCAACTCGGCGTATCGGCGGCTGCAGGCAACAAGGTGCGCGATCGTCAGTACCGGTTCCGCATCGTGCTGGGCCCGCTCACCCTCGCGCAGCACGAAGCCTTCCTGCCCGGCGGCACCGCGTGGCGCGAGCTGTCGGACTGGGTGCTGCAGTACTGCGGCCCCGGCCTGCGCTGGGATGTGCAGCTCACCCTGGCCGCGGCCGAGGTGCCTGAGCCGCGCCTCGGCCGCCGCGTGCGCCTGGGCGTCACCGGCTGGCTCGGCCGCACCCCCACACCGCGCGACCGCGGCGACCTGCGCCTGCGGCCCCACACCTCTTTCCTGATTCGCTCCGGAGTTCACCATGCTTGAGATCCCACGCACCGCCTTGTTCGGCAAGCTCAATCCGCTCGCGTACAAGGCCATCGAGGGGGCCACCGTCTTCTGCAAGCTGCGCGGCAACCCCTACGTGGAACTGCAGCACTGGCTCTACCAGATCCTCAACACGGCCGATTCCGATCTGCACCGCATCGTCAAGCATTACGGCATCGATGCCTCGGTGCTCGCCGCCGACCTCATGGCCGCGCTGGACCGGCTGCCGCGCGGCGCCAGCTCCGTGACCGACCTCTCCACCTGGGTGGAAAACGCCGTCGAGCGCGGTTGGGTGTATGGCTCGCTGATGTTCGGCGACACGCAGGTGCGCACCGGCTACCTGGTGGTGGGCCTGCTCAAGACCCCCTCGCTGCGCAGCGCGTTGATGTCGTTGTCGCGGCAGTTCGAGCGCATCAAGCTCGAAGACCTCACCGACAACTTCGCCCGCATCCTCGGCAACTCGCCCGAACACGGCCAGCGCGCCAGCGACGGCACGGGCATGCAGGCCGAGCCGGGCGAGGCCAGCGGTGCCCTCGCGCCCGCGGCCATGGGCAAGCAGGAGGCGCTCAAGCGCTTTGCGGTCGACCTCACCGAGCGCGCCAAGCAGGGCGAACTCGACCCGGTGGCCGGGCGCGACGAGGAGATCCGCCAGATCGTCGACATCCTCATGCGGCGCCGGCAGAACAACCCCATCCTCACCGGCGAGGCCGGCGTGGGCAAGACCGCGGTGGTCGAGGGCTTCGCGCTGCGGCTGGCGCGCGGCGACGTGCCGCCGCAGCTGCGCGACGTGTCGCTGTACGTGCTCGACATCGGCCTGCTGCAGGCGGGCGCTAGCATGAAGGGCGAGTTCGAGAACCGGCTGCGCTCGGTCATCGACGAGGTGCAGGCCTCGCCCAAGCCCATCATCTTGTTCATCGACGAGGCGCACACGCTCATCGGCGCGGGCGGCGCGGCCGGCACCGGCGATGCGGCCAACCTGCTCAAGCCCGCGCTGGCGCGAGGCAAGCTGCGCACCATCGCGGCCACCACCTGGGCCGAGTACAAGAAGCACATCGAAAAGGACCCCGCGCTCACGCGCCGCTTTCAAGTGGTGCAGGTGGGCGAGCCCAGCGAGGACAAGGCCGTGCTCATGCTGCGCGGCGTGGCCTCGGTGCTCGAAAAGCACCACCGCGTGGCCCTGCTCGATGAAGCCATCGTGGCGGCGGTGCGGCTGTCTCACCGCTACATCCCGGCGCGCCAGCTGCCCGACAAGGCCGTGAGCCTGCTCGACACGGCATGTGCCCGCGTGGCCGTGAGCCAGCATGCCACGCCGCCCGAGCTGGAAGACTGCCTGCGCCGGCTGGAGGCGCTCAAGGTCGAGCGCGAGATCATCGGCCGTGAAGAGACCATCGGCATCGACGCAGGCGAGCGCCGCCGCCGTGTGGTGCGCGCCATCGACGAGGAAGAGACCCGCCTCGCGGTGCTGAAGAAGCGCCACGAGGAGGAGAAGGCCGTGGTCGATCGCATCCTCGACATCCGCGCCAGGCTGCGCGAAGCCGGCGAAGCGACCGACGCAGCGGCACGCGCTCCCGCAGCATCGGAAGGCGCCGCCGCCGAGCCGCAGCCCACGCCTTCCACCACCCCGCTCACCGACGCCGAACGCCAGACGCTGCTCGCCGAGCTGGCCGGTTTGCAATCGCGCCTGACCGAGCTGCAGGGTGAGTCGCCCCTCATCCTGCCCACCGTCGACGAGCAGGCCGTGGCCAGCGTGGTGCAAGACTGGACCGGCGTGCCCGTCGGCCGCATGGTCAAGAACGAAGTGGAAGCCGTGCTGCGGCTGGCCGACACGCTGAACCAGCGCGTGATCGGCCAGCGCCATGCGCTGGAGATGATTGCCCGGCGCATCCAGACCTCGCGTGCGCGGCTGGACAACCCGCATAAGCCCATCGGCGTGTTCCTGCTGGCCGGCACTTCCGGCGTGGGCAAGACCGAGACCGCGCTCGCGCTCGCCGAGGCCTTGTATGGCGGCGAGCAGAACCTCATCACCATCAACATGAGCGAGTTCCAGGAGGCGCACACCGTCTCCACGCTCAAGGGCGCGCCGCCCGGCTACGTGGGCTATGGCGAAGGCGGCGTGCTCACCGAGGCCGTGCGACGCCGCCCCTACAGCGTGGTGCTGCTCGACGAGGTGGAGAAAGCCCACGCTGACGTGCACGAGCTGTTCTTCCAGGTGTTCGACAAGGGGTGGATGGAAGACGGCGAAGGCCGCGGCATCGACTTCAGGAACACCATCATCCTGCTCACCAGCAACGTGGGCAGCGATCTCATCATGAACCTGTGCCGCGACCCCGAGCTGATGCCCGAGCCCGAGGGCATCGCGAAGGCGCTGCGCGAGCCGCTGCTCAAGGCGTTTCCCGCGGCCTTGCTGGGCCGGCTGGTCACGGTGCCGTACTACCCGCTGTCCGACGAGATGATGGGCAACATCGTGCGCCTGCAACTGGGCCGCATCCGCCGCCGCGTGGAAGAGAACCACGGCATCCCGTTCGAGTACGGCGACGACGTGGTGAAGCTGGTGGTCTCGCGCTGCACCGAGGCCGAGTCGGGCGGGCGCGTGGTGGATGCGATCCTGACCAACACCGTGCTACCGAGGGTCTCGATGGAGTATTTGGGGCGGTTGAGCGCCGGGGAGTCGCTGAAGGCCATACGGCTGGGGGTAAGGGATGGCGACTTTACCTATGAATTCGGCTGACACGCTGGGGCAGGGCGGGCCAACGCCTGCAACCAACATGAAGTAAACGCCAAGAGACAAGGCATGGCAGGACAGCGCATACCCGGTCCGTTGTTGGGCACTGCGGGAACTCCGATCGACCCTGGCACGCTGTGCAGAGCGGCTACGCCTCTGCCCGGGGTGACGGGAGTGCAAGCCTCGCCGGTTGGGGCGAGCGCTTTCGGACCGGTCGACGACGGGCTGGAAATCGTGCTCACGCCACTGCAGCTGGCCGCCATCTTCCGCGGCGAGACGATCGAAGAATCCGGGTCGCTCAAAGAGCGGCTCTGGGGTGCTGCGACGGCGGTTGGAGGTGCTCTCGAACTGGTAGGGGCGGCCGCCTTGTGGCTCACTCCCGAGCCGACCACCCTCACGAAGATTGGCGGCGCGGCGTTGGGCGCGCATGGTGCCGATGTGGCCACGACCGGGGTGCGCCAGATCATTTCAGGCCAGCCGCAGACGACGCTGACGTCCGATGCGGCCAAGGCTGCGGCATCGGCCTTGGGGGCCGACGAAAGAAACGCGGCCCTTGTGGGCCTCACGGTCGACCTCGGAATTCCACTGCTGCTGGGGGTGGCGGGTGCCGCGCGTGCACTGGCGGTGCGCCGGGGTGCCATCAGTTTGGCGGCAGAGGAGGCGGCGGGCGGCCACACCATTGCCCGGCACGTGGGCCGAACCGAGGCTCAACTACGGGCAAGATTGGCCGCTGAACCCAGGATCAGGGCGGCCACCACTTTCCGGACACTCTCGGAAGCCGAGAAGTTCGTCGCTGAAGCGCTGCGCGCGAACCAGGCTGCCATCACCGCGTGGTCCAGCGCGGCCGCGCTGGGCGAGACAAAGGCATTCGCACATGCGGCAGGGCAAGTCGTCGGCTTTGGCGTGATTCGTGCGACGGGCAGCGTTCAGCAAATGACTCGGTTGGCTGTAGTGATCAGGAAAGTGCAGTCCAACGGGAAGGTCTACTTCGTATTGACGGCTTACCCAAAGCCGTAGGTCGCATGAACAATCGCTACGAGCACTTGGCGTCCTTTCTCGGCGCCTGGTTCCACCAGGACTTTGACCTTGCCGGCAGCACGATCGAAGAGATCGTGAACGCCTATCTGGCTTCTGCCAGAAAAGATGACATCGAGCACGTGCGGCGCGACATTCAAGACTTCTTGAACGACCACCCGAACGACGCCAGCGAGAAGCTCATGGCCACGTTCGACCTCGACGTGGATCCGGCCGGATTTGCGCCATCGGGGGAGTTGTTCCTGCAGGCCATCGATAAGGCGCTTGGGTGATGCGTAGGCGCGGCGGTCTTCGCGGGACGAACGTCGCCTGTGCGGCTGAGCCGCATGCGGGCCAGTTCACCCCCGTATGCCGCGTAGCCGCACGCGGTGGCGCACTCGGTCAAGTCCTGTCGACGAAGCAATGACCGGCGCCTCTTCGTGCCCGGTCGTTGCGCGTACGACACGCCATGCATCGCCGGCCCAGAAGCTGTCATCCATCAGCCGGGAGTCGGCTGGCTGTGTCGCGGGCACGATCTCGAAGGAGGTCCAGAACATGTCTTCCGGTTCGGGCAGTCGCAGGCGGGCAAGCGTGCGCCCGTCGACCACCACGTTCCACTCGGTCTCGCTGTGGCGCGAGACCGCACCACGCTGGAAGAGCCTGCGCAACCAGTTCATGCCTGTCATTCCACCGCCCAGTTCGCGACCCAATCGGCGCCCAGGTAGCCTGCCGCGCCGAAGATCAAAGCACCCACCGCGCCGGAAATGATCGCACCGGGGCCAGTCTCGATGCCGACGGCTGCCCCCACGGTGCCGCCGATCTTCATGCCGAGCACGGCGCCGCCCCATCCTCCCACCTGCCGGATGCCTTCTCGCGCGATGGGCACGGCCGAGCGCGTCTCGATCGACTGGTGCGTGGCCTGTGCCACGTCATAGACCGTGACGACGATGCCGATGAACTGCACGACGCGCAGGCCCCGAGTGAGGTTCATGGATGTCGCCGACTTGACCGCCGTGGCGGGCACGTGCCCTTCGAGCAGCACCTCGCCCTCCACGCTCTTGATGATCGAAATGAGCTTGTCGACCCGAAAGCGCAGTTCCGGGCGCTGCGTGGCCAGGCGGCGCAGGTCCGCGATGATTTCGTCCGTCGTGTAGAGCCGCACCCCCGCGGCTTGTGCCTTCGCGATGTCGATGTGGAAGGGTTCGCCGGCGAAGTTGGGCGCGCCGCCGCGCTTGGTGCTCGCCGACACGTAGGGACTGACGTTGTTGCCCAGCGCGTGCTCGCCGATGGACACGGCAGCGCCGGGCGCGCGGGGGGAGAAGCCGAACACTTCGGGGTTGCGCACGAAGGCGGCGGAGGTAATGTGATCGGGCGCCACCATCACCTTGCGTATGACCTTGCCCGAGGGCAGAACTTCGTCGGCCAGCACGAAAAGGAACGCTCGCGGCGTGGTCGGGTAGCTGCCGGTGCCAGCGGACTGCGTGCCAATCGACCCCGGCGAGGGCGTGCGTGCGCGGCACATCGTGCCGTCATCGATCCAGCCGTTGCCCAGGTGGTGGCCGCTCAAGGGGCCGGGAAGGGTGGCGCCGCCCATGTCGAGTGAAGTCTGCTTCGCAGACCGTATCTGTGATCGGGAGTCGTACTCTGGCATCCGATCGGGGTGATGCGCTCGTTCCAAAGTCATAACGAAAGATGCGTTCTGCGCGGCGAGCGGTGGCGCGGCGCATGGGCTTGCAGACCCAGGTGCGTGAGGATCGTCTCGATGACCGGCTGTTCCAGGATGGCCGCGATGATCTTCAGCTCGCCGCCGCAGTTCGGGCAGTGCTCCAGTCGAGCGCGAACACCTGCTTGAGCAGACGTGCCCAACACAGCCGCACCGGCCTGTGACGCGCTCAGGAAGGTGTGAATGAATCCGGCGTGTCCGAGCCGCGTGCCACAACGTGCCCAATCAAGGCGCAAAGCACAGCCGTGGCTCGGGCTACGGCGAGCATTTGCAGCGCCGAGTGGGCGCGTTCTGGCGCGATGAGCAGACATGTCGGATTCGTTCACACCTTCTCAGCTCGCCTCGCACTCGGCAGGTGGCGCGGCTGAGCACCACTGGCCTGCGGCGTGGGTCTGTGCGCGCTCGTCGACCAGTGCCGGGCGCGTGATGTAGCGGCACAGTTGTTCCAGCGCCTGGCGGTCGTCGGCCGCGTCAGCCCACTGCGGCGTGCAGGCTGAACCGAGTGCCGGCAGTGCAGCGGGTGCGGTCGGTCGACCTCGATCGCCGTACTCACACTTTCGAACACATACCGGCCATCGCGGTGCGCGAGTGCCCGCGCCAACGCAACGGCTGGTGGATGGTGAACAGGTGACACAGGCAAACGCCGTCTGCATCGCCTCTCGCCAGCTGGCTGAACGGTCGCTGTTTAGGCCAGCGAACTTGCACGACTGACCCTGAAAGGACATACGCCGAACTGATCTCATTGCCGAAAAGCATCGCGCGCGCCGCACAACTTCAGCGCCAGAACCTCCTGGGCGTACCCGGTGATCCAGGCGTGCCGGGCTAGGCGTTGCGAGCCGCGTACGTCAAGCGGCGGACACCTTGCCTTGCGCGCCCTTGCCGGATTTCAGGTCAGCGCCGCCACGAAGGCCGCTATCTTGTCGGCCACGGTCAGCACCGTGGGGGCAATGTCGGCGACGGCCTTTGCTGCCTCCTTCAGGCCGGCGGCCGTCAAGCTCAGGAAGCCCTTGTTCGGCTGGCCCTTCGTAGCCTCGGTGGCTACCAGCTCGGCCGTCTGTGCCACACGCTCAGCATCTTCAGGCCGTTGGGTCGCGATGGGCTCCAGCGCCGCGCGCAATTCGTCGACCAGTAGTGCCAATTGCGCCCGCCGGTCATCAGGAAGGCCTGTGGTCTGCTGAACCGTCTGTGTCACGTGCTCGAGGCGGGCCTTGATGTTTACTGGCCCCACGACGTGGCTGACTTGCACTTTGTCTTTAGACATGTCGATCTCCGCGTTCTGGATGTAGTTGACGATCTGCTCGCGCTCGCTGTCGGTGTAGACACCTTCCTTGCGCTGGACCCGCAGCACGCTTTCACGGTACTCTTTGTAGCGACGAACCTGGGCCTCTTCCTTTAGCTCGAGATAGTCTTCTTCGAATACAGCCACTTCGGCCTTTACCACATTGAGCAGGTCGTCGATATCACCATGCGCCACCTGACGCGGCTGGTATTCGCGAGGTGTGACGGCATGGAAGGCATAAGCCGCGTCAAGCGTCAGTGCGATAGTTGGGGTCAAGGCCGCGCGTGCAATACCGAGCAGGTAGCACTCCACCGTCGTCAGATCGTCGAGCAGTGCAATGCACAGAGATGCACGCTGCACGGTATGTTCGGCGGCAATTCCATCGGACACCCGGCCGCCACCCTCCACGGAGAGGGGCTTGTAGTTCAGGCTCCGTAAGCATTGCAGGAGGGCCGCCTCACCTGCCATGCCCAAGTGCTGCGCGCCGATAACTACGCATCGGCGCTGCTCGCCAACAAGTTGGCAGGAAGGCGGCGGGTCGGTACCGATGTAGCTCTTGAGCATGCGCACCGCGTGACGGTGATCGCGCGCCTCGCGCAGCAGGCGCCCGCGCGAGAAGCGCCGCTGCAGCAGATCCGCTGGCACCAGCGCGTCGGGCAGCGAGTCTTCGACGAACACCAGCTGCGGCTTGCGTGCCCGCATGCCTAGACTTACCTCCCAGCGGATGTACTCCGAAGGCCCCGAGTCCCGCCAGGGCAGCACGACGACCATCGCATCAGTGCAGCGCAGGTGTCGTTCGGGTTTGGCGGCATTGAGGTGCTGCGACGGCGGGTCCAGGCTAGGCGTCAGCGCCTCGTCGACCATCAGCTCTTGAAAGAACTCATTGACGTCGTCGTCGCTTTGGCGATAGCTGTGGGCGTAGTAGATAAGTTGCATGGCAGCTGACAGCCGCTACTTCAATGTCGCCAGCACAAGAAGAGGTCCTTCTGCGGGAATTCTTTAGGCTCGCGAAGGCCGGATCGCCA
This sequence comes from uncultured Burkholderiaceae bacterium, assembly GCA_966251135.1. Classification (GTDB taxonomy): domain Bacteria; phylum Pseudomonadota; class Gammaproteobacteria; order Burkholderiales; family Burkholderiaceae_C; genus Albitalea. Next base: position 19,540 of record CBINKC010000015.1, read on the forward strand.
TGAGCACCGCATTAGGGAGGCTCCTACTCTTCGCCGTACTCAAACTTCCGAACGGCAATGGACTCGTCTGCACGACGACGTTCACTCTCACTCATAGCCTGGAGCTCGTTGACGTACTTGGCAGCAAAGGTACGGACGCGTTCGTCGGGGTCCTGAAGCCAGTCAAGGACCTCGCTACGCTTCTTGTCGTAGGCCTCCGCCATCCCGTACTCGCCCGACACCACACCTGTGCTCATCAGCGCTATCTCTACCTCGTTGATCAGTGGACTGCTTCGGGGCAATCGCTTGATGAGTTCCTTCGCAACAGGCTGGATGAAAGCCTCTCCGCCGTAGGCCCGCAACACGCCAGCAACAAACTCAAGACCCTTTCCCCCGCCATCTCGAACGAGGCGAACAAGTTCTGCCTGGAAGTCCTCAGGAAACTGAGGAAAGATGGCCTGCAGGAGCTTTGCACCCCTGAACTCAAATAGCGAGTCATCAGTGGCGTAGCGGTCCAGGACCTCTGCGACAACCGCCTTCGGGTCTTTGGAAAGGCTGTCCTGCAATGCGTGGAACTGGTACGGCAGCTCTTCGTAGTCGTAGCCCGCCATTTCGGCAACTGCGGCGAGGGCTGCGTTGTGGTCGTAGAGCCGGTCGCACAGATACTCAACAACCAAACCAGGCTCTCGTTCGGCTATAGCTGCCAGTACGTCCTCGGCCTGGTAGTCAATCTGCGGCAAGAGGCGCAGGTTCTTCAGCACATCACGGCGCTCATCAGATGAGAACTCGGCGACCATCTCCGTCGCCTCTTTCCTGTACCAAATTTCTCGAACCCAGCCCGCATCCCCAAGCTCGGTCAACCGAGGCAAGGCCCGAAGAAACAGCCTCTTCAGGTCCGCCTTCCAGGCTCCCGAATTGGACCTACCGACGGCAACCGTTGCAACTTGGCGGATAACGAAAACGTCGCGAAGGCGCGTTGCCTTCTCGAGAATCCTCTCGAGGATGTCGAAGTCAATATCCTTGGTCGACAGGAAGACCTTTGCGCAGGCGCTCAGGAACGACGTCTGCTTCTCCGAAGCCTCATTTATCCACCTTGTCATCAGGGGGAGGAGCTGCGCCTTCCCGTCGCCGTCCCAGACACCCCGAAGCAAAGGTATGAGGAACCGAGACAGTGGATCGGCATGGTCGTTGAGCAGTTCAAGGGCGAAGTCGGGGTACAAGGCCGCGACCTCGGCGAGGAACTCATAGAAGACAGGAAACGTGGCGAGGTCGTTGGACTCAGTGTGAGCAAATCTCAAGATTCGAGCGCGCCACACATCGAAGCCATCGGCTGGAACCTGCGCAGCCAAGACCTTTGATTGCTTTACCCTGGAATCCTGCGAACCGAGTGTGAAGGACTCGTCTTTACGGTCCTTCGTCCAATCGCCGAATATCCCTTCGAAGCCAACGAGAGTCTTGTAGATACCGTACTCCGCGTTGGCGTCAATGATCGCCTTAACCTCAAGCGCAGCCGCCTTCACCTCCACCGATGAAGTGTGGAAGTGAATCCAGTAGCTGTCATGCTCAAGCTTCTGAATGATCTGCAGGTCGTCCTCCTCTTTGGCGACGTTGCCAAAGAACCGCAGGACCTCCTGAGCGTTTGCGGAAATCATCTCCGCAAAATGTTTGTCGACAGCGCCCCTGCCATCACCACGAGCTGCCGTATTCATCGCCCTGATGACAGACAGCTTCTGCGACTTCGTCTCGACTAGCTGATATAGCTTCTTCACCAACGCGATGCTGCGCGTGCGTACGGCTACAACATCCTGGTGAGCAGGAGCTACTGCCTGAGACAACGTCACACCGGTAGACGACCACTTCGTCGATTCCATGGATGTAGACAGCAGGCCCTCTAAGAGGGTCAGCACGCCACGCAAGTGCAGCTTCAGATATTCGTCACCCTTATTTTCTAGGGTCTCAATGACCAAGAATTGAGGCGCTGAGCCGATGCCTCTGGCTGCTCCCTCGCCGAAGTACACCGAGATGTTGTACTTGGCCACGGCGCCCAAATCTGAGAAAGCCGCTTTGCGCACCGACTCTTCTCCATGCGTCGATGCCCACAGCAAGCTGTCGACAACGGCTGGCGTCTCCAGGTAGCGCAATGCGTTTAGTAGGTCGATGGCTTTGGTCATCAACCTGTGAGTGTTGCGATACTTGGACAGCGCCACCCGCTGCTCCCCGTGCTCATCTGAATAGACCAGCGAGCGGGTCTCAACGGTGCGAAGAAAGGAGTCCGCGGCGGCTACGACCTCATTGCTGCGCCGAAATCCCACCGTGAGCAGCACATCGAGACTGAACTCAAGGGCTTCGTAGTCGACGCCGTTTGCCAGGCTGGCGATTGCCTGCTCGCATGCGCGTTTGATCGCCTCATCGGCGGCCGGCGTAGTTGACTGAGCCAGGCGCTCAAGGACTTTGATGCGGGTAGAGGCCTCCACCACTTCAGCCTCCGAAGCCCGTGAGCTCAATCATTTCAGCCTCAGCCTGGTGCACTGCCTTCTCCAGCAGCTCGCCCTTGACGGCCAGGTAATTGTGGCCGGTGTCTCGTATTAGGCCAGCCAACGCCAAACGCTCCAGCGCGTTGCGTGCCGCGTCTGCGGTGGCGCCAGACTGCACGAGCAGGCTGATGGCCTGCTGCTTACTTGCCCGCTCCAAAAATCCGACGAACCCAAGGGCCTTGACGTCCAGAAGGCTCAGGTGTCTCGTACGAGCTGTCAGCAAAGCCTCCAGCTCGCCGGGCTGGACTTCCGGCTGGGGCAACACCTCTGCAGCCGACATCGGCAGAACTGGCGCGGCGCGCTCATTTCTCATGTACGCCTGGACTATGGGATGGTCTCCCATCAGCACGTCAGTAGTGCGCATGGAAGCGAGGTCCGCAAATCGTTCCTTTAGCGCATCGACAACCGGCGACACGCCATTCGCCTCCGTGGTTCTGAACGCAGTCAGATTCAGCCCCTTGGCCACGGCTTCCTTGGCAAGGCTGGGGGCGAGCACACCATTCTCGAAGAAGCCAACCTCATCGCGAGTCACAAACATCACTTCGGAACCCGGGGGCAGCGTCAGCACGCTCTCCCATATGAGGCAGTCCTTGTAGCCGTGGTCGGACTTCGACGTCGGCCGCCGGCCCTCCATGGAGCGGTCCGACGCGGCGAGTTTGAGCGCATCCGTCGTGGGCAAAACATGGATGACGTCCTCAAGCTGATCCAAGATCTCACGGGCCTGAGCGTCTCCAAACTGCGTCTTTGGCAGCAACCCGAATAGGTCGAACCCGCAAAGCGTTTTCAACCTATCGACCTCTTTCACCATCTTCTGCAAGGCTTCGTCGCCTGCGATGGTGAATTGCTTGATGTACTCGATACGCAGGATCTCGGGCACCAAGAGCGTTGCCTTCTTGGCGCGGAGCATGTCTATGAGAAGCGGCCCACCCTTCTTGCGAAAAAGGTGGGCATCACGCGCGCCCACATTGGTGTCGCACAAGACAAAAAGTTGCCCGTCGTCTGCCATAGCCACCCGCTGGAAACTGCAGCCAGATTGTAGGTGGCAGCCCCGTTTCAGCCAGGATGATGGCCAACCATCGGCCATGCTCGTCCATGGGTAACGTCGGCTGGATCATTGACGTCGCGGCTCTTCGACCGGCGCGTGGCCAGCGCCTTGATCCGCCGCGCCGAAGGGACATGCGACTGTCGCGTTGGCAAGAGCGGACGTTCGAGCCGGCGCGACGGGTGCGCCACGGTCGAGCGACCGCTTGATCGGGTGAAGCTGCCGGCCGGCGCCAGCGGTGATCAATGACCGGTTTCCCTCGTTGCTACCGCCCATGCCGCGGCACGCGGATGACCCAGATGAGTCTGCAACGATCCTTCGCCCGATGGTCATGGGCATTCAGAGCGGGAGTTAATGACCAGCGTCGCCGCGGCCACATCTCCAGACCCAGCTTCCGCCGGTCGAGGCCCTGCCTCGGCCGAACGACCACAAATATGGGGAGAGATCACCGTGTTGAAAACCACCCTGGGAACCTCACTGCTGGCGGCCTGCGCTGGGCTCGGTGGGTGCGCCGCGCCGGCGCTGTCCATCCCTTACGTCTATGCATCCGAGCTAGCCCCCGTTCCCCTCGGCTTCACGGTCGAAGACCGCCGGCCGCCCAGCGAGTCGGAGTCCGAGATGCTGTCGTACAACGTTGCCAATGACCTGTACGGCATCACCCGGCTCGGTAACGCACAGATCATCCCGGATCGGGTCCCGTACCTCGTGGCACGGCTGAAGGAGCGGGCAGGGAATCGACTCAGTGGCGGCAAGGTGACCATCGAGCATTTCACGGTTCATTTAAACAAGCAGGCGGCGTACCGCAAGTTCGCCGTCGGCGTGGCCGTGGGCGGGATCGTCGGCCATGTCATCCAGAGCAACCTCGATCCATCCCGCCCGTTTATCGATACCGAGCTCCGTCTGACGATTGGAACGCAGGTGGTGTCCTCGCGTCAGCGCATCAACCTGGGCGGCGGACCGGAGCAAGAGGCGGTGGCGATGGCCATCAAGGCGTCGTTCGACGCGGCGGCTCGCGACGTCGGCGCGAAGCTCGGCTGGTAGGCGGGCGTACACCACAACCTGCAGGCACCGGCCTTCAGGGTCACCCATTAGCTGCCTCCGTCAATAGGGACGAACACATTACTGCGGCCGTCTCCGCATTCTTTCCTGCCAGGCCTGTATTTCCCCCAAGCCCGTGAGCTCACTGCACACTTGGTTCTCGAACAATGGTTGCGCCGCTTGCGCACCAGTCACCCATCAGGATCAGGGCCTTGCGCGCCATCGCGGCCAAAAAACCCTGCAGAGGGGTCTGGAGACTCGCTTGCTGAACTCCACGAAGTTCCAGCGCAGCAAGTCGAAGTACCTCATGAAGTCACGACTGCTGGTGCCTGTGGTGCTGTTGACATCGTCCCACCGGCCGTTGCCTTTGGCCTTGGGTCTACGCCGAGATGGTTGAGTACCGTTCGGCTCATCTTCCCGGGCGAAGTACGACCACGGTGAGATCGGCGCGAAGGCCCGCGCGCTGCACGCAAACGTCCTTCCATATGACCGACTTCAACCCACACGTTGCTCGCTTGCACTAGGCAGCCGGATCGGTCGGCTTCTCTAGAATCGTGCAATGGCCCACGCTCACGCTCTAATCAACCCAGCGATGCTTCGCTGGGCGCGTGGTCGAGTCGGTCTCGATGTGAACGAGGCGGCGCTGGCCGCAGGCGTGAAACCTGAACAGTTCCAGCGATGGGAGGAAGGTGACGCGCAGCCGACCTTCAGGCAAGCGCAGCTGGTCGCGAACGCACTGCACGCTCCGTTCGGTTATCTCTTCTTGCCCGAAGCCCCTGCCGATGAGCCCACGCTGCCTGATCTGCGCACCGTAGCTGGGGCACCTGCGGCTAGGCCCAGCGTCAACCTCATCGAGACGGTCCAGCAAGCCATGCAGAGGCAAGCCTGGTTCGTGGATTACCTACAAGAGCAAGGTGCTCGGCCTTTGCCCTTCGTAGGCCGCTTCAACACGAATTCCAACGCGGCGCGGGTAGCGAAGGACATTCGTGCTGTGCTCGGCATCGACGTCGAGCAAGGGCAACGGAACTGGGAAACGTACTACCGCGAGTTGATCGAGGCATCTGAGCGCGCTGGGGTGCTGGTGATGCGCAGCGGCATCGTCGGCAATAACACCCATCGCAAGCTCGACGTTGGTGAGTTTCGAGGCTTTGCGATCAGCCATCCGCTGGCCCCGGTTGTCTTCATCAACTCTTCCGATGCGCCGGCGGCCCGGCTGTTCACGCTGTTGCACGAACTTGCCCACATCTGGCTCGGCAGCAGCGGGATTTCCAATGCGGTGCCTGGCAACACGCGCCGTGAGGAGGTTGTCTGCAATGCCGTTGCCGGTGAGTTCCTCGCGCCGTCCGGCGTCTTTGCCCAGCTGTGGGCTGCTGCCTCGCAAGACCTGGCTGTGCGTTTAGCGGAGCTTTCGCACCGCTTTCATGTCAGTCGGTTCGTGGTCATTCGTCGTGCTCTGGACATGGGTTTTGTCGATCAGGCGACCTACTCGACCTTCTACCGGACAGAGCTTGACGCTTTCCGCGCTGCAGAGGGCGGTGGTGGCAGCTTCTATCGGAATGCTGGCTCCAAGAACAGCGCCCGCTTCGCCCGAGCTGTTATCGCCGAGGCGTTCAGCGGCCGTTTGCTGCTACGCGATGCGGGGAAGCTGCTGGGCGTACAGCCATCGAAGATCCGTGACTTCGCAGGGCAGCTTGGCTCATGACCTATCTGCTTGACGCCAACACGCTCATCGAAGCGAAGAACCGCTACTACAGCATGACGACTTGCCCGGCCTACTGGCACTGGGTTCAACGCAGTCATGGCGCCGGTGTCGTGGCAAGCATCGAACCCGTCGGGGTCGAGCTCAGGCGGGGCAACGACGAGCTCGCTGAGTGGACCAGGAACCAGGACGGCCTGTTTCTGGCCGTGTCTGACGAAGCCACGCAGCAGGCGTTTGCCAACGTGGCTGGGCACGTGGCGGCAGAGGCTGCTGTGATGAAGCCCGGCGCACTGGAGGAGTTTCTCGGTGGTGCCGATCCCTGGCTCATCGCCAAGGCTATGACCTTGGAGGATGCTGTTGTCGTCACCCACGAGCAGTTCAACCCCCAGATTCGGCGCAAGTACAGCATCCCAAACGTCTGCCAATACTTCGGCGTGCCGTGGATCGACACGTTCGAGTTGCTCAGGCGAACCGATGCCCGGTTCGTCCTGGCCGACTGAATCGGGCTGTGAGGATGGCGAATCGTTCCGGTTGAGTGCAGCGGTCGTGTACCTCGTCGGATGGCGAATGGCCGGTTCCAGCGGCTGCTGTCGCTCGATCCGCGAACTTGGCCGACAGCACCCCGTCTGTGACGCCCACTGCGACGCAACCTTCGTCTGCCTGCCACTCGCCCGCAACTGCGACAAGGGGCGATGGTTGGGCGATGGCGGGCGGATTCCGAACAACCCACCACCTTCCAATCGGGCTCCTACGTTGCAACAGGATGCTCTCAAGGAAGCGCCGGGCCGCTCCAGTTTCCTTGTCCCCCGCGGGGGGCTGGGCGCAGCCCGGCCCTGGAAACGCTCAGACATTCTTAAGTTCCGGCGCCCAAAGTAGACGCACAGTCAGTATCGACTGGAACCGCTCGAAAGGAAGGATCATGAAGCTCAGCAACGTCGGTGTGGCGCTCAGTCTTGCCGCAGCAATGATCGGCGTCTCTTCATACGCGGGCGACCATCGCAGGGAGTCGAAGGGCCATCGTCACGCTGCTGCGGGCATGCGGGCCGTCTTCGTGTCTCCCAAGGTCGGTGAGCCGGGCCATGGCTGGCGGTACTTCTCGGATGCGCGCCATGCCCGCGCGGTTGTCATCAGCCCGAACGGCGACTACTACTACAGCCATGGAGAGGGCTTGCAGCTCGTGTTCAAGTCAACGGCCGCGGCCTGACCTGGCACGGCAGACGCGAAGTCGTGCAAGCGACACTCAGCATCTGCTTCCGCTCAGAAGTTTTTCATCGCGAGCGCCCATGCTCTCGTCGCGCCTAACGGCGACTGAGCTTGAAGGAACCGACATGCACGCCGATCTTCGCGACTTCCTCGCACGCTTCATCGGTACCGTCGCCATGACGCTGGTGCCGGTGGTCCTCACCGCATTCCTCTCGATACCCATCAGCCTGGGACGTCATCCCGGCGACCCGCCGCGCGATGCCGATGCGCCGGCCGCCGCGCACATGACCTGATCTCGTCGATGCCGTTCGACGACCTGCATGAGGCGGACGACGTATCCGATGGTGCGGAGGTTCGGGCGCGCTCGATCGGCTGCGGGGCCGATACGTCATGAGTCGGCGCAACGTCCCGCTTGAGCGGCTGGCTGCATTGAACCTGGGCACGCAGGGGCTGAACGCGGCGCAGGTCGAGACGCAGCGCACCTACGGCTTCAACGACGTCGTGGCGCAGGCCGCCAGCGGCTGGTGGCTCGTCGTGCGCGACACGGCGCGCGACCCGATGCTGTGGTTCCTCGTGTTGACGGCAGGCCTGTTCGGCCTGCTCGGGCAGATCACCGAGTCGCTCACGCTGCTCGCCGCGTTGGTGCCGCTGCTCGGCATGGATGCCTACCTGCATCGGCGCACGTCTGCTTCTTCAGCGGGGCTGGCCAGCCGGTTGGCCAGCTCGGCGCGGGTGTCTCGCGACGGGCAGTGGCGGGACATCCCGTCGAGGGAGTTGGTGCCAGGCGACCTGGTCGAGGTGGCGCCGGGCGAGTACTTCCCCGCCGACGGACTGTTGGTGTCCGGCACGGGTCTTCAGGTCGATGAGTCGACCTTGACCGGCGAGTCGTTGCCAGTGGCCAAGCGCACTCTCGAGAAGACGGCGCGGCTGCCTGCCAGCGTGCCCGAGCAGTACTGGGGTGCCGCAGGGACACGCCTGCTGACGGGCAGGGCACGACTGCGTGTCGTGTTCATCGGTGGCGAGACGCGTTACGGCGAAACCGTCCGCTCCGCCAACGAAGGCAGCGACGCCGCAACCCCGCTGCAGAGGGCCATCGGTGAACTGGTGGCCATGCTGATGGGTCTGGCCGTCGTCATGTGCCTCGTCTTGGCCGCGATCAGGGTGTGGCACGGCCACGGGTGGATCGATGCCCTCCTCAGCGCGGTGACGCTGGCCGTGGCCGCGCTGCCCGAGGAGTTCCCGGTCGTCTACACCTTCTTTCTCGGCGTCGGCGTCTTCCGGCTGGCGCGCAGGAAGGCACTCGTGCGCCGCGCGGTGGCCGTTGAGAACATCGGTCGCGTCAGCTGCATCGTGTCCGACAAGACGGGGACGATCACCGCCGGCTCGCTGGTGCTTGCCCATCGGGCGCCGGCTAGCGGATTCGACGAGCACTCGGTGCTGCAGGTGGCCGCGTTCGCCTCGCGGCCGGATAGCGGCGATCCGCTCGATGAGGCCCTGCACGGCGTGGCGGGCCCGCTGCCGCACACGACGAGGCTGGCCGACTTCCCGTTCACGGAAGCGCGGCGCCGCGAGACGGTGATCCTGCGCAAGGAAGGCGAGGGGGCGATGGCCTACACCAAGGGCGCCCCGGAGACCGTGCTGGCGACGTGTGAGTTGCCTGCCCTCGAACGAGCCGGTTGGCTCGCCCAGGTCGAGCAGTACGCCCAGTCGGGCCACAAGGTCATCGGCTGCGCCCGATGCGCCATTTCCGTGGGCGCAGCCGTCGACGGCGAACCGCAGCGAGGTTTCGAGTTCGCTGGCCTGCTGGCCTTCGAGGATCCGGTGCGGGACGGTGTGCGCGAGGCCATCGCCGAATGCATGGGGGCGGGCATACGGGTCATCATGGTCACCGGAGACCATCCCACCACGGCTGCAGCGATTGCGCGCGAGATCGGGCTCGGTGGAACTCGGCCGAGGGTCATCGCCCTGGCCCCCGACGACGACGCGGGCGCCGTTCTCCGCGAGCAAAACGGAGTGCAGGTGGTGGCGCGCGCCACGCCGCCTCAGAAGCTCGCCCTGGTGCAGGCCCTGCAAGCCGGGGGTGAGCTGGTCGCGGTCACCGGCGATGGCGTCAACGATGTGCCCGCGCTTCGCCTGGCCGATATCGGCATCGCCATGGGGGAGCGGGGCACGCGCAGCGCCCGAGAGGTTGCTGCGGTGGTGCTGCTCGACGACAACTTCAGGACGATCGTCGATGCGGTGGCCGAAGGCCGCCAGCTCTACCAGAACCTGCGGCTCGCCTTTGCCTACCTCCTGCTCGTTCATCTGCCGCTCGTCATCGGGGCGGCCGCGATCCCGCTGATGGGCCTGCCCCTGCTGTTCCTGCCGGTCCACATCGTGTGGCTGGAGGTCGTCATTCATCCGACCGCGATGCTGGCCTTCCAGGATCTGCCGTTGGCGGGACCGCTTGCACCCGTGCGGCGCGATCGACGGGCGCGCTTCTTCCCGGCCGACGCTTGGTTGGCCATCGCCCTGGCCGGCGGGCTTGTGAGCGTGGCCGTGGTGTGGAGCTACCTCCACGCGCTCGGCGCGGACCGAGACGTCGACCACGCGCGCGCGATGGCCCTGAGCGTCCTGCTGGTGGCCAGCGCTGGCATGACGACCGGCCTGACGAAGCTGCGCCAAGCCACCGCGCGCTGGCTCGTCGCCGGTACGCTCGCATCGCTCGGCGCGCTCGTCCAGATGCCAGCACTCAGCCGGCTGTTGAATCTGCGGCCTCTGCATGGCGCCGATTGGGCACTGGTGGTTGCGGCCTTCGTCGGTTCTGTGGTGATCACCCTCGCCGTGGCCTTGCGGCTGCATCGGCATCAGTGAGATCAAGTAGATCAGCGCTTGCCTCTCGCGTGCCGCCGCGCGACTTCTACGAATGCTGCTGCGGCGGGTGACAAGCGCTTCAAGCTGCGGACCGCCAAGCCGGTGGTGCGCCGCTGGCGCGGCGCGAGGATGCGATACACGACACCAGGGGCGTCGTCGGGCAACGCCAAGCGCGCTGCAATCGCGATCGCGCGGCCCTGGGATACGAAGCCGAGGATGGAGCTCAACTGCTCGAAACGGTAGAGCACCCGAGGCATTGCGCCCGCCTCGGCGAGCAGTCGGTCGATGGTCGACCCGCTGCCGGCATCCGTGCGAATGAAGGCCTCCCCGTCCAGATCACGCAGTTGGACGCTGTGCCGCTTTGCCAGCCTGTGGCCCTCGGGGATCAGGGCCACGAACTCGTCTTGGGCCAGCGGCACAGTCTCGAAGCGGTCGTCGGGCAGCGTCACGAAGCCGATCTCCGCGCGCTGCTCCAGCAGCCATCGGATCACGGTGGCGTCGTCCTGCTCTTCGACCTGTACTTCGACCTCGGGCTGCAAGCGTTCGTAAGCGGCCAGCAGCGACGGCAGCAGCCGCAGCGAGGACGTCGAGCCAAACGAGGCGATGCGCAAGGTGCCACGCGCTACGCCACGCGCGGTGGTGGCCTCCTGCAGCAAAGCCTCGCGCTGCTGAAGGATGTCGTTGGCGCGGACCAGGAGACGGGAACCGTCTTGCGACAGGGTCGATTGCATGCCTTCGCGCAGCACGAGCGTCAGCCCCAGCTCAGTCTCCAGCCCGCGCACTGCATGACTCACTGCGCTTTGCGTGATGCCGAGCAGCGCAGCGGCGCGCGAGAAGCTGCCCGCGCGCGCCAAGGCGGCAAAGACTTCGAGTTGCGTGAACGTCATGGCAACGGCATGAGCATTTGCTCATTGGTCGATGAGTCGGCAGAAGTGCATAGTAATGCCATGGCTTCCACCGCTCCAGTCCTCGCGACCACCGCGTCAACCCAATGGTCGGTTCATCTCAAGCTCGTCGGCATGGCAGCCCTATGGGGCGCCTCGTGGCCAGCTGGCCGCGTGCTGGCGCAGGAACTGCCCCCATTGGCCGCGGCGAGCTGGCGCTTCGGCATCGCGCTGATACTGCTGCTGATGTGGCTGCGCGCCAGTGGAGGCACGGCGCGCTGGCGGTCGATGTCGAGGCGGCAGTGGCTCGGCCTTGCCGCTGCAGGTGCCGTCGGAGTGTTCGGCTATGCGGTGTTCTTCATGCTGGGCCTCGCCCACGTGGCGGCCGGCCGAGCGGCTCTCGTCGTGACATGCAACCCGGTGCTCACCACGCTGATCGCGGCCTGGTGGTTTGGCGAGAGGCTCGACTGGAAGATCGGCATCGGCATGCTGCTGGCCACGCTCGGTGCTGCAGTGGTCATCACGCATGGCGCGCCGTGGACCCTCTTCGCTGGCGGCGTCGGTCTCGGCGAACTGCTGCTGCTGGGGTGCGCAGCGACCTGGGTGGGCTACACCTTGATGGGGCGGCGCCTGCTGGTCGGCATCGATGCACTCAGCACCACCACCATCACTGCCGGCTTCGGGTTGCTCATGCTGCTGGGGGCCTCGTGGCTGTTCGAGAGGCCGAGCGCGCTGGCCGCCCCGCTGCACGCGAGCTCGCAGGTATGGCTGGCGCTCGCCTTCCTGGCCATCGGCGCCACCGTGGTGGCATACGCGTGGTACTTCGAGGGCGTCGCCGCGCTGGGTGCCGGCGCCGCGGCAGCCTACATCAGCCTGGTGCCGGTATTCGGCGTGCTGTTCGCGGCGCTGTGGCTGGGTGAGCAGGTCGACGCCTCCATCCTGCTCGGCGGCACGTTGGCCGTCGGCGGCATGGCGACGATGAACCTGGCGCGCGCCAGGGTCTGACCCCCGACTGGCGTTGTCCGGCGCCCCCTGGCCTCGGATGCGGGGCCGCTTCTGGCGAACCCCGGTCTCCTGGAAGCCTGTGCGGGCTTGTGCAGGCCTGTGCGTTTCAGCGTCCCCAGAACGCGTCTTCTTGTGCCTGATCGCTGGAGAACAACCGGACTTCGACGATCTTGCCGCCCTCGATGCGGATGAGGTCCACACCTGGTTGCTTGAGCTTGATACCGTTGGCTTCGCCCGCGAATTCCAGCGTGATGGCCACCCAGTCACCGTTGGCCATGTAGTGGTCGGCACGGGTGATGGCGAACGTTCCCTTGGAGACTTCCATCATCTTGCCCAGCATGGGGCCCACAATGGCCATGCCCCGATACGTGCCGGAGAACTGGTTGTTGCCCGGCTGGTGCCAGACCACGTCGGGCGAAACGATGCTGCCGAGTGCGGCTTGGTCGCCGGTTTGCGCGGCCTTGATGTAGGTCTTGGCGATGTCGATGTTGTTCATGGTGTGCTGCTGTGCTGATGCGAGTGAGGATGTGGGCTGCGCCAGCGCCGGGGTGTGGCCCCCGACAAGGTTGGCGCCGAGGATGAGAACGGCGAGCAGGCCCCGGCGGGCGGAGATCTTCATCTCCAAGAGTCAGGACATGACGCCCTGCATGGCAGCCGGATGGCGAGTGAACGACCAGTGCACGTGCGCGATGCGCCATCGACCGCCCTCCAGGCGATAAACCTGGGTGGAGTTCCAAGGAGTGCCGGGCTTCTCGCCACCGTGCTGGTCGTCGAGGAAGTTCTGCAGGTTGTAGCTCAGCACCGCGAGATCGCCGCCCTCGCTCACGATCACCTGCGGATTGGGGAAATCGTTGCGAAGGATGTTCAGCTTGCCTTCGAAGAACTGCCGGAAGTACGGCTCGACCGCCTTGCGGCCGTCGAGCCGCGTCTGCGTCAGTGGGTCGAAATAGCTCACGTTCTCGCTGTACATCTCCAGCGCGCCATCGACATCGCCTTTGTTCCAGCGTTCGTTGATGCCTTGCTCCAGCGAGAGGATGGTTTCCGTGATCTTGCTGTGGTCTGTCTTCATCGTGGCTCCTGCAACTTGTAGAGGATGGGGGGTGTTGGATGTCCGAGGGTTGGAATGAGCGACGTGGTCAGGGCTTCAGGAGCAGCGCGAAGGCGGTGCGATATCGCCAGAATAGGAACAGCGCCAGCGCAGACACGACGACAGCACCGGGCAAGCCTGTGGGATTCATGAACAGATGGAAACAGACGATGTTCACAATCACGGGCCCGAGCAGCGTCAGGCCGAGGGGCACGTAGCGTCCGATCAGCAGGAGCGCTCCGCCTGCCATCTCCGCGGTGGCCCACACATAGAAGTAGCGGCTGTCCTCCGTCATCGAACTGAGGAACTTCAGCCCCGCGCCCTGCACCTCAGGCAATGGAATGAAGCGGAGGAACTCGTTGAGACCTGCGACGAAAAAGAAGGCGCCCATCACGAGACGGACGACGATGGCGGCGGTTTTCATGGCGCTCTCTCGATCTGTCGGTTGCATACGCAAAGGCTTGCGGGGTTGGATGTGTCGCCCCGTTCGGTTGCTGAGGATGGTTAGTATTTGGACATTCACGGCAGACATGAAGGTCACGTTCGGACAATGAGTGATACAGGCGGGACATCCAGGGCGAGGGAGGATCGACCGGACACCCCTGCCGTGAGGGGCAAGCCACGAAGGGGCAATGCCGCCGCGGGTATCGAGCGGCTGGGCTACCAGCCCAGGGCGCCCTATCGGTTCGACGTCGAGGCCTTCACGATGTCCGACCTGCGACAACGCGGCAGCAAGGAGAAGGTGCGGACCACGCATTGGTACGAGTTCCACATGCTGGTCTGCGTCACGCGGGGTGCATGCACGCAACTGGTCGACTTCAAGCCCGTTGCTTGTGAACCCGGGTCACTCCTTGTGCTGAGGCCAGGGCAGGCTCACAACTTCGGGCACGACGAAGACTGGGAGGGGTTGATCGTGCTGTTTCGCCCGGAATTCGTCCTGCCTTCGACCATCGCGGCGCGCGATCTGAAGCTCACGATCGAGTTGGAGCGACTGGCCGAGCACAGAGTGCTGTGCGGCGATGAGCTGCGCTCGGTGGTGGCGGCGATCCAGCAGTTGCGCGACGACACGCGGCTCGACGCCGCACACGACGACGCGCAGGCCCTGTTGCGTCACCAGTTGCTCGCGCTGCTCACGCGGCTGAGCATCCTGCAGGGACGGCAGCGGCCAAGCGAGGCCGCGTCCTCCGCGGCATTGCTGCGCTTCAAGCGATTCCGACAGCTCGTGGAGGAGCGCTTCATCGCATGGCATCAGGTGGCCGACTATGCAGACCGACTCGGCTGCACCGAAAAGAGCCTGTGGCGCGCCGTTCTTGCTTCGGCTGGCACGACGGCCAAGGCGTTCATCGCGGCACGGATCACCCTGGAGGCCAAACGGCTTCTGGTGCACACCAGCTTGCCAATTGCCGCCATCGCCGAGAGGCTGGGCTTCGACGAAGCTACCAACTTCGGCAAGTTCTTCAAGCGGGAGGCGGGGTGCACGCCGGCTGAGTTTCGACGCAACCAGGAGACGGGTGGCGCAGCGCTCAGGTCGAGGCCGTGAGATTGCGTCCGTGTGATGCACAGATCTACGACGCACGCCTCGTCCACGAGGTGAAGAAGGCGCGCTTGTCTACCTGGCGGACTTCACCGTTCGCACCACCTCGGCGACGTTTGCGCCGAACGCTTCGGCGGTGAGCAGGTCTCCTGCGACCATCTCTTCCACCGACGCGTCCGACGGGCTGGTCACCAGCAGGCCCTTGAAGCCGCCGAGATTGTTCAAGTCATCGCGCGTTGCAGCCTTGCTGCTGGACGCATGCATCCCGGTGCCCGTCCACAGCATCCTGTGCTGGCTGGCGAATGTGACGAGGTAGTCGATGGTGGATCCCTTGTCGCCGTTGAGGGACGCAGAGTTCGTGAACCCGGACGCGACTTTACCCTTCCAGTCCATGGCGAACCACGACCTGCTGGACGCGTCCGCGAACTTCTTGAACTGCCAGGACACGCCGCCCATGTAGGTGGGAGAGCCGAAGATGATGCCGTCGGCCGCCTTGAACGTGTCCCAGGCAGTGTCGGGCACGTTGCCGTCGGAGTTGATGGCGACAAGCTGGACCCGAGCACCGGCCGCCGACGCGCCCCTGGAAACATGCTCCGCGACCCGTTGGGTGTGGCCACGACCGGAATGGAACACGATGGCAATGTTGCTCATGCTGAAGTTACCTGATTGACGACGGAGCTTCCTGCGCCTGCTCGGCAGAAGCAGGTGAAGCCGGTGATGGACCGATGCCATTTGTGAATGGCGCGACTCCACGGCAAGCCTGAGATGAGGACCGGTGATGCCAGCTAGAAGGTCAGCACCACCCGGCCCGGGAGTCGTCGCCCGCCCTCCACTGCAGCGATGGTCTGGACAGCCTCGGAGAACGGCCTCCTCACTGCAATGACGGGTTTAAGAGTGCCTTGCGCAGAGAGCTCGGCTATCTCGGCAAGATGCCGGGTCGCCATCGTGGCGAACACAAGCTTGTAGCGCCGCGTCAACATGCCGCGCAGCAGCCTTTGCGGTGTCGGGTTGATATCTATGAAGATGCCACGTGGCCCGAGCATTGACAGCCCTCGGCCCACGTCTAGCGTGCCGGCGGTATCGAAGATCACGTCGTAGGGCCCTGTGGTGCGCCAGGAATCGGGATTCGCATAGTCGAACGCATGCGCGAGCCCCGCCTCTCGGGCTCGCTTCATCGACCCTCGACTACAGGTGCCTGCAACCTCGGCGCCCTTCGCGGTTGCGAGTTGAACCGCCATCGCGCCGACCGCACCGGTGCACCCATTGATCAACACGCGCGTCCCGCTCGTCACTCGCCCCTTGTGCAGCATCGCCGCCCAAGCCGTCGCGCATGGAATTGGCAGACAAGCTGCCTCTTCGAACGAAAGCTGCGGTGGCTTGATCGCCACGTTGCGTGCCGTTGCCACCAGCACCTCAGAGAAGGCGCCGGGATGCCTCACGTCCATCGTGCCCAGAACTTCATCGCCGATCTGGAACTCAGCAACACCTTCTCCCAGTGCCTCGATGACACCCGCGAAATCAGATCCCATGCCCTTGGGAAACCGCCTGCCCATGAAGAGCCGCATGGCCCCTTGACGCTGCTTCCAATCCAGCGGATTGATGGCCGCGGCCCTCACACGGACCCGCACTTGCCCTTGCCTCGGCTGCGGCATGTCGCACGGCCCGATGCTCATGGCATCGGCTCCGCCGTAGTGATCGAACTGAACCCGCTCCATCGCGATTCCTTGAAGTTTGCACGTAGTGCATAACAATACTGCACCCGGTGCAATCGTGCAACCAGTGCACACGGAATGCTACGATGAGGTCATGCGGAGCAAGAACGGCCAGCGCGAAGATGGGTCGCAGGAGGGACTGCGCGAGCGGAAGCGTCGCGAGACGCTGCAGCGCATCGCCCAGACTGGGCTCGAGCTTTTTGTTGTCAGGGGCTATGAAGAGACGACCCTGGATGAGATTGCCGCAGCTGCTGGCATCTCCAGGCGCACGTTCTTCCACTACTTCAAGTCGAAGGATGAGATCCTGCTTGCCTGGCAAGCGGGGCTCGCCGATGCCGTGCGCGATGCCGTGCTGGAGGCGCCGGCGGACAAGGAGCCCTTTGATACGCTGTGCGAGGCCCTTCTGAAGATGGCTTCGCTCTTCAATACGGAGACGGCGATCGCCATCGCACGGGTGCTTCGCTCAAGCGAGCAACTTCGCGCAGCCAACCAGCTCAAGTATCTGCGCCTGGAGAGTGCTGCGCATGAAGCGTTGTGTCGGCTCTGGCCGCAACGCGGCCGTCGTGGGCGCCTTCGAATGGCGGCAATGGCCGGCCTCGGTGCGTTTCGGGTTGCGATCGATGAATGGACCGACGAGGGAGGAAAAGAGCCGCTTACGAAGCGGCTCGAGAAGGCCTTCGACAACTTGCGCGCCGAAATGCAGAGCACCACGGGCGGCACACGGTAACAGGCCACCAGAGAGCATGCCCGCATGCGGTCGGCGGTGTTCGCGGCGGGCCTCGTTCACACGCTTCAATGGCCCAAGCCTCGTCACGGATTCAAAGTGAAAGCTTGATGGCAAGCCCCAGCAGCACGACGCCCATGAAATAGCGTTGCACGGCCATCCACAAGGGGTTCCTGGAAAACCAGGAGGCCACTTTTGCCGCGGAAAGAATGATGAGCAGATTGACCGTGAAGCTGACGAAAATCTGGATCAGTCCAAGCACGATGCTCTGCTCAAAGACATGGCCGTCATTTGTGGCAATGAACTGCGGAAACAGCGACAAATAGAAGACGGCAATCTTCGGGTTCAAGGCGCTGGTGAAGAAACCCATCAAGAAGAGCTTGCGCGGCGGGTCGTGCGGCAGTTCATTCACCTCGAACGGTGAGCGCGCCCCGGGGCGCAGTGATTGCCAGGCCATCCAGAGCAAGTAAGCCGTTCCCGCGAGTTTCAGCGCGAAATAGGCCGCGGGCACGGTCACGAACAAGGCACTCAGGCCGGCCGCAGTGGCCAACATATGCACCAGGAAGCCTGGAACGAGACCGAACAACGAGATGACACCCGCCCGTCGTCCCTGACACACCGTGCGTGAGATCAAATAGATCATGTTCGGGCCGGGTGTGAGCACCAATAGCAGTGCCGCACCCGTGAACATCAGCAAGTTGTCGAGGGAAATGATCATGGAGTTGACGAGTTCAAAGGCGTGCCGCCCCTGAAAAGCTGAAATGGCCCGAAGCGGCTGATCCACCGCTGCAGGCCTGGGCGCAGTAACGCGTGGGCCGCAGCCCACGGCTTATATCAGTTCTGCGTGTATCGCAGCTGACCCTCGCCGCGCTTCGCTTCGGACGGGCTGGTCGCGACACCCCGCTGATTCCATGTGGATCGATGCTTGTGCCAGCTCGTGCTGCGCGCCGAAGCGTTCTTCAAGCGGCGAAGCATGCCCCAAGGAATGATGACGAGAGCGAAGATGATGAAGGCAAGCAGTCTGTGTCCCATGATGTGCTCCTGATTCCTGGCTCTATTGGGTTTCTTGATTCAACCTCGGTCAATCCAGCGGAATGGCCTCGCGCCAGTCGGTTTCCTCATGGAACGGCGGCTGGTTGTCGCGACGCAGGATGAAGTGGCCGAGTACCAGCACGTCGATGCCGGTGCGCATGAAGCAGGCGTAGGCCTGTGCGGGTGTGCAGACGATGGGTTCACCGCGCACGTTGAACGAGGTATTGACCAGCACCGGGCAGCCGGTCTTCTTCTTGAAGGCGCGCAGCAGCGCGGCGAAGGCCGGATGCGTGTCGTCGGCCACGGTCTGTACGCGTGCGGAGTAGTCCACGTGCGTGACGGCCGGTACCGTCGAGCGCACCTCGTTGATCGCCGCCAGCCCTTCGGGCGGCTTCTGATCGCTCTGGCGCTGGATGCGCAACGCCTCCAACACCGGCCCGACCAGCAGCATGTACGGGCTGCTCTGGCGCACGTCGAAGAATGCCTTCGCGTCTTCTTCGAGCACCGCAGGAGCGAACGGACGGAACGACTCGCGGAACTTGATCTTCAAGTTCATCGTGCGCTGCATGGAGGTGTCGCGCGGGTCGCCGATGATGGAGCGCGCCCCGAGTGAGCGCGGGCCGAACTCCATGCGATCCTGGAACCAGCCGATCACCTTGCCTTGAGCAAGCTCGTCGGCCACGACATCGTAAAGGTCGGCGTCCGAGCAGCGCTGCGCCGGGTAGCCCTGCGTGTCGAGGAAGCGCTCGATGAGGGCATCGGAAAAGCCCGGGCCCAGCAGCGAGCCGTGCATGCCGTCCGTGCCGGCCTTCACATGGGGCCGACCGCTGCTGGACACGCACGCGTCCAGTGCCGCACCCAGCGCGCCGCCCGCGTCGCCCGCGGCGGGCTGGATCCACAGCGATTTGAAGATGCCGGCGCGGCTGAGTACGCCGTTGGCCACGCAGTTGAGTGCCACGCCGCCGGCCAGACACAGATGGCGCTCGCCGGTGCGTTGCTGCGCAGCCCGGGCCAGATTGAGCACCGCCTGTTCCGTCACGGCCTGGATGGAGGCCGCGAGGTCACAGTGGACCTGTTCGATCCGGCTTTCCGCGCTGCGCCGCGGCAGCCCGAACAGCTGCTCGAAGGCCGTGCCGATCATCTGCTCGCCGCGCAGGAACTCGAAGTATTCGAGGTTGAGCTCGAACGAGCCATCGGGCTTGAGGTGGACCAGCTTGTCGCGGATGACGTCCGCGTACAGCGGCTTGCCATAGGGCGCGAGCCCCATGAGCTTGTATTCGCCGGAATCGACCTTGAAGCCGCAGTAGCTGGTGAAGGCCGAGTACAGCAGCCCCAGCGAATGCGGGTAGGAGATGGAGTCGCACAGCTCCAGCTTGTTGTCGCGGCCGTGCCAGATGGAGGTTGTGTGCCACTCGCCCACACCGTCGATGCACAGCACCGCCGCTGAGCGGAACGGCGAGGGGTAAAAGGCGGAGGCGGCATGCGAGCGATGGTGCTGCGACGTATGGAAGGCGCGCACGTGGCCGCGGTTGAGCGACCTCAGCTCGCCTTCCACCCGGCTCAACACATCGCGCTTCCAGCGCATCCACTCGGGCAACACACGCATGAACGCGCGCATGCCGGCCGGCCCGCCATCGGCGAACGAGGCCAGCACGCGGCCGAACTTGACCTGCGAGTCCTCGTAATAGGCCACCTCATCCACGCCATCCAGCGAGATGCCGGCCTCGTCGAGGCAGTACAACACCGCGTTGCTCGGGAAAGAGGCATCGTGCCGCACGCGGCTGAAACGCTCTTCCTGCGCGGCCGCGACCACGACACCATCGCGCACGAGGGCTGCCGCACTGTCGTGGTAGTAGGCCGAAATGCCCAGGACACATCTGCTCATGTAAATGCCACCTCCAGGCCATAGGCCCTGTGCTGGAGCGCCCGCGGCGCCGTGACCGCGGGTTGCGGCTGGGCGCGCAGCGTGGCCGCGATCCGGTCAAACATGCGTTGCAACGCGCCGCCGCGTGCCGCGGCGAGCGAGTCGTAGCCCAGGCACACGCGGGCCCAGGCGGCGGGGATGGCTGCGCTGCCCTGGGTATGGGCAACGTCGCTCATGTAGGCATCGATGGCATCGGCCGCCCAGGCCGAGTGGCCGGTGCCGACGTTGTCGATGGTGTTGTGCAAGTCCACGAACTGCGTGTCGAAGCCGTGGGCACGCAGAAAGCGGCTCGCTTCGCGGTAGCCGTCGCCCACGCCCGAAAGCTCCATCGCCAGGTTCATGCCGAGCACCTCAGGCTGGAAGCTGGCGGGAAGCTTGCCCAGGCACAGCCAGTACACCGGCGTCACGAAGGAGGTGTCATCGAAACGGGGGTCGAAGGCGAATTCCCACGTGCCCGTTTCGGCGAGCGTGATTCCCATGGAGGCGAGCAGGTCGCGGTAGATCTTGGGGTGGTTGAGCTGCCGCTGGCCATTGCCCAACTCGTCCCAGAAGATGCGAAACAGCGGACGACCCACGGCCGAGCAGGCACAGCCCAGGTCGGTGTAGCCCTGCAACCAGGCGCCGTCGATCAGCAACAGCGGCGCGAGCTGCAGCGTGGAGCGAACGACCTCCTCGCGTGTGTGCGCAACCTGGGTGCTCTCCTTCTCCATCTCTTCGAAGGCGAGCCCGTGCAAATCGTGCTGCCCAAGCAACCAGGGCCGCAGGCCCGCGGCCGTCCATTGCAAGGGCAGGGCTCGAGCGGGGTCAGATGCACCGTGGCGCGTGCGGCGCAGGCGCCGCTGCACATAGCTCACGGCGTAGGTGCGCAGCGCCGGTGGCAGTGCCCGGCCCTGAAGCATGTAGTAGGCCTCGCGCAGGCTTGTCGGCGCGCGGTCCTCCTCGGGTGGCGTGGGTCCGGACAGGTCGGGTGCAGGCGGATGTAGGCCGGGGCCCAGTTCGACGACCGGGGACGCCAACGCCGCCGCAGCAGGCAGGGCCTCGATCCATTCACGCATGGTGGCGATCTCATGGTCGGGGAACACACGGAACATGCGTCCGCGCGGGCCGACCAATCCGTTGACCAGCATGCTGCGCGAGGCATCGCCAGGCCGCACGAAGCGGCTGCGCGCGAGCGATTCCAGGAGCGGCAGCGGGTTGTCCGCGGCCTCGGCCAGGCGCCCGGACAGCGGGCAGCCTTCCATGTCGGTCTTGTGGTGGTACACCGCCCCCTC
This sequence comes from uncultured Burkholderiaceae bacterium, assembly GCA_966251135.1. Taxonomy (GTDB): domain Bacteria; phylum Pseudomonadota; class Gammaproteobacteria; order Burkholderiales; family Burkholderiaceae_C; genus Albitalea. The sequence goes on from CBINKC010000015.1 coordinate 41,061, forward strand.
GCGCGCACGCCGCTGCAGCAGCCCCGCCATGGCGGCGTGCGGGTCGGCAGCGGCGCGCATGTGGGCGGCCAGCCGCGCTTCCCAGCCGCGCAGGGCATGGGCGAAGCGCACCACGGCGGTGGTGAAGGCGCTGGCGGCGTCGGCCGGCTGCGCGCGGTAGTGGGCCAGGATGGCGGCAGCGCAGTCGGGCACCAAGCCCGCGCGCAAATCCAGCCGCTGCCATTGGATCGCCATGGGCAGCGCCACCTGCAGACCCGCCCACGCGGGCAGCATGCCGGCCGCGCGCAGCACCAGATCTGCTGCGCAGATCTCGGCGTGGAAGGCGTCGCTGCGGCGGCTGAGTGCCTGCAGCACGCAGGGCAGCGCAAACATCTCGTCGGCGATGTCGTCGGCGCGCACGAGCGCGTCGGCCCGTGCCGACGACAAGGGCAGGTCGAGCCCTTGCAGCAGGCGCAGGAACTCCTCGCGGCGCGGCACGCCGGGCGCGCTGCCCGCGCCTACGTCTTCCGCGTAGGCAGCCAGCAGCGCGAGCTGGATCGGATCCTCGCAGACGCCGGGCGCCATCATCCCCTGCAGCCAGCAGCCGAGCGACAAGCCCAGCGGCGCAGACTGCCAGGCCAGCACCCCGGCTGCTCGCCGGGCGCGCGGCCCGGCGGGCAGCGTGGTCAAGAAATCGGCGCAGGCCTGGGCTTGCGTGGCGCTCCAGCGGCGCACCTCTTCGAGCACCTGGCAGGGATCAGCGCCGGCGGGGTCGCCATGGTCGCAAGGCAAAGCAGCGAACAAGGCACGGACATGCGCCTGCGCCACAAAGACCTCGGGTTCGGCGAACCGAAGGAACAGCTGGCGGTAACTCGCTGCACGGGGTTCTACAACCATCCCCATCGTGTTCAGAACATCGGGTAGATGGATGCGTCGCGCTTGGCCTTCTTGCGTCGCAGCAGCGTGGAAATCAGCGTGCGCAGGAATTTCATGGTGCACTCCCTGTTGAGTTGGTTAAGTTGGTTCGTTGGTCAGTTCAGAACGTCGAGCAATGTGCGAGCGACGAAGTCGTGGCCCCAGTCGGTGAAATGGATGCGATCGACGAACAGCCAGTCGTTGGGCTTGAGCCGTTCAGCCAGGATCGGAGCCATGTTCAAGAAGTTGACCTGCATGGCGCGTGCGCCGTGTTCGAGCTGGCGGCCGTACTCCAGGCACACCTCGCGCGTCAGGATGTCGCCGTAGGCTTCGGTGAAGCCGCCGGCCTGGTCGAGTTCCGCGAACAGCGCCTCTTCCTGCTCGCAGCCGACTTGGCGCACCCAACCCGACAGCGGCTGCAACACGAAGGTGAGCTTCGCGCCCATGTCCTTGGCCACGGCGCTCCAGGTCCGCAGGTGGCGCAGAGTCAGCCCGGTTGCGTAGGCGATCTGCTCGGTCAGGGGCATGTCGACCGGTTCGTCACGCGTGTTCCCGCCCCCCATGAGGCGCTTGGCCAGTCCGAGCATGCCGGCACGCTCACGCGCGCCCAGTGCGTCGAAGAAGTCGCGGCAGTTGAAGAACGCGCCGCTGTCGCCCCGCAGTGAGGCCGGCAGCCGCGCCAGGCCGAGGTCGTTGAATCCGGAGAACAAGACGATCTCCTTCACCTGCGGCAACAAGTGACGGTAGAAGCACAGCAGCATCAGCTCCTGTGCGGAGTTGAAGCTGCGTCCGCCATAGTTGAGCCAGGGCTCGGGCCGCGAATCGCTCGCGGTCAGGCGCGATGGCAGGGTCCACGGGTCTGCGCTGGCGCCGATGCCGAACACGGTGGAGCTTCCGGCCAGCAGGCGTACGGACCCGTGACCGGCATGATCCGCCACCGAATAAGCCCGGCCACGCGCTTCGGAATAGCGAAAACCAACGGCATCGGTATTCACCACCGCACTCGCATGGCGTGCCGGGTGAAAGTACATGAGATAGGGCATCCAGCGTATGTCGCCACTGTCTGCGAACTTCTCCATGTAGGCGGCCATTTGCGGCGTCAGAGCGCTGCGTGCGCTCGTGCCGTCATATGCCGAATTGGGTTTTGCAACGCGCGACTCGGATGTCGGTAATGAATTGGCCATGGTGTTGCAATCATCCTTCCTGGGTCTTCGCGAATACCACGGGCACACACCCATGGCGCCGCACCTGAGATCGGCCCACAGTGAATTGCGGGCCGAACCGCGTGACGTTGACGTGAAAGTGACGCAACCGATCGAGCGACCGAGCGGTCGCGGAAAGAATCGGTGCGGAAGATCCCTGTCCAGAGAGCCAAGCCAGCGCGGGGGTTTGGCCTGATGAACAGGCGGGAGCAGCCCTACGGGCTGACTCCAACGTAATGTGTCATTGCATATCTCCTCTCGTGCACAGATGTCGACGTGAATTGCGAGCGCGGCATCAGCATTTGGGGGACAGCGGGAACTGCAAGAAGGGTCAATGTAGCAGCGGGAACAGCGATATGGCCTCTTTCCCCCTATCAATAGGGAGGCGGTTTCAATTCAAAATGTTTTCTTGATTGGCCAGCCTACAAGGGGACTACAGGCACCTCGGGCGCTTGCGCAGGCTGCTTTATTGCAGGCAGATGGCAAAAGCGCCTCGCTGTGTGAGGGACGGTGAGGGTGATGCGCGCGACACCCCAATACGAAGCACCGAGACCCAACCCGGCATCGGCGACGGCCGACGATGACGCATCGGCTTTCGGCACGCCATGCCCGCGCCCGTGCACGTACGTGCGATTTGCGAACGAGCGCTAGTCGGTGGATCGCGAGCAGACCCTTGCTGAGGCTACGCTGCGCAATGCGCGGGTCGCCCCGGTCACCCACGTGGAACCTCCGCTGTCTGCGGAGGCGGCTGCTGCGGGCGATGCGGTGGGGGTAAGTACAGCGGGCACGCTGTGCCGGGCACTGATGAACGGGCCACGGGTGCCGGGCCACCATGCCATCGTGGAGGTCGAGATGCTCCGAAGCAGCGTTGCTCTTGCAAGTCTGGTGTGGCTGGGAGCACAGGTGTCGCTGGCATGGGCAGCCGACGGCCCTGAACCCAAGGCACCCCCTCGGCCGGAGAGCACCACCGTCACCGTCGTCCAGCCCAACGAGATGCCCGCGCCGCGGTTGCTGCCTGCGTGCGCGCCGGGCAAGTGCCTGTTTCCGGGCCAGAAGGTGACGGTCATCGCCACCAAGAGCGCGATCAGCGTGGCGCTGCTCGAAGTCAAGGATGAATTCGAGGCGGCCACGGGCGCCCAGCTGGAGCTGGTCCGTCTGCCGGGCGTCGAGCACTACCCGACGATCATTTCCGACATGACCAACCGCACCGGCAAGTTCGACGCATCGATCGCGGGCGGATGGTGGCTCGGCGACATGGTGGCCGGCGGGCACCTGCTGTCCTACGACAAGTTCTACGACGACCCGCGATTCCCCAAGTGGAACATCGACGACGTGCTGCCCGGGCCGCGCAGTCTGCTGTCGTACGGCGGCCGGAAATACATGGTCGCCTACGACCATGACGGCCAGGTGATGTACTACCGGCGCGACCTGCTCAACGACCCGCGGCACCAGGCGGGGTTCAGGCAGAAGTACGGCTACGCGCTCTCGGTGCCGCAGACCTGGGACCAGTTCCGCGACGCGGTCGAATACTTCAACGGGCAAGACCTGAACGGCGACGGCCAGCCGGATCATGGCATCGTGCTCGCGCTGCAGCCGGGCAGCCAGGGGATGTTCAACTACATGACGCTGTCGGCCGCGTTCGTCGTCGGCCCCACCAATCCGAAGCTGTACTGGTTCGACCCGCGCACGATGGAGCCGCTGCTGCGCAGCCCCGGCCACCAGCGTGCGCTGGAGCTGTTCGTCAGGCTGGTGAAGTCCGGCCCGCGCGAGATGCTGACCTGGAACCATGGCCGCGGCTGGGACCACTTCCTGGCCGGCCGCGCAGCCTTTGCGCTCACATGGGGCGATCTCGGTGCACTCGCGCAACAGCCGGGCAGCCGTGTCAAGGGCAAGACCGGCGCCGCACCGGTGCCCGGCACGCACGAGTACTACGACATCGCCCAAGGCAAGTGGGTCAAGACCGAAGCCGTCAACCGCGTCGGCAACACGACAGGCGCCTCCTGGGCCGGCGTGATCTCCAAGTACTCGAAGGCGCCGGAAGCCACGTATTACCTGCTTGCGCTGCTGGCGTCGAAGGAGAAATCGACGGTGTACGCGGCGCGCGGCTGGGACGGCGTCGACCCCGGTCGCAAGTTCCATTTTCTGCCGCCCGAAGGCACCGGATCGCTGGAGCCGTATCTGCGCGCGGGCTGGGACGAAGCCGACGCGCGCGACTACCTGAGCGCGTTCCAGCGCAGCTTCAGCGACAGGCAGCAGTTCCCCTACCTGCGCATTCCGGGCGCCTACAGCTACTGGCTGGCGCTTGACCTGCACCTCGTGGCGGCCGCCAGCGGGCAGCTGAGTCCGGCAGCGGCGCTGGAAGCCGCTGCCGTCGACTTCGAAGAGATCACGATCCAGCTCGGGCGCGAACGGCAACGCGAGGCGTACCGAACATCACTCGGCTTCTGAACTTGCACCTGCTGCGCCGGATCCTGCAAGCCGCGCCGGTCGGCATCGGCACCAAGCTGACGTTTGGGTTCGGGATCCTCGTCGGGCTGACACTGCTCGTCGTCGCGTTCGCTTTCGTCGCCGGGCGCGACGCGACGCGGGACATCGGCGTGAGCGAGGCCGTGAGCGCCCCAGCCTCGCTGGCCTCGGCCCAGGCACAGGAGGCGCTGCTTCGCATGCAGCTTCACCTGCGGGGCTACCTGGTTCTCTCCGATCCGGACGACATCGAGCAGTACCGCGCGGCGGGCCAAGCCTTCGAGAAGGTGCTGACGGCGCTGCAAGGCCTCGCCGCCGGCTGGGACGAGGTCGACCGCCAGCACGTCGAAGCGCTGACCGCGGGCTACGCGCGCTGGAAGCGCCTGCCGCCCGAGTTGTTCAAACTGCACGAGGACACGCTGCGCAACCGACCGGCGCTGCGCCTGTCGCGCATCGACGTGCAGGCGCGGCGCGTGCGCGCGCTGGTCGCAGCCGACGCGATGATCGACCTGCAGAAGGCGCGCCCGGGCAACGCCGTGAATCGCGAGACGCTGGCGGCGATGCTCAACTTCCGCGGGTCGATCGATGCGCTGGCCACCAACATCATGGCCTTCGGTGCCTCGGGCGAGGGCAACTTCAGGCTGACCTATGGCGCACAACTGGTCGCCAACGCTGCCGTGTGGGACGCGCTCACCGCGCGCCGGCCATGGCTGACGCCGCGCCAGCGCGAGCACCTGGACGACATCGCGTCGGCGCGCGCCGAGCTGATCGACCTGACGCTGCAGATCCGCGCCATCCTGGACGGCGAGCGTGCCTACGAGGACCTTTACCTGTATCGCACGCAGGTCGTGCCGCAGGCGCGAGCCCTGCTGGACCTGCTGCAGCAAGTCACGGCGCGGCAGCAGGCGCAACTGCAGGCCGACCTCGCGCAGGCGCGCGACAGTCTGGCCCGCTCTCGCGCGCAGACGATGGCTGGCGGCGTGCTGGCCCTGGCGGTCGGGCTCGCCATGGCGTTCCTGCTGCGGCGAAGCATCGTCGGGCCGGTGCAGCGCCTGACCCTCGTGGCCGGACGGATCGCTGGCGGAGACCTCGCGGCCCGTGCGCGCGCCGAATCGCACGACGAGATCGGCATGTTGGCGGCAAGCTTCAACACGATGACCGAGCGCCTGTCCCAGACGATCGTCCGCCTGGAAGCCGCCTACGCGGAAGCCCAGCAGGCCAAGAGCGCGGCTGAAATCGCCAATGCGGCCAAGAGCAGCTTCCTGGCCAACATGAGCCACGAGATCCGCACGCCGATGAACGCGATCCTCGGCATGTCGCATCTGGCGCTAGAAAGCGGCCTCGATCCGAAGCAGCGCAACTACGTCCAGAAGGCGCACGACGCGGCCGAATCCCTCCTCGTCATCATCAACGACATCCTGGACTTCTCGAAGATCGAAGCCGGCAAGCTGGACATCGAATCCATCCCGTTCGGTCTGGGTGATGCGATGGACAACGTGGTCACCGTGCTGAGCTTGAAGGCCGAGGAGAAGGACCTGGAGCTGGTGCTGGACCTGCCGGCGCAGCTACCGACCGCGCTGGTGGGAGACCCCTCCCGGCTGGCCCAGGTGCTGCTCAACCTGGGCAACAACGCCATCAAGTTCACCGAGCTCGGCCATGTCGTCATGACCGTGCACATGGTGCACCAGGACAGCGACTCGGTCCGGCTTCGCTTCGAGGTCCGCGACACCGGCATCGGCATGAGCCCCGAGCAGCAACGGCGCCTGTTCCAGCCCTTCATGCAGGCGGATACGTCGACCAGCCGACGCTACGGCGGTACCGGGCTGGGCCTTGCCATCAGCCGGCACCTGGTGCATTTGATGGGCGGAGAGATCGCGGTCGAGAGTGAGCTGGGGCGTGGCAGCTGCTTCCACTTCGAGTTGCGCTTCGGCCTGCAGCCCGAAGCGGCGGAACCATCGGCACCTCCGAGCGTGGCGCTGCGCGGCGCGCGCGCGCTGGTGGTGGACGACAACGCCGCCGCGCGCGAGGTGCTCGTCGCGATGAGCCAGGCATTGGGCCTGCGAACCGATGCAGCGACCGGCGGCGAAGAAGCGCTGGCACGGGTGGTACAGGCCGACGCGGACGACATGCCCTACCAGCTGCTGCTGCTGGACTGGAAGATGCCCGGCATGGACGGCGTCACCTGCGCGCAGGGGCTGGCTGACCGCCCGGACCTGCGCCACCCGGCCCCGGTGGTGCTGATGGCCACGGCCTTCGGCCTGGAGACGCTGCGGCAGCGCCTGGCCGAGCGTCAGTTGCAGGTGGGCGCGCTGCTGGCGAAGCCGGCCACGCCTTCCACCCTGCTTGAGGCCTGCGCCGCGGCGCTCGGGTTTGCGCCCCCAGCGCCGTCGCGGCGCGCGCGACGCGCCGAAACCAGGCTCGACCGCCATGCGCTGGCCGGAGCGCACGTTCTGCTGGTCGAGGACAACGCGATCAACCAGGAGCTTGCCGTCGACCTGCTCAACCGTGCCGGCATTGTCGTCAGGGTGGCCAGCAATGGGCAGGAGGCGCTGGACGTGCTGGCCCGCGAGCGTTTCGATGCCGTGCTGATGGACTGCCAGATGCCCGTCATGGACGGGTTCGCCGCCACGCGGGCGTTGCGCCGGCAGCCGGCGCTGCAGGCGCTGCCGGTGATCGCGATGACCGCCAACGCGATGGCTGGCGACCGCGAGGCCGTGCTCGCTGCGGGCATGAACGACCACATCGCCAAACCGATCGTCGTGGATGCCATGTTCGACACCCTTGCCCGGTGGGTGAAGCCGACCCACGCAGCGGGGGCGCAGAGCGCGGGAGAACCTGCGCCAACCTTGTCAGTGGGCAATGTCATCGATGCCCGTTGCGGCGTGGCCAACATGGGCGGCAACGGCGTGTTGTACCAGCGCATGCTCGGCATGTTCCGCGAGCGCGAGACCGACTTCGTGCAGCGCTTTCATGCCGCACGCGCTGCAGGCGATCCCGATGCCGCGATGCGCATCGCGCACGACCTCAAGGCTGTGGCCGGAACGCTGGGTATGCACGCGCTGCAGGACGCCGCCGCCGTCTTGGAACGCGCGTGCCTGGACCGCGCGCCCGACGTCGAGGGCTTGGTGCGCAAGGTGTCTTACCACCTCGACAAGGTCGTCGGCGAGATTTCGGACGTCGAGAGCACGCAAGCCGTGTGATACCGGCTATACGGCCTGCCGCCCAAGACCAGCGGGGAACCGGAAGCCTTCGTCACGCGCGGCGTGCCCGGTCAGCGCCCTTTCATACAGAGGCTTGCCGCCGGGCGGCACCAGTACCGAGACCAAACCCGGCATCGGCGACGGCCGAAACGCGGTCGGTTGCGTCCAGCACAGAATGCCTCCAGCTAGTCCGAAGTTCCGGAAGCCACCGAGCGAGGTTGTCCTTGCACGACAAGCACT
>CBINKC010000016.1:0-48960 GCA_966251135.1 uncultured Burkholderiaceae bacterium
TGCCCCCCACCGCAGGCCCTTCGACAAGCTCAGGGCGAACGGGAGCGCAGCAGTCCCCCACCCCGTTTGGGCTGAGCTTGTCGAAGCCCCTCTGCCCACCACCGCAGGCCGTTCGACAAGCTCAGGGCGAACGGGAGCGCAGCAGTCCCCCACCCCTGCGCCAGCGCGCCTGCACCGCGGCGGCTGCCACGCACAAGACCCAGCACAACCATGCGGACCAGAAGGTATGGCTGGGGAAGTGGGCGCCCCTGGCCAGCTGCGCCAACCCGAACAGCAGCCCCAGGGCCACCACACCGCCGAGCAGCCTGCGCGCCAGGACCGGACGGTGCGGGCGCCACAGGAAATACAGGCTGAGGAACGCGAAGGCCGCAACGGCATGGCCGGAAGGAAAGCAGTGGCCCGGTCCGCCGTCGCGTATGGCAAACACCCAGTGGGGCACATAGGCCGCCTGCCCGCCGAACTCGGCCAGGTCCCAGGGACAGCTGGTGTGGCTGAACTGCTTGAAGGCGGGCACGAGCAGCAACGCCACCACGGTAACGCCGAGCCAGTACAACCGCTCCCGCCTGGAAGGGCCAGCCGGCACGGAGCGCAACGAAGCCAGTGCGAAAAGCGCCAGTGCCAACCCTGCCAGCCAGCGCCCGCCCTCATGAAGCAGCCCGCTGGCAAGCCACGCGTCGCGCATGGCGAATCCCGATGCGCCCCCGAACCAGTGGGCCACCGCCCTGTCCCACCCGGCCGCTTCCCAAGCGATCAGCAGGAGGAAAGCAACCAGGGTGACGCCGGCATCACGGCGTGACGCTGCCCCTCGCCGCATGAATGGGAAAGCCGCACCCTGCGTCCGGGCGGCGGGCAGCACCCAGCAGGGCTCGGGCACGATGCTGGGGGCTCGATGGTCCAACGGCAACATGGTTCACATTGCGCCACCCGAGTCTGAAGGCAGCCTGAACGGCGCACGCGGAAATCGCCATGGCGCGAAGAATTCACGCGGCCATGCACCCCGCGACGACACCCTCACTTCGCCAGATGCATCCGCGCCACCGCCTCCCGCTCCTTCTCGAACAGCTCCCGTGACGCCTGCTCGTAGGCCTGCGGCCCGAGGTAGTCGGGCTCCTGATCGTACTTGGCGAGATCCTGCACGAACAGCGGATCGAACATCGCCTTCTTGAACGCATCGTGCAGCACATCGACCACCTCGTGCCTCATGCCACGCGGGCCGCCCAAACCATAAGGCGACTGCGCCACGATGTCATAGCCCAGCTCGCGCAGCGTAGGCACCTGCGGCCAGCGCTTGGAGCGCTGGGCGGCAAAGCTCACGAGCAGGCGCAGCCGGCCCGCGTCCACCGCCGGGCCGAAGCCGGTGGAGCTGACGCCGGCCATCACGTGGCCGGCCATGATGGCGTTGACCTGCTCGGACACGCCCTTGTACGGCACGTGGATGTAGCGCAGGCCACGGGCGGTGAACAAGTCCTCCAGCACCACATGCGGCGAGGTGCCCACGCCGTTGGTGGCGATGGTGAGTTCGCCCGGGTGGTCGCGCGCGTACTCGAACAGGTCATCCAGGCTGTCGAACCGGCTGCCGGCTTGCACCAGCAGCCCGAAGGTCACCCCGGAAATCTGGATGATGTGGGTCACGTCGTGGATGGGGTGCCAGCTCACGCGCTGGGTGAAATACGCGCGGAAGATGGGCTGCGGCAGCTGCGCGATGGTGTAGCCGTCGGGCTTGGCTTGCTGCAGCACCGGCATCGCGAGCAGGCCGCCCGCGCCGCCGCGGTTCTCCACGATGATCTTCTCGCGCAGCACGGGCGAGGCCAGGTCGGCAAGCAGCCGCAGGGACAGGTCGGTGGCGCCGCCGGCCGACCAGGGCACCCACAAGGCGATAGGCCGCGAGGGGAAGTGATCCATCCCGGCCCGGGGATGCAGCACCGTGCCGCCCAAGGCCAGCGCCGCAACCTGTTGGAGCCATCGGCGGCGCCGGGGGTCTACACGCGGGTTCATGTCGGGCCTGCGCGCTTGGTCCCGCGTTGCGGGTCGTAACCCCAGCACGCCAGGCCGAAGAACACCAGCAGGCACCCGAGCACCACCCAGGGCGCGAGGCCCGGGTCCTTGCCGTACAGCGCGAAGCGCATCCACTCCACGGCATGCGTGAACGGATTGAAGCGCGCCACCTGGTACACCCACTCGGCTCCCGACTCCTGCAACTTCCACAGCGGATAGAGCGCCGTCGACAGGAAGTACATGGGAAAGATGACGAAGTTCATCGTGCCCGCGAAGTTCTCGAGCTGCTTGATGTGCACCGAGAGGAACAGCCCGAGCGCCCCCAGCATGAGCGCCGCGCACACCAGCGCGCCCAGGGCATGCAGGCCGGGCCATCCGAGCACCGGCAGCTCGGTGCCCAGCAGCGCCGCCACGCCGACGAACACCAGGGCCTGCAGCACCGACAGCAGCGCGGTCGCGCACAGCTTGCAAAAGAGTAGCCACGCCCGCGGCAGCGGCGCGGTGAGCAGCAGGCGCATGAGACCCATCTCGCGGTCGTAGACCATCGCAAGCGACGACTGCATGCCGTTGAACAGCAGCACCATGCCCACCAGGCCCGGGGCGATGTACACGTCGTACGGGATGTAGGTGTCGTAAGGCTCGACGATGGCCACGCCGAACACGTTGCGAAAGCCCGCCGCGAACACGGCCAGCCACAGCAGCGGGCGCACCAGCGCGGAGATGAGCCGCCCCGTCTGCTGCGAGAACTTGAACAGCTCGCGCACGACGATGGCCTGCAGCGCCTGCAGCGCATGGGGCAGGCCATGCCGCGGCTGCACGGCCACGGCCGTGGGGGCCTCGGAGCGGTCTACCGCGGGAACTTGCATGCCTTCTCCGGCGCATCGGCGCCCAAGGTATCGAGCACGTTGGTGGGGTGCAGCACGCCTTCGACAGGCGCCTGGGCGATGACGCCCTGCCCGTCGGTCAGCAGCACCGTCTGGCGCAGCTGCCCGTCCCAGGGCCGGAAGGTCAGTGTCGTGCCTTTCGAGCCGTCGAGCTGCACCTTGGCGAGAGCCTGCGCCCACGTTGGGGCCGGGCCCTGGGGCGCGGCCCCGGCGGCTGCGGCGAGGGCCTTGCCGGCCATCCAGGCCGACCCGTCGTGGGCGGTCATGGGGCGCCCGGCCGCCTTGGCGAAACGGCGAGAGACCTGCGGCGCGCCGTAGCGCTCGAACTGCGCGTGCCAGGCCACCGGCACCAGCCCCGCATCCCCAACCACGGGCCGGGGCAAGGCCGTGCGATAGGGCAACGCGCGGGCGAACTCGCCATCGCTGTCGATGACCCACACCGCGTCGTACTGCGCACCCGAGGTGAGGAGCAAGGGGTTGGCCATCTCCCGCTCGCGCGGGTCGGCCGAGATCTTGAACGGCCGGGTGGCCGCGACCTGCAATCCGTAGCGCTTGATGGAAGCCTGCGCCGTGGCGGCGCGCTGCGTGTCCTGCGGGCCCTGCCCGGCGAGCACGAGTACCCGGGTCCACTTGCGCGACACGAGGTACTGCGCGATGGCATCGCTGCGCATGCGTTCGCTGGGGATGAGGTGGAACAGCCGCGCACGGCAGTCCTGCTGCCGCAGCCGGTCGGCGCGATCGCCCACGTTGAGCACGGGGACCTTCACGGCATCGACGACGGCCAGCGCCCAATCGGCGGGCAGGTCGACGACCAGCACGGCAGCGCCGGACTTCTCGGCGTCGACCGCGGCGGCACGCGCGGCATCGAGCGAGGCCACCGGCGCGCTCGCCAGCGCCACAGCCGTGCCCGCCGCCTCCAGCTCGAAGCGGCTGTCCTCGATGGCGAGTTGCAGGCCATCGGTGGCCGGGCCGCCAGGGTGGCCGAGGTAGGCGCGCTCGACGCGCGTGCGTTCCAGCCGCGCATCGCCGGCCGGCATGAGCACGGCGACCTTCAGCGTGGCGGCCTGCGCGCCGCAGGCGACGAGGGCGGCGCCTGCCGCCAGGGCGGCGCGCATCGACGCAAGGCGTATGGCGTGCCGGGTCATTCGACGATCACCACGCCATAGGGCACGCGGCCCACGGGAATGCTCTTGATGGCCTTGGCCGCAGCCACGTCGACCACGGTCACGTCATCGCTCAGGCCGTTCACCACGAGGAGCCTCGCTTCGACCTTGTCGAGCGCCACGTTCCACGCGCGCTTGCCCACCAGCACCAGGTTCGTGACCCTGCGCGCCGGCACATCGACGAAGGCCACGTGATTGGCTCGGCCCAGTGCCACGAAGGCGCGCTTGCCATCGGGCGTCATGAGGATGCCCACGGGCGTGATGTCCTCGCGCCGCGCGCCCTTCACCTCGAAGTCCAGGGTGTCGATCACCGAGTGATCGGCCGTCGAGACGATGCTCACGCTCGCATCCAGCTCGTTGGTGACCCACAGCTCCTTGCCGTCGGGCGTGAGCGCCATGCGGCGCGGCCGCTTGCCGACCTTGATGTTCTTGAGCACCTTGCCGCTGGCCGTGTCGACCACGTGCACCAGGCTCGCCACCTCGGAGGTCACGTACACGGTCTTGCCGTCGCGGCTGACCTTCACGCCCTCGGGCTCCTGGCCCACCTTCACCGTCCGAAGCGGCTTGCCGGTGGCCGCCTCGATGAAGCTCAGCTCGGCCTCGTCCTCGTTGGAAACGTAGATGATCCTGCCGTCGGGCGAAAGGTCGAACGCTTCGGGCTCGTCGCCCAAGGGAATGCGGCGCAGCGACTTGCCGGTGGCCGGGTCGATGAGGTCGGCCTGGTTGGAATCGGTGCAGGCGACCATGAGCTTGCCGTCGGCGGTGAGCTGCACGTGGCGCGCGCGCTTGCAGGTCGGCAGGGTTCCCTTGACGGTGAGGGTGCGCAGGTCGATGAGCGTGAGTGCGCTGTCCTTCTCGCTGGACACATAGGCCGTGCCTTGGGCGGCCGCCGCGAGGGTGACCAGGGCGAGGGCCAGCCCGGCAGCAACTCGGAACGGGATATGGCAGGACAACCTCATGGGCATGACCTCCTGGGGTGGTGGTTGTGAGTTCGACGCACGCCCAGAGTTCGTCAGGTGGTGCGCGCGATGAAACCGGCTTCCAGCGTGTCGCCGCCCAGCGCACGCGTCACCTCCGCCGGCGTGCCGTCGGCCAGCAGCGTGCCCTGGTGCAGCACGAGCACGCGGTCGGCTGTCAGCGCTTCCTCGACCCAGTGCGTGGCCCACAGCACGCACACACCGCGCTCTCGCACGCCGGCATGCAAGGCGCCAAGCAGGTCCTGGCGCGACTTCGGGTCCAGCCCGACGGTAGCCTCGTCCATGAGCAGCACGGCGGGGCGATGCAGATCGGCGCGCACGAGTTCGACCTTGCGCCGGTTCCCGCCGGACAGCTCGCGCACCTTGCGGCCCAGATCAGCGCCCAGGCCGAGCCGCACGCAGCCCTGCTCGATGCGCTCTCGCGCGGTGCGCCGGGGCAACCCGTGGAGGTCGGCCTGGAAAAGCAGGTTGCGCAGGATGCTGAGGTCGAGGTCCAGCGAGATCTGCTGGAACACCACGCCGATGTGCCGCAGCGCCGCCGTGGGCGCATGACGCAGCGAATGGCCCGCCACCGCCACCTCGCCTTCGTCGGCCGCGAAGAGCCCGGTGAGCACCTGGAACAGCGTGGACTTGCCGGCGCCATTGGGCCCGAGCAGCGCGACGAACTGCCCGGCGGGCAAGTCGAGCGACAAGGAACGCAGCGCGGCGTAGGAGCCATAGCGCTTGGTGAGGCGATCGGTGCGCAGCATGCTGTCGAGTGCGGCGGTGGAGGTCACTGTCTTGGCAAGACATGTGCCATTCACGATGCGACATCCGTGTGGACGCCCGTGTGTGGACACCAGCGTGTCGTCCCGCCGCGACCGTCACTCCTTCTCGTCACTCCTTCTCTCCAGAAGCGCTCATGGCTCCCTTCGCCCCCTGATGGCCGCTGCCGGCGCGGCGGAGATCGCCCATCCAGTTCAGGATGACCCGGGACTGGAACCCCGCCGCCAGCTGGCGCAGCTTCTGCGCGAAGGGACGGTAGGCCTCATCGAGCTCGACCAGGTAATCGGCGCGTGCCATGAGGCTGCGCATGTTGCCGGCCTTGGCCATCTGATACAGCACATCGAGTTCCATGGCAGGCGGCACCACCTCCGCCTTCGTCTCGTCGCCCGGCGCGGGCTCGCGCGCCTCGCCGGTCCATTCGAGGTGCAGCAGGCTGCCGATCTCCGCGAGCAGCAGGTCCAGGTCGACGGGCTTGGACAGGAAGACGTTGGCGCCGCGGGACAGGGCGTCCTCCTCGTTCACGGCTGTCGCACTCGCCGACAGGGCGATGACGGGCACATCACGCAGGGCTTGATCCGCGCGCAGGCGCCGCGTGGCTTCGAGGCCATCCATGACCGGCATCACGATGTCCATCACGATCAGGTCGGGGCGCAATGCCCGGGCCTGCGCGAGTGCAGCTTCGCCGTTGTCGGCCTGATGCAACTCGAACCCCAGGGGAGACAGGAAGTCCACCAGCGTGTCCCGATTGACCGGCACGTCGTCGACGATGAGCAGCATGCGACGCGGGCCCCGGTAGCCGGTGATCATCCGGTGCGATGCAGCAACCTTGTCTGCCGGGGCCTCGGCCACGACCACGGGCAGGTCGAGGTCGAAACAGAACTGGCTGCCGCGCCCCGGCGCGCTGTCCACCGCAATGCGCCCGCCCATCATGCCGACGAGCTGCTGGCTGATGGCCAAGCCCAAACCCGCACCGCCCACCCTCGGCCGTGCCTCACCGGCCTGCTCGAACGGCTGGAACAACACGGGCAGCTGCTCCGACGCGATGCCGATGCCGGTATCGACCACCGCGAAGCGCAACCGCGCGTGGTGCTCGTCAGCGTTCGCCAGACGCTGCACACGCAAGGTGACCTGTCCTTGCTCGGTGAACTTCACGGCGTTGCCCAGCAGGTTCAGCAAGACCTGCTGCAGGCGCCGGGCATCGGCCCGCACCCAGGCAGGCAGATCCGGATCAGCTTCATACAGGTAAACCAGTCCCTTCTGCCCGGCGCTGACGCCGATGACCTCCTTGACCTGGCGCAAGAGCTGCCGCAAGTCCACAGGCACGAGATACAGCTCCACCTTGCCGGCCTCGATGCGAGCGAAGTCCAGCACCTCGCCGATCAGCGAGAGCAGATGTTCGCCGCCACGTCGAATGGTCTCGAGGCCGGCCTGCTGGCGCTCGCCCAGGCCGGGCTCGCGCAGCAGCATCTGCGCATAGCCGAGCACCGCGTTCAGCGGCGTGCGCAGCTCGTGGCTCATGTTGGCCAGGAAGCTGCTCTTCGCCCGGTTGGCCACTTCGGCCGCACTCTTGGCGCGCTGGGCCTCGGCGTACACGGTCTGCAGATGCCCAATGGCATCGGCGAGCCGCTGTGTCATGGTGTTGAAGCTGGTGGCCAGCACGCCGATCTCGTCCTTCGATTCGATCTCCGCACGCGCCGCCAGGTCTCCGGCGGCCACGCGCTCGGCCACGCCGGTCAGGCGGTGCAGCGGGGCCACGATGCTGCGCCGGAACACGTAGGCCAGCATCACCGCGATGACCACGGCCAGCAGGCCGCCCAGCACTGCGGCCCACCGGACGCCGGCCAGGGCGTCCCGCGCGCTTGCGAGGCTGCTGCCCAGCTGGTCCTGCTGAAACGCAGCCAGTCTGGACAACCGCTCGATCATGGCCTCGGCCTGCGGAGCCGCCTGCGTGCGATACAGGTAGCGGTCTTCGTAGGCGCGGTCGCCGTTGACGATGGCGATGATCTGCAGCGCCAGCTCCCCGATCTCGCTGCGGGCGGTCCCGATGGTGCCAAGCAGTTGCTGCTGCTCTGCGGTGAGCTGCGACCGCTGGTTCAGCAGCGAGTGCCATGCCGTGGCGTTGACCGCGAGATGCGGTCCGTAAGACAGCTGGAAGTTCAACTCGCCCGAAGCGCCGAAGGCCATGAGGTTCGTCGCCATGGCGTCGAACGAACTCTGGAAGTGCAGCAGGTCGGACAACAGCTTGCGGTTGGCGGCGGTGTCCACGCGCGCCCGCTGCATCCCGATGATGCGGCTGAGCGCGTCGAGGATCAGCACCTGCCTCGATTGCACATCGACACGCGTCAGGCGCACGGCCGGCCGATTCTTCAAGGGGTTGTCGTGCAGCTCGAACAGGCGTTGCGGAAGCTCGGCCCACCGCCGGTAGCTGTCGACCAGCTCCTGCACGGAACGCGCGGCATCGGCTTGCGGCCAGCGGCCCGACATTTTCTGCAGCGTGGCCAGGCTGCCTTCGAACACCGTGCGTGCCGCGTGGTAGTGCGCGATGTCCTGCGGATCGCCGAGCACCAGGTAGCCGCGCAGATGCAGCTGCATGCGCAACAGGCTGGCCTGCGCCTGCGCCGATGCCACGGCGGCCGGCTCGCGCACGTCTTCGGTGAGGTCGATATCGCCCACCACCCGGTACCCGCCGATCAGCACCAGCACGACGACCAGCAAGGTCACGAATGCCAGGGTGCCAAACCCGAGCGTCAGCCTGGCACCAATGCCCCGTGTTCTGAACCCCGGCAACCACTTCATCGCAACAGACCCAGCGAGGCCCGATACGCGCGCCGCTGCCGGTCTCGCCCGAGCCGTATGGTGATCTCCTCGAAGTCGATCGCGGTGGCCTTCAGCGCCGCCTCCGGGCTCAGGTGGCCGGCCGCGGCCTGAGCGAGGTGGATGTCGAGCACCTGCCAGTAGTTGTAGGCACCGGGGATGCGCAGATAGGGAAACTGCAGCGGATTGGTGTAGGTGTCGTGGTAAGCCCGCAGGAAGTCGCGCACGTCCGCGGGGTCCCAGCCGGCACGCACGTAGTTCTCGATCCTGGCCGTGCCCTGCGGGGGCAGGAAATGGAAACGCCGGCCGGGGTCGATGCCATCCGATGCGCGCGCTGCATAAACCTCGGACTTGGGCTGCGAAGCCATCAGCGCAAGGAAGTAGTACGTGGCGGCGGGCGACTTCGAAGCGCGCGAAATCACGCCCGCCCAGGAGCCGCCGGTCGTGTTGCCCACGCGGTGGGGCTCGCTCGTGGACATCCACTGGCGATGCACCACGTCGTAGTAGGCCCGCGTGCCCGGCAGCGGCGCGGCGACCACCTTGCCACGCACGCGGCTGCCGTGCTGCTGAGCCAGGGCACCCAGGTCGCCCCAGGTCAGCGCAATGGCGGCTCGGCCGGCCAGGAAGTGGTCCCATCCCCGGCCCAGGTCCCAGCGAAGCATCTCCCTCGGACCGAACTTGACCAGGTCGACGAGCACGGTCATGGCCCGCACATGGCCCGGGCTGTCGATGAGCGGCTTCATCGTGTCCGGATCGAACCAGTACAGGTTCGGATTGGCCGGGCCGATGACGAATGGCGCGGAAAGCGACATGTAATGGAACATGCCCTGCGCCCCGACCATGAGCGGCAGCACGACGCCGTGGTCCGGCTCGCCGTCACCGTTGAGATCCTTGCCGTTGAAATACTCCGCCACATCGCGCACCTGTTCCCATGTGGCAGGCACGTCCAGCGGGTAGCCGTAGGCCCGCTGGAACGCTGCGCGGTGTCGTGGGTCGGCCAGGAGATCACGGCGGGTGTAGAGCACCTGCCCGTCGTGGTCGTTGGCCACCATGTACTTGTGCCCCCCGAAAGTAAGCAGGCTGCGGGGCGCCGGCAGGACCTGCTCGATGTCCCAGGCAGGGAAGCGCGGATCGTCGTAGTAGCGGTCGTAGTCCAGCAGGTAGTTGCCCTCGATCAGGTCGCCCAGCCACCAGGCACCGGCGATGCATGCGTCGTACCGATGCGTGCCGTTCACCAGATCGGACATCAGGTTGGAAAACAGCTCCTCCACCGGGCGCCGCACGATTTCCAGCGTGGCGCCGGTCGCCGCCTCGTACTCGGCCTTCAGCTCCACCACCGGCCCACCGATGGGAATGTCGTCGACCACGAGCACCGTCACGTGCTGGCCGGCGTAGGGGCAGCGGCCGGGTGCGCACGGCGCCGCCACGCGCGGCGGCTGCAGCTCGCCGGGCTTGACCAATACCGAGTACGAGCCCTTCGTCCTGTTCGGCGCCGATTCGCCGCCCGCATGCGAGCCCATCAACAACGCAAGGACCAGAGGCAGCACGCCCCACGCAAGCCGATGTGTCATGCCCATCGCACCTTGATTACGCGCTTGATTTCCCATCGTGCGCCGGCCCACACGTGCCCAGCGCCTTCAAGGAAGGCTTTCGAGTCCCGACTTTGCGCTGGCTTTCGGAGCCAAACACTGCGGGCCCGCGCGACTGGGCGCTATGCGCACGTAACCACGCCGCGATGCATCTGCGTGATGTCCACCGTGCCTGCCACATACCGCCGACACTGCGCCAGCACAGTGTTTCGGGCTGAGTGGCGCTTATGGGCGCCAGCGGATTCGCGCCTTTCGCTCAGCGGTAGCGTGTACCTGTCAGGAACTTGCGCAGGCCCGGCGAGCCCTTGAAGACAATGTAGGCCCGGCCCTTGACCTTGCTCAGGTAGAACTTCTGCGCCCACAGCTCTCGCACCCACGGCAGGTTGTCGCCCACGTAGGCCCCAGCGCCCGATATCTGCGCCCACAGCCAGTTGCGCGTAATGAGCTTGTTCGCGTCGATGGCCGTGTCCTCTTTGCTTATCACTCGGCAGGAATGTGATCGAAGAGTACGGGCTTGCCGGTCCTGCGCTCGACTTGTAGAACCTTGTAGACGTTTAGGTAGGCCCCGCAGACCAGCTTGGACAGTAGCGCAATGCACACCGGCACACCGAGCACAGCAAGGAAGAGGAGCACCGCCTCATCGCCGCCTGCGTGCTCCAACAGACGCGACATTGCATAACCCGCTCCGGAGAGCGGCGCGATGGCGAGCAAGAGCTTCAGGCCGTGCCGGTGCCACACGCGCCCCAGCAGCGTGGCGTTGCTGATCGGCGGCGCCTCAATGTCGGTCTTGCGCTCCCAGCGCATCTCGACGTGATCGTCGAATTCGATGAACTCGCGCTCCATGTAGCGCTTGGCAATGATGCGTTTGCGCAGATCGTAGAGATCAATGCCGATCCAAAGAGCCGCTCCGAAGGCAACAGCGAGGCATTGAACCGCGCGGATGACAGGTGGCTGAGGAATCAGGATGAAGTATCCGGCGCCGACAAAACCGAATGCAACTCCGGCTAGGGGGAGGACCAACACCGCACGGAATACAACGTAGCGGATAACGCGACGTGGTGTCTTGGCAATCTTGCTACAGATGTACCAAACCGGACCGGCGGCAAGTCCGACGAGGAAGAAGAACGCAGCCACTCGCCGAATCGGGGCACTACCACCGAGTCCGGTGACGACATGCCAAATCAACCCTGCGAGCAAACCAACCCCTACTGGCCAGCCCCACGAACACACTTCTAGTAGATATTTCAGCGTCTGGCGCGGTGGAGCGGCGCGACTCATGGGGCACCGCCCAGGGTCATGTTGTAAATGGACTGCTCGTAGTCCGTGTAGTCGCGGGGGAGCTTCCTATCGAGATGCTCTGCCGCGCCACGTGCCGCTGCCGCAACACTTGACGTGATACCCCAATTCGCATCCATCCATGCGAGACCGTAGCCAACAACTACAGCGACACCAATCGCGCCAACCACGACCAGCAGTCCAACACTAACTAACCCTACGGCAACGAGGCTCGCCATCACAGTCGTGCCAACCGCCGCCCCGATAACCGCCCAAGCCACATCGGTGAAGATCTTCGCCCCCAAGTCGTAGAAATCCCGCTTGGGTTTGCCCGTGACGGGATCGCGCTGCTCGTAGTCGGCCAGCCACTCGGCGAAGTCCAGCGTCATCGTGAGGATCAGCGCGAACTTGGCCGCGCCCTTCATGCTGCCCTTGACCGCTTCCCACCCCGCCTTGTGCACGCCCTTGATCGTGCCCGCGCCCGCGCTGATCGCCACCACCTTGGTCGTGTCGCTCAGGTAGCGCGTGCCCGTCAGGAACTTGCGCAGCCCCGGCGAGCCCTTGAAGATGATGTAGGCCCGGCCCTTGACCTTGGTCAGGTAGAACTTCTGCGCCCACAGGTCGCGAATCCACGGCAGGTTGTCGCCCACGTAGGCCGCAGCGCCCGCGATCTGCGCCCACAACCAGTTGCGCGTGATGAGCTTGTCCGCGTCGATGGCCGTGTCTTCGCCGCCCTTCCTGAAGAAGTCCGCCACCTCGTCGGGCATGACGCCGACGTTCGGCCTGACCTCGACGATGTGCATCGCCTGCTCGGCAGGTCGGGGCTGGCTGTATTGCAGCGCGGGCGCTTCGGGTTCGTCCCAGGGGTTCGCCCGGCCGGGCTGCCGTGGCGCAGGCTCGTTGGCCAGCACGACGAGCAGGGGCGCGGGCTTGGTTCTCGGGTCGCTGTCGTAGTGCTGGCGGTCCAGGTCCGCCGGCCGGTAGCGGCCCAGCACCTTGCCGTTGGCCTTGAGGATCAGGCTGCCCCTGAACCCGCGCCCCACCCACAGGTGCAGCCGCTCGCCGTCGGTGAAGATCACCTTCTGCCGCCGTGCGCGCAGCACGATCTTCTTGTCGCGGGCGTTGTAGAAATCGCCCTCGTACGCTTCCACCGTGTACTGCATGCCCTTGAAGAGACGGACGTCGAAGACCACATCGCGGTGCTTGCGCAGCATGATCTCCAGCTTCGGCTTGCGCACGACACAGCGCACTTCTTCGCCGGGCAGGTCGATGCATTCCTGCTGGGTGTCTGGCGGCAGCACGCGGGGCGCGGGCTGGCTTTTTTCGTCGAGGGTGCCCGTGGGGCCGTTCATGCGGATTCCGTGCGTCGGGGTTGAATGAAGTGCACGGCGCCGGGTTTGAAGCCGTCGATCCGTGCGGCCCCCGTGATGGCCGTGACCTTATGTTCGGCGCCGCTCTCGTCGAAGAGGGTCAAGGGTTCGGCCGAGGGCGACTTCCCGTCGGCATCGACGATGCGGATTTCCAGCGTGTGCGGCGGCAGGCTCTGCGCGGCAGCTCCCAGCCCGGTGGCCGCAGCCGACGCGGAGCCGCCGTCCATGCGGGAAACGACCGTCACCGGCTCCCAGTCACCGCTCGCGGTCTGGAAACTGAAGAACTGGGCAGCCAGCAAGGTGGGCGGTGTCTTGCACCCGCAGATGCACAGGTCGTGTTCCAGCGCAAAGTTGATGCCGTTCCAGGTCTCAGGCAGTCGGGGGCCGTGGCAGCGGATGACGCCTTGCGACCGGCACGCCGGGCAATAAATCTTGTCGCCCTCCAGCGCGAAACTCACGCCGTTCAGGCTGCGCGTGCTGCTGGCCGAGATCACTTCGCCGCCTGCCGTGGTCTTGGTTCCCAGGATGACGTGGTGTCTTTTCATGGCATTCGATTCGGAGCCTGTGCATGACTTACGGAGTGGACATTGCCCACGAACTGAGGCAACCGATCCATGCCGAAGGCGGAAGGGCGCAAGTCTAGTCAGTGTTTCGCACTTCTTCGATGCCTGGCCCCCTGCCCCAGCACGCCCTCGTCGACGAGGTGCCGCGTGTAGGCGGCCGCGCTGTCGAAGGGAATCAGCGTGTGATCTCGGTCGAACAGCGCGATGTCCGTGCGCCGATCAAACCTGCACCGGCTGCACCGCCTCCACGACCGTGGCTGGCATCGCTCCACGCAAGGCGTTGCACACCACCACGGCTTCGGCGCGACCCAGGTCGGCCAGCGTGAGCCTGCCTTCGCTGGCGCCCCACGCCGGATCGTCGAGCAGCACCGAACGCATGACCCCCGGCAGCACGCCGTCAGCGAGCGGCGGGGTCCGCCAGCGTCCATCGAGGCGCAGGAACACGTTGCTGCGCCCGCCTTCGAGCAACTCGCCCTCCTCGCCGTAGAACAGCGTGTCGAAGGCGCCCGCGGCCTCGGCCTGGCGCACGCCCTGGTCGTACTCGGCCCGCCAGGAGGTCTTGTGCCGCGCCAAGGGCCGGGCCGCAGGCAGCGGCGAGCGGGCAAGCAGCAGGCGCACGGGCCCCGGTGGCAACGCCACCAGCGTGGTCTGGGTCAAGACGAACTCGCCGTCATGGCGCAGCGCGACGCGCACGCGCCAGGGCTGATCGGCCGGGCGGGCAGGCGGCAGGTGGGCCAGCGACCGGTCGAGCAGCGCGTCGAACGCCTCCTCATCGAAAGGGAACCCGAGCACGCGCGCGCTGGTGGCCAAACGCTCGCGGTGCCTGGCGCGATGGGCCACGCCTTTCGCGCGGGTGGCGCGCATGGTCTCGAACAGCTCCACGCCGGGATCCAGCGTGGTGAGGAAGCGCGCTTTCCAGAGCATTTCCTCGAACGCGTCGGAAGCCACGGTGTCGTGCCCGATGCCGCCGCCCACGCCCAGCGTGAGCGGGCGCAGGCCGGTGTCGCGGCCGCGTTCGTCGCGGGCGGCAGGCCCGAGCGTGAGCGTGCGGGTGGCCACGCTCAGGGGCAGCCGCGCCGTCTCGCTGCCGGCTTCGGGCCCGCCATCGCACGCGGCCGTGCCCTTCATCTCCAGGCGCCCGTGCTCGTGCCGCACGAAGAGTTCCGGCGAGTGCGAGAGCACCCACTCCACCTCGTCGCCCGGTGCCAGCGGCAGCCGCATGAGCGCACCGAAGGCCACCCGCTGACGCCCGCGCTGGGGCCCGCGCAGCCGTCGGTACAGGGCCACGGGGTTGCCCCAGGCCTGGCCATGCAGGCGGTAGGTGTAGTTGACGTGGTCGGTCTCGCCGTCGCGGATGGCCCGGTGGATGCGCTCGACGGCGGCTTCGAATTCGTCGCGCGTGAACGCGGCGCTCAGGTTCATCACGCCGGCCGGGGCCGGTGAGGCATCACCCTCCAGACCGGCCAGCCAGGCTTCGCAGCCTTCGGCATGGAGCCGGTCGAGACGATCGAACACGAGCACGCGCAGGCCGCTGGGCTCGTCGGCGCGCAGCGCGCCCTGCCCCGCCCCCACGAGCCGCGCGCCCCACTCGTCATCGGCCAGCAGCACCCCGTGCAGTCCCGTGGAAAGGTCGGCCTGCACGGCGTAGCACACGGCATCCAGCGTGGCCGGATCCACGCATCGGTGCTCACGCACGAAGCCGGTGTACAGCCGGCTCGTGGCCCGCCCGGGCGTTGCATGGTCGTCATCGAGCAGCGCGAACACATCCATGGGTGAGTTCAATCGGTCAGTCGCCGGGAATCAGAAGCTCGCCCTTGCCCTGCACCGCCAGGTCGCCAGCCCAGCGTTCCACGCGACGCCGCGGCAGCTCGGCGAACGGACCGCCGAACCGGGCGAGATCGCGGGCGAAGAGCTGCCAAAAGACATCGGCCTGTGCGGGCATGGGCACGAACGTGGCCGGCACCTCGGGCTTCGGTCCGGCGAGCAGGAGGCTGCCGCGCCGAATGCCCCAGCCGGGATGCCCCGCCGATCGGCCGCCGACCGCGAGTGTGCCCGCCACCATGCGCGAGCCGGCGAAATCGCCGGCATCGCCGCACACCACCACGGTGCCGCGGCGCAGGCGGTCGGCCGTGCGCTCGCCCGCGCGGCCACGCACAACGAGCGTGCCGCCCGCCATGCCCTCCAGGCTGCCGGGCAGGCCGCTGGCGGCGAGGTCGCCGGTGTCGCCCGTCACCTCCAGCCAGCCCCCGCGCATGGCGCAGCCGGTGAGATCGCCGGCATTGCCGTGGATCACGAGGCGCCCGCCCGTCATGCCCAGGCCCGCGGAATCGCCGACCGGGCCTTGCACTTCGAGCGTGCCGCCCGCGAGGCCCGCGCCCACGGCATCGAAGCGTGAAAGATCGCCTTCGGTGACGACGCTGGGCGTGTCGCCTTCGGTGCCGGGCCGCACGTCGAACAGTTCAGCCACCTGCAGGTGCTCGCGGCCGTGCGGCAAGCGCAGGCGCAGCACCTCTTCGGGCGAGAGCATGCCCAGCACGGCCGGCGCCAGCTGCCGCGCATCGACGCGCAGCCGCGGTGGCTCGCGCAGCACGAGCCGATGGTTCATGCGTCGCCCCCCGCAGGCGCCAGCTCATGCAGGCGAAAGTGGAAGGGCCCCAGCTTGCCGCCATAGTTGCCTGCCGAGACGCGGTGCACGCCGGCCTCGGCGCCGCGCTCCACCAGCGCCGCGAGCCCGGCTCGCATGGCGGCGGCCACATCGGTATCGGCCAGGCCGTCGATCACGATCTCCATCACGCAGCGCGTGCCCTCGCCCAGCTCGGTGCGCGGCGCCAGGTGCATGAGCGAAGGGCAGTAGGCCTCGTTGGTCGAGGCGGAAAGGCCGGGGTACTTGCTGCCCACCTTCGAGCCCGAGCGCACCACCCCGCCTGGGAACGGCAGGATGACGCGGGGCACCCTCCGCATCGCAGCGACCGCGGCTTCCGCGCCGGCGAGGGCTGCATCGGTATCGCGCGCAAGCAGCAGCAGGTTGCCGCCGCCCACGCCCTTGATGACGAAGGTGCTCTCCTGCGCGACGAACTCGCCATCCATCACGGGAATGCGCCAGTAGCGCACGCCGTCGATCAGCTTGGAGCCTTGCCAGCCGTCACCGAAGAAGCGCAGGTTGCGCCCCAGGTTCACGCGCTCGCCTTCCGCAAGACCCGCATACACCGCCGTGGTCGGGCAGGTCAGCACGCATTGGCCCACGCGGCGCTCGATCTGCTTGGCCAGCTCCTTGCCCGACACCGAAAAGAGCAGGATGGACACGCCCGGCCGGCCGTCGGGCGTTTCCGATGCATCGAGCGGGCGCTCGATGCCTGCCTCGCAGCCGCAGGCGATGACCGAGGTGGCGAAGCCCGTGGCCGACATCGCGGCGTGCCTCGCCCAGGTTTCGTTGTGCGCGGTGATGAGCAAGCGCGTGGCCTTCATCGGGAAGGCCTCGGCAAAGGTGTCGTCGATGGTGATGCCTCGGCGCTGCATCAGGCGCTCCCTCAGGCGCTCCGGGGCAGGCAGGCCGCCGGCAGCAGCGTGCCGCCGTGGCAGCAGGCGCAAAGCTCGTCGTGCCCCATCACGGCATGGCGCCGGTGCAGGCCGAGCGGGCGGTCGGTGTAGCGATCGACGAGGTCTTCCACGCTGCGGTCGAACACCGGCTCGCTGAAGTGCACCGCACCCACCGGCGTGGCGATCACGCGGCCGTCGCGCACCACGGGCTCGCCGTCCTTCAGCACCCACGCCGGCCGGCTGAACATCGTCTCGGCATCGCGCTCTTCGCGGTACACCGCGATGTCGGCCGCGGCGCCTGCGCCCAGTTGGCCGCGATCGGCCAGCCCGAGCAGCCGCGCGGGGGCCGCGCGGGTCATGATGGCGATCTCGTACAGCGAGAGTTCGCGCACGATGTCGCGCAGCGCCGACTGCGACGCCACCTCGGGGTGCAGCCTCGCCAGCTGCTCGTCGCGGAAGGTCTTGTCCATCAGCAAACGGATGAGGTGCGGGTAGCTCGTGAACGGTGCGCCATTGGGATGGTCGGTGGTGAGCACCACGCGCCACGGGTCGCGCACCAGCAGGAACAGCTCCAGCCCGATGCTCCACTGCAAGGCATTGACGTAGCTCTTCTCCCGGTAGCGAAACGGCACCACGCCACACCCGCCGTCGCACTCGATGTCGGCGCCGGCCCACTTGCGCGGGCTGGCGTGCGCGGCGTTGGCATGCTGGCGCATCGTGTCGCCCGAGGCCGTGACCGTCTGGCCGAACAGGATCTGGCCGACGTCGATGGAGACGTTCGGGTGCGCGTTCACCGCCTCGGCCAGCATGAGCGCGGCCGACGAAAAGTGCTTCGGCCCCTCGGTGCCGTAGGCGTGGAACTGGAGGTGCGTCAGGTGCCCCGGCAGGCCTTCGAGGGCGTCGATGGTGGCCAGGGTGGAGTCCACGTTGCCGGCCACGCCGAGGTTGCTGGCATGGATGTGCAGCGGGTGGGCCAGGCCCAGCTCGTAGACCGCCCGCGACAGCGACGAGAGCACCTGGCGCGGCGTGACCTTCCAGTGAGTGTGCAGCTCGTCCACATCGAGCCGGCGCTGGTTGAACTTGAAGGCCGAGATGCCGCCCGGGTTGACCACCTTCACGCCCATCGCCTTGGTCGCATGCACGACCCAGGCAACGTAGTCGCGCAGCCGCTGCGGATCGGCCTGCTCGTGCAGCAGCCGCAGGAACAGCTCGTCGTTGCCCAGCATCACGTAGGCGCCGTGGTCCACGATGGGAACGTCGCCCATTTCCATGTGGGCCTGGCGCGCGTTGCTGGCCACCATGGCGGGCTCGAAGACCGAGGTGTAGCCCATCTCGGCGTAGCGGTAGCCGGTGGCGAGCGTGCCCGGCGCGCAGTGACCGCACGAGGCCAGCTCGAGCGGGTTGTCGGGCAGCGGCAGCGGCTCGATGCCCCGGCGGTGGTCCTCGGGCAGCAGCAGGCGCGCGAGGTTCACCTTGCCGCCGCCGATGTGGCTGTGCAGGTCGATCGCACCGGCCATGACGATGCAGCCGGCGCAGTCGATGTCCTGGTCTGCCGGCTCGCGCGGGTCGAGCGCCACGATGCGGCCATCGCGCACACCGATGTCGCGCACCTGGCCGTCGATGCCGTGGGCCGGGTCGTAGACACGGCCGCCTCGAAGTCGCAGGGTGCTCATGATGCGGGGGCTCCCATGCCCGCGCCCCATGGTTCGCCGAAACGTTCGCCGAAACGTTCGCCGAGCCGGGTGACCAGCTCCGCCACGCCGGGCAGGCCATCGTCTCGCACGCGCTGCAGCGGCACGACCACGATGATGTCGGTGCGAAAGAGGTGCCCGGTCGCGTCGATCCCCGGCGTGGCCACCGGCAGGAACACGCCCTGGTCGAGCCGCCCCGCGGCGCGCAGGTGCTCGGCCATCACGGGCGGCCCCATCACGATGCGGGGCAGCTCCCCCGCGGGCGGCAGCCGCGTGGGATCGAAGCTCGACACCCACAGCACGCCATCGACTGCCCGGTCGGCCACCAACCGGGCGGTGGCGAACCGCACGGGCTCGTGCTCCAGACCGGCGGGGCCCGCGCGGGTGCGCAGCGGCAGCCCCGTCAACCACGTGATGACCTGCTGGGCGGTGTAGCCGCCATCGCTGCCGCCCAGCGGGCAGGTGGCCGAGCGCGTCTTGCGGTTGAGCACGTCGACGATGCGGTTGAGCCCTTCGACGATGAGCGCGCCTTGGCCAGGCAGCGCGCCGGCTTCCCACACCAGCACCGAGTAGGCCGCGGCCAGCAGGTCATCGGCCAGCGCGGCGAGCGCCGGGTCGGCCACGCGGCCTCGCGGCCCGGCCACCAGGGCCCCCAGCCGCTGCACGTCGGCATGGAGATCGCCGCTGCCCAGCAGCGCATCGGCCTGCACGCCCGCCGGCAGCCCCTCGGGCGGCGCCGCGCCGAGGAACACCACGCGGCGGCACGCTCCGGCGCCGCCCAGCCCGATGCGCCGGAAGAACTCGGGGAAGCGGGCGATGGCCGGCGTGCCCACGCACACCATCAGTTCGGCCCGCGCATGAACTTCCGACAGCGTGGCGGTGTACTGCCCGCGGTCCTGCACGGCGCGCATGCCGTGCAGCAGCGTGGCGCCGTCGGCATGGTCAACGATGGCCCCGGTGCGCAGGGCCAGCCGGCACAGCGCGCGGGCACCCGCCACATCGGTGCCGAGCCCGCCGAAGAGCGGCTGATGCCACTGGGCGAGCCGGCCGGCAGCCGCCGCCAGCGCATCGTCCCAGGATGCCGGCGCGCCGTCGACCCAGGGTGCGGGCGCCACCGCCGGCCTGGCATGGTGGGCCAGGCCGGCCCGGGCGCGCGGGCAATCGGAGCCGCGCAGGCGAGGCCGATCCAGATCGTCCAGCCCGAAGGTGTCGCACAGCAGCGAGCAGAACGGGCAGGTCCACACCGGCGGGGCCGGGGCGACAGGGGCGTTCGTCGGGGTCGTCGGGGCGTCCATCAAGCGCGGCAGTCCGCAAGCCATGTGCCAAGGTCAGGGCGCACGCTGGGCGTGCCGCTTTGCATCACTAGTGCTAGGCGACCCGTGCTGCGGTCTTCGAACCATCGGCTCGCTTCGGACAGGTCGCTGACGCTTTGTCCCGCGCAGAGCACTAGGCCACGCACAGGGAGGCACACACTGCCGCGCCCCTGAAACAGTCTGTCGCATCACCGCTATGCGCACGCACGGCAGGCCGGCGACCCTCGGCACACGCGCCGTGACGCGCGCCGGGGTGGCCCCGATGGCCGTACCCGGCGTGGCACGGTTCGTGATGGGGCCGGCCATGGCATTGCTGCGTGTCCGGGACCGGCAGGTGTGCGCGCATCACGAGCCGATGCGCGCGTCATGCAGCGCGCTCGCCACCAGCCAGCCGGCCGCCCCCGCCTCAGCGGCCGCCCGCAAATCGCCCGCGTCGCGCACGCCCCCCGCGCCAAACCAGGTGCGGCCGGGCGCCAGGGCGCGCAGGCGCGCGAAGGTGTCGAGATCGGGCCCCTGCCCGCTGCCCACGCGGTCCAGGGTCATGACGATGAGCGTGGCGGGCCAGGCGGCGGGGCGTGACCACGCGCCGGCCGGATCGAGGGGCTGCGGCCCGCGACAGTCGAGCGAAAGGACGGCCTGCGGGTCGGCGGCGAGGCCGGCGAGCGCCTGCGCATCGGCGAGCGACTCGCTGCCATACACCGGCCGCAGCCGCGCGCCGCCAGGCCCGAGGGCCGCCTTGAGCGCCTGCGCGGCCGGCGGGCCCCGAAAGCCGGCGTCCAGCCAGACGGTGAGCTGCGGATCGAGCGCGAGCAGCCCGCGTAGCATCGCGAGGCCCGGTGCGCCGCCCTGGATGGCATCGAGATCGGCCACATACAACTGCGGGCCGCGGCTGGGTGCCGGCGGGCATCGAGCCAGCAGCGCCCGGGCCATCGCGCCGGGGTCGCTGCCCGCGGCCAGCGGCGACACGATGGGCCGGTATGCATGGCGCTCGCCGCGCTCCGCCCGGACCACCTGGCCATTCAGCACATCGAGTACGGGCATCACCTGGAGGCAAGCGCGCATGACCCGGATCTTCGTCTACGAGTTCGTGAGCGGCGGCGCGCCGATGGCCGACAGTGCGGCCACCGCATCGCTGCTCGACGCCGGTGTCGAGATGCGCAACGCCGTGGTCGCCGATCTGCTCGGGGTGCCCGGCGTGTCGGTCACGTGCGGCGTGTCCGGCCGTGCGGGCCCGCCCTGCCCGGCCGCCCCGCGGCTGGCCTGCGTGGCGCCCCACGCGCACGAGGCTCCCGAGGACTTCGTGCGCCGGATCGCGCGTTCGCACGACCACACCTGGGTGGTGGCGCCGGAGAGCGGCGGCGCACTGGCCCGCCTGCATCACGCGGTGGATCAGGCGGTAGGCGAGGCGCGCTGGATCGGCTGCACGGGCGAGGCGATCCGCACCGCATCGAGCAAGCGCGCAACCGTGGCGGCGCTGGCCGCGGCGGGCCTGCCGACACCGCTGGCGCTCGCGGCGCAGAGCGGCGGCCGCTGGGTCGTGAAGCCGGACGATGGCGCGGGGGCACTGGACACGCGCGTCTACCCGAGCCGCGAGGCGGCGCTTGCCGGCCTGCAGGAGCGCGAGCGCACCGGCCGCGCCGCGACGCTGGAGCCTTACGTCGAGGGCGAGGCGCTCTCGGTGTCGTTGCTCGCCGGGGCACAGGGCACCGAAGCGATCGCCTTCAATCGCCAGCAGATCGCCGTGGATGCCGAGGGCTGCGTGGCCGACCTGGGGGTGCTCAACCACGCCATCGACCCGGGCGATGCCCGCGCCGCCCCCCTGCGCAAGCTGGCGGCGGACGTGGCGCGCGCCCTGCCCGGCCTGCGCGGCTTCGTGGGCATCGATCTCGTCTGGCACGCCACGCGCGGGCCGGTGGTCATCGAAGTGAATCCGCGCGTGACCTGCGCCTACGCGGGCCTGTCGGCGAAGCTGGGCCGCAACCTCGCCGCCGACATCCTCGCGCTGCACGCCGCGGGGGAGGTGCGCCATGCCGCTGCATGAAACCTCGCACTGCGTCGCCGGCTGGGACGTGGGCGGCGCGCACCTGAAGGCCTGCCTCGTCATCGACGGCGCCGTGCACGACATCGCCCAGTGGCCCTGCCCGCTGTGGCAGGGGCTGGACCGCCTCGACGCGGCGCTGGCACAGGCGCGCGCCCGCTGGCCGCAGGCCTGGGCGCCCACGGCGCGCCATGTGGCCACGATGACCGGCGAGATGGTCGACCTCTTCGCAGATCGCGAGCAAGGCGTGGCGCGGCTCGCGGCGCATCTGGCCGAGGCGCTCGGCCCTGCGCTGCGGCTGTATGCGGGGCCGGGCCGCTGGGCGGCGCCGCACCAGAGCAGCGGCTGCTGGCAGGCCATCGCCTCGGCGAACTGGCAGGCCACCGCGCAGCTCGTGGCCGCTCGCGTGGGCGATGGGCTGCTCGTCGACATCGGCAGCACCACCACCGACCTCATCGCCCTGCGCCACGGCCATGCCGCGCCCCGAGGTGTCAGCGACGCCGAGCGGCTGGCCACCGGCGAGCTGGTGTACCAGGGCGTCGTCCGCACGCCGCTGTGCGCGCTCGGCCCGCGCGTGCCTTTCGTGCCTTTAGGCGGGCAGCCGGTCAACGTGATGAACGAGTTCTTCGCCACCACCGCCGACGTGTACCGCCTCACCGGCGAGCTGGACCCCGCGCATGACCAGCAGGACACCGCCGACGGCCAGCCGAAGGACCCAGCCTCCACCCGGCAGCGGCTCGCGCGCATGGTGGGCCGCGATGCGCGCGACGCCTCGCCCGCGGCATGGCTGGCGCTGGCGCAAGCCTGGCGCGAGGCCCAGCTGCAGGAGATCGCCGGGCAGGCCCGGCGCGTGGCCGAGGCTGCGGCGCTGAGCCCGCAGGCGCCCGTGATCGCCGCCGGCTGCGGCGCCTTTCTCGCCGCGGCGGTGGCGCAGCACCTGGGCCGGCCGTGTGTGCGCTTTTCGCACTGCGTGCTGCCGGCATCGCGCGGTGGCCCGGCCGGCTGGGCCGATGTCTGCGCCCCGGCCGTCTCGGTGGCCTTGCAGGCCGCCGCGGGGGGCTGAGCGCATGTGGGTGGTCAAGATCGGCGGGAGCCTGGCGCGCGATCCGCGCCTGCCGTTGTGGCTCGGCATGCTGGCGGAGTTCGGCGGCGGGCGCGTCACCATCGTGCCGGGCGGCGCGGCCTTCGCCGATGCCGTGCGCGAGGCCCAGGCGCATTGGGGCTTCGACGACGTCTCGGCGCACAACATGGCCGTGCTGGCCATGGCGCAGACGGCGCACATGATGCACGCGCTGGAGCGCCGCCTCGTGCTCGTCACGCACGAGGCCGAGATCCGCAGCACCTTGCATGCGGGGCGGCCCGCGTTGTGGCTGCCCCTGTCGCTGCTGCGCGATGCACCCGATCAGCTCACGAGCTGGGACGTGACGAGCGACAGCCTGGCGCTGTGGCTGGCGCGGCGCCTGAATGCGGAGCGGCTGGTGGTGGTGAAGTCGTGCGAAGTGCGGCCGGGCCACACCATCGACGACCTGGGCGCCAGCGGCGTGCTCGACATGCGCTTCGGCCACTGGGCGCACGAAGTCGCGTTCGCGATCGACGTCGTCCAGGGCAGCGAGATCGAGCGCGTGCGCGATGAGCTGCTGGGCCGGGCCTTTCCGGCCGTCGCGCCGCCCTTGCTGCGGTCAGCCGCGCACGAGCAGGCCCGGCGCCGGCCGCGCGTGCGCCGCAAGCCGCAGGTGTAAGTCGCGCACCCGGGCGGCGTCGAGTACCCCGGCGCGATGGCCCGCGCACACGGCACTGCGGAATCCGGCGAAGTCGGGGGCGAGGGTGAGCAGCTGCGGCGCATCTTCGGCACGCAACGCGCCGGCCAGGCCGGCCAGCCGGCCGGTGCGGCGAACCTCGGCGATGAAGCGCGCGAGGTGCTCCGCGGCCGTGCGCTGGAGCAGGCTGCCGCCGCGCTTGCCGGCGGTATCGAGCATGAGGGCGGGAAAGGCGGCAGCGCCCAGCGCCTCGCCCACCAGCGCGAAGTCGATGCCCTCGTCCGCCAGCAGCACGGGCACGACCGGGGCGGCGCATGCGGGCAGTGCACGCAGCAGCACCCAGGCCCCCGGCCCCGGCGCGATGCCCACCTTCCCGTAGTCCACGCCGCAAGCCGCCACCGCATCCACACGGCGCAGGATGCGTTCGACCTCCTGCGCCGGCACATCGCCGATGGTCGCGCTCACCGGCAGCCTGGCATGCGCGGCCCGCAGCGCCGCGACGATCTGCGCGATGCGCGCCGGCTCCAGCCCGCCGAGCGCGCCGCGCGCTGGATCTTTCAGATCGATGAAATCGGCCCCGGCGCCCACTGCGGCCAGCGCCTCTTCGACATCGCGCACGCTGACGAGCAGGCGGGTCATGACGGCTGCACCGCGCGGTGCCGCGCCACGGCTTCCTGCAGCCAGCCCCAGGCCTCCAGTTCGGCCGGCCCAGCGGTCTTGTCGATGGCGATCTGCAGGTAGCGCATCTCATCGTCGATCTTCTGCGGCGGCAGCATGCGCAGCCGGCTCACCAGCACCGCGCCTTCGATCACCGCCGCCTGCGCGCGATTGAAACCCCGAAAGGCGCCGTGCTGTACCTCGCTCACCCGCGCCATGCGCAGCACGGACCGCTGCGCATCATCGCGATGCCCGACCAGCCTCAGCACCACGTGTCCCAGCGCGCAGGCCAGGCGCACCAGGGGCACCTCGCCCGCCTGGCCCGCCGGCTCGGTGGGCCACTCGCGCCGCCCGGTCACGCAGCCGGCGAAAACCCGCACGTCGGTCAGCAGGTTGAGCACGGCCCCACCCGTGCCCACGACGTTGTCCAGCGTGGTCGATGGCTTGAACGGCATCAGCACGACCTCGTCGCCCACGTAGCGCACGCCCATGGGCGCCATGTGCACGGCACCAGCCGGCGAGGAGGTGGTGACGACGGTCTCGAAGATCTGTTCGGGCATGGAACTCCCGAGGAAACACCGGGCCGCCAAGGTTCGAGATTCCGCGGCGGGAGCGGGCTGCCCAGTCAGCTTGTTCGCCGCTAGTAAAGCATGCTTCAGCACGGCATGGCGGTATGAAAGCGCGCTTTACTTGCGGCGCGCAGACGCCGCTGTAAGCACAGCCCGCGGGCGCAGCATCGGCATCCCGAGCCGGGCACTCCTGACACACCCTCGGGCACGCGAACGGGCAGCACAGGCCAGCACGGTGTATCCCCTGCCTGGCAACGCCCAGAAGCATCGGCGCTGTTCGATGCGACCGATGCCCAAGTGGCACTTCGGGATCCGACCGGCGAGCCTCCGGAGCCAGTCAGCCGACGCTTTGCTCAACCTCCTCGGCTCGCCTCAGCCCGCCTAGTGCAAACCTAAACTCCGCCATTCGAATCAGCATGGGGAGTAGCTATGAAGCGCCATCACATCATCCTGGGCACCAAGACGACGGCAGGCGGCGAGGTGATTTCGGCCAACAGCACACGCAGTTTGGACGGCGTGAAATTTCGCGCTCGAAGGCGACAAGATTTACTGCCCGGCGTGCAAATCGGAGGGCGTCATTCGCTGCAGCGGCCCCCGGCTTCCCGAGCATTGGAACGGAATTGCCTTTGCGCTCGAGCATGACCTGTGCATCTGTGGATGCAAGACGCCACCGACCTTGCTGACAGCCCAGTTCACCAGTTTCCAAACCGTGGGGGGCGGTGGTTTGGCGAACGGTGCGAACCATGCGGCGTCCACTGTGGAAAGTAGTAGTCGTCATGGCTCGTATGACGAACAGCCGCAGCTCGTCTCGCCACCGATCGACGGCATGCCGTACCACGTCGTGACGACGGATGGGCGCAGGTTCTCTGGTCGAACCGGGGCTGACGGCTTGCTGCCGCGCATCGATACCTTTGGCGAAGAAGAGTACGCGGTTTATTGGGGTGACGAAGCCCTTGCCAAGATGGAAGGGGCCCAAGCATGACCAAGACACTTGTGCAGCAGGCCAGGGTGCGAACCAACACCGTCAAGGATTCGGTGTGCAAGATCGACGTGCCTGCTGTGAAGTTTGTCGATCTGTGGGATAGCTACGTCACGGGCGACCCTTACAAGCCGGGACCCGGCGAAGGCGACTACGGTAATCAGTGTGCGCTTCGCATGAGCGCCACCTTCCACAAGGTCGGCGTCAAGATGCTGTCTTTCTCGCAGAAGACCGTGAAACCGATGCCGGGGGCAAAAGTGTTGGGCCGCGTCATGCTGGACGGGTTGCCTGCGGCCTCGCGCGCCAGTGAGTTGGGGGAATGGCTGAAGCTGCAGCCGTTTTGCGGCCTGCCGAAGCAACCCGAGAACATCACCGGCAAAGATTGGGAATCGAAGGTCAAGGGGCGCACCGGCATCATCATGTTCGACAGCTACTGGGCACGTGACACCGACGCGAACGGACAGACAAGCGGCGGTCATATAGACCTGTGGAACGGGAAGCGGCTGACCATCAACAGCGTGGAAGGTTTTCTGGCCGTGCTCGGTCGTGGTATCGGTATTTCGAGCGCACACATTCCTGGGACGAGATATGGATATTCCGACTTATCCAATTCAAAGGTCATTCTGTTCTGGGAAATGCAATGAGGAAACGGCTCTCCGCGCTTTCGTTCTTCGTTGTCGGTTTGTTTGTCACATGGGTGGCCTGCTGGGGCGGCAGCCACATGGAGTACAGATTCCCGCTCAAGCGGCTTGCGACCGCGTCCAATGGGTGTTCTGAAATTGACATGTGCTCACCACCTTGGTGGGTAATTTTTTTATTTGTGGCCTACCTCTTTGGGCCGGCTGTAGTGTGGAGTATTGCGGGATGGAAAGCGGCCGCCAATAACTATTCGCGCACTCGCTACGCGGCCGTGGTGTGCGTGCTGTCGCTCATGACCGGATTGTTCTTTCTCGCGGGATATGCGCTCGGCCCGGCGTAGGCACGGTGTTGCACTTCTGTCTTGAAACCGCCGATCCGCAGGAAGCTCGATGATCTGCCGCCACCCGATGTGCTGCAGCAAGAAATCATCGACCACCTGGAAGCTGCGCTGGCTGCCTTCCGCGATGTTGCCGCCTCATTGCCGGTGAGCCTGCCCAAAGAGGCGGCGTGAGCGACATCAAGCTCTATTGGCCTGCTCGGTCACGCCGGATTGCCTCTCGCTCTCTGATCTGAGCTGAACCGGTCACTGCCGCACGGGGGCCGGGTTCGAGGGGCGCACCGCTGCTGTGCCGGCGGGTGACGGCTTTTTCCGGAGGACCAGCACGAGCGCCAGAAAAATCAGGCCACCGCCTATCGCGTGCGCCCACGACAAGGTTTCCCCGAGCACCAAGGCGCCCCACCCCACGCCAAATGGGGGGATCAAGAAAGTCACGGTGAGTGAGCGGACGGGTCCTATGTTGGCGATGAGCTGAAAGTACAGGACATATGCCCAGGCCGTGCATATGAGGCCGAGCGCGAGCATCGCAACCCAGACGGTGGGCGTGCCGATCGTCGTATGGGGCACAAGTGCCAGGTCGCCGACGAAGAATGGCAGCAAGAAGAGAGTCGCACCGATTTGGCTGCCGAAGGCCACCAGGCGTGCATCGAGCGGCCCGCGATCGGTGATCCAGCGCTGGGTCAGAAAGCCGGCAGCTCCATAACAGCACGTCGCGATCAAGCACACGACTGCTCCCGCCACCACCATCGGACCGAACGCGAGCGGCCCTGTTGCGGTCAGAACCGCGACTCCGCAGATGCCAAGAAGCACTCCGGCGAGGTTGACCGGGGATGGGCGTTCACCGAAGAAGCTCAAACCGATGAGCACGCCCATCAGTGGCGTCAGCGCGTTGAAGATGGCCGAGTAGCCGGCCGGCAAAAGCCGTGCGGCGATGCAGTACATGAGAAATGGAATGCCCGAATTGATGATGCCCAGGGCCATCGTCGACTTGAGCCGGCCGTTGAACTTGTAGCGAAGCTTGAGGACCGCGAGGATCGCAGCAAGTCCGACCGCAGCGAGCAAGACCCGTGAAAAGGCGGTGGGCACAGCGCCAAAGACCGGCGCGATGATTCTCATGAACAGGAAACTGGCTCCCCAGATGGCGGAGAGAAGCAGCAGACGAAGCAGGTCGGTCGCACGCATCAGGAGATTGCTGGTGAGGTATGCCGCCGCATCCTCCCACGTAGCGCCGCCTGTGCAAACCTGTAGGGCCTGTCAGGGAGCCGGCCCGACGAGCAGATAGCCGCGGTTTTCCACCGTATCGAATGTGCGCATGCCCGTGGCGAGCATGGCCGTCGGCATCCACACCCAGCCTGCAGCGGCCGGGTTGACGTCGAGCACGAGGAAGGAATCGGACTGGCGGTCGTAGGCGGCCACGGGCGAGATGTGGCCGCCACCCGCTTGGCCCACCTCCCGACGCCGGTAGTTGACGATCACATAGTCGCCCGCACGCTCGAGGTTCTGGACCAGATCGTCCCGGATCTGTTTGTCGGCGATGGCATCGTCGACGATGACCAGACGCGTCGGAACGCGGTATGCCTTCAGTAGCGCGTCGAGCTGACGCGCCTGGTAGCCCATGTCGCGGATTTGCTTGTTGTCGATGGTGACCGGCTCACCGAGCACCTGCGAACGCGTCTTCGGGCCCTTTTCGATCACGTTGTCTTGCGTGTAGCGCGCGAGCGTCAGCACCGATGGCGCGCGAACATGCGCAAGATCGTCCGGCCGCAAGCGACTCGCGTCACGCGGAGCCTCTTCGGAGCGCCCGAGCAGCGCATTGAGCACGATGGCGGCGGAGGTCGGCCCGCAAAAGGCGCTGTTGTATTGCGCTTCGAACTGATTGGCCAGAGCAGGAAAGTCTGCGCGCGCCGTGGAACGAACCAGGCGAGCCATCCCCTCCTCAGAGGAAAACGCCACGAGTCCCGGCGAAGACGTCGATGGCAACTCGCTTCTCGTCGATGCGCACGAAGCGACGAAGCACGCCAGGACGAAAGAGAGGACGAAACGAACACTCTTCAGCATGTGGCACTCCTCGCGTGGATGACGATACCACCGCTCTGCATGGAAGCCAGCTACTGCGCCTCCATTGCGCCCCCACTGCCACCTGTTGCTCCTGTACCTGCACTTGGCCCCGGAGCACGTCCTGTCCGTCTTGCCGAATGCACGTGACGTGTCCTCGATCGGTCATTGGGACACAGGCGCCCAGGCTTCTTGTCGAGTGGACAAGGCAACCGATCACCGTCAACGGCCTCTTCAGCGGTCAGCATCCCTGCTTCTTGTGCGTAAGCGTCGTGCCCGGCGCGCACTGCGACCGCAAGTCATCTTCCGCCCGCTCGGTCGCGCAGCCCCAGTCCAGCTCCTGGTCTTGCACGTAGCGCTTGCCCAGCTGCCACGCGATCTGGGCGCGCGCCAGTTCCACGCCCATGTAGAACGCATGGGCGGCATCGTGCTCCAGCCCCAACTGCGGC
Source organism: uncultured Burkholderiaceae bacterium (assembly GCA_966251135.1). Classification (GTDB taxonomy): domain Bacteria; phylum Pseudomonadota; class Gammaproteobacteria; order Burkholderiales; family Burkholderiaceae_C; genus Albitalea. The sequence goes on from CBINKC010000016.1 coordinate 29,417, forward strand.
CACAACGCAAACGGATCCTGCGCCACGCGCAGACCATCGCGGTTGTAGACGTGCAGGCCCAGTGGCGACACCTGGATGCGGAAGTTGGGGTCGCGCACCTGGCTGGCGAGTGCGGCAATCTCCTGCGGCGCATCGGGAAACGGCCGCGTGTCGTGCACGGTCATGAGCGCGCCGGACAAGCCCTTGGGCAGCATGCGGTGCGTGGCCGCGGCATGCATGATGCGGCGCGCCCAGTCGGCCTCGCGCACGGCGCGCCGGGCATGCGGACTCACCTGCGTGGTGAGGATCGCGCGGGCGCCCAGCTCGGCCGCCATGCCCAGCAGCACGGCGTTGATGCCGCTCGTGTCGGCTTCGGTCAGCTCGGTGAGGTTGCCCACGCCCATCATGATGGGCGCGCCGGGGAAGCGCTCGCGCAGCCGCTGGTAGCGCGTGAGCGAGGCCAGCAGGCCGAAGGGAATCGGGTCGAGGATCGCATCGGCGAGGAAGGGCCTTCCGCGCGATTGCATGGTCTCCACCGCGGCCCACAGCGAGGCCTCGTCCTGCGGCGAGCGGCCGATGAGCACCGGCGTGGCGCTCGCCTCGTCGGCGATCCACAGGGTGTCGGGCGTGAGGCTGAGCAGGTAGTCGGCCCCCGCGCGTGCGCCGCGCAGCAGCTCGGCGGTGTCCATCGAATCGACGCTCACCGTGCAGCCCAGCGCCTTGAGCGCACGCACGCTTTCTTCTAGATGGGGAAACGACGTGTCCGGCAAGCCGCCGAGGTCGATCACGTCGGCGCCGTCGGCGCGCAGCGTGAGGGCCCGCGCCACGATGTCGTCCACGCCCAGGCGGGGCGCGTCGACGATCTCCGCGAAGATCATCACCTCGTAGTCGTCGAGCGGGATCGGCTGTGCGCTGCGGCTGAAGTACACCGGCAGGTCCTTCAGCTCCTCGGGCCCGCGCTGCACCGGCAGGCCGTAGTGGACCGACAGCGCCTCGAGATCGCCTCGGCAACGCCCGGGCACGATGATGCGGTCGGCCGCCACGGGCGCGGCCACGCGGCGATGAATCATGTCGGCCGTCATGAGCGCGGCCACCTGCAGGCCGATCTCGCGCACCTCCCAGCTGAAGAGCGCATCGCTGCCCTCGGGCGCCAGGCCCGCCAGCACGCGGCGCAGCGAGGGTTCGGCCAGCCGCCCGGTCAGGAAGACGATGTGTTCCATGCCAGCGACAGCTCGGCCAGCCGCTCGGACAGCGCCGCCTCCAGCTCCCCGGGCGAGGTGGTCACGCGGCAATGATCGATGCCGCGCAGGCGCTGCACGTTTTCGAGCTCGATGCGGCGCGGGCGCAGCGTCACCCAGTCATGCGGCGCGCGGGTCACGACCACGGGCTCGGTGTCGCAGGCGAACACCAACCCGGGGATGCCCAGCTTGCCGGCCTGGGCGAACATGTTGGTAGGCAGCGTGTCGCTGATGCCGAGGGCGCACTTGGCCACCGTGTTGCTCGTGGCGGGGGCCACCACCAGCGTGTGATAGGTCTCGTAGTAGAGGGCCCCCACCGGGACAGAACTCATGGTCTTGTCGCGAAACACGCGGAAGTGCTCGCGCAGCGCCTCCAGCCGCATGCCGTACATCGGCAGCACCTCTTCCGCTGCGGCCGAGAGAAACAAGTCGACCTGCGGAAGTCGCCTGGCCAGCGCCACCGATTCCTCCAGGTAATGGCCCGAACCCGTCAGCGCCCAGGCGAAGCGTTTCGACTTGGCGGCGCGCTCGCGGCTTACCCCGCCTGCGTCACCGGGATGCACAGCTTGTGCATCCGCCGGTACAAAGTGTTTCGACTCACCCCCAGCAGCTTGGCGACGTGGCTCACGTTCCAGCGGTGCGCCGCCAGCTGCGAGAGCAGCTGCTCGCGCTCCTGCGCCTGGTCCGCCGTGAGCGACCAGGCCGCCGACGCCTGCGGCGCCCCCCCTTGCGTCGCCTGCACCGAGGCCACCGCCAGCGAGGGAAGGTGCTCCGGGGTCAGCAACGCGCCATCGGCGAGCGCCACCGCGCTGCGCAAGACGTGGTGGAGCTGTCGCACGTTGCCGGGCCATGGGTGGCGCATGAGCAAGTCCCAGGCCGCCGGGCTCACCTCGGCGCCGGGCCGGCCTTCGTCGGCCAGCACGTTGCGAATGAGTTCCGCGCGGTCGCTGCGCTCGCGCAGCGGGGGCAGGTGCAATTCGAGACCGGCGAGGCGGTAGTACAGGTCTTCGCGGAAGCCGCCCTCGGCCACCATGTCGGGCAGGTGGCGGTGGCTGGCGCTGATGAGCTGGAAATCGACCGGCCTGGGCTCGTCGGTGCCCAGCGGCGTGACCATGCGTTCATCGAGCACGCGCAGCAGCCGGGCCTGCAACGGCAAGGGCATGTCGCCGATCTCGTCGAGGAACAGCGTGCCGCCGTCGGCCTGGAGGATCTTGCCGCGGCGGCCGCCCTTCTCCGCCCCGGTGAAGGCCCCGGCGCGGTAGCCAAACAGCTCGGCCTCGATCAGCGTCTCGGGCAGGCTGGCGCAATTGATGGCGATGAAGGCTCCGTCGGCACGCGGGCTGTCGCCGTGGACGGCGCGTGCGAACACTTCCTTGCCCGCGCCCGTCTCGGCGCGCAGCAGCAGCGGCGTGCCCCGCGCGATCACACGCCGCGCGGTGCCCAGGTGCGACTGCAGGCGCGGGTCGGCGAAGGTGGGCGTGGGCCGCCCGCACGGCAACGGTGCGGGAGCCGCGGCGGGCAGCGGCAGCGACCGGCTGCGCGCCGCCCCGGCCACGCGCAGCGGCGCGGGCGCGGGCGCTCGAGTGAGGCCTGTGCTCTCGTCGCACGCAGGCTGCCGCGCGACCGCGAAGAAGCGGTGCGCGGCATTCGCACGGTAGGTGACCACCGGGTGGAAGGCGGCGCGGGCGCTGCGCTCCAGCATGTCGTCGAGCGTGGTTTGGAAGATCTGGTCGAGCCGCAGGCTGCGCAGCTCGCGCACCGAGGCCGCTCCCAGCTGCAGCAGCGCGCTGCGGTTGGCCGCCAGCACGTGGCCCTCGTCATCGACCACGAGCTTGCCCTCGTGCAGCGTGTACACGAACTCGGGCCGGCTGTGGAAGTGGATGGGGTGCGCGTCGCGAAAGCGCAGGTCGATGAGCCGGTTCTCGATCATCCGCGCGGTCATGCCGAGCAGCACGAGCAGATGCTGCTGCGCCATGGTCGAGCGGCTGCTCACGTCGAGCACCGCCGTCATCTCGCCGGCCGGGTCGTACAGGGGCACGGCCGCGCAGGTGAGCGAGGTGTATTGGCTGAGAAAGTGGTCGGTCTGCTGCACGACCACCGGCCCGGCCTCGGCCACGCAGGTGCCCATGCCATTGGTGCCCGCCTCGGCCTCGCTCCACACGGCGCCGACCTCCAACCCCAGGGGCTGCAGCTGGCGCTCGAACTCAGGCGAGGTGACCATGTGCAGGATCACGCCCTGCGTATCGGTGATCACGACCGCCGACTCGGCGTCGCCGAGCTGCTGGTACAGCGTGGTCATCTCGTAGCGCGCGCAATCGATCACTGCCGCCATGCGGCGCTGGCGCGTGGGCAACTCGGCGCGGCTGAGCACATGCGGGCGACGCGGCTGAGTGGGATCGAGCCGGTGCTCGTTGAGGCAGCGGGCCCACGAAAGCGCGACGGTCTCGGTGGTGAGGTGGCGGGCACCTCGCTGGACCACGTCCAGTACACGGTGCGCATGCTGGAGCGGATCGCAAACTGCCATGCGGGTCTCCGGGGGCCAGTGGCGAAACAAGCCTGCGCCACTGGAGGGGACATTCTGTGCCAGGTGATTCCCGCGAGCGGGATGACACTGTGTGTACTGATGGCTTTGGGGATGGGCCACCGTGCCTAACGACCCTGCGTTGAACGATTTCAGGCCAACGTTCAAGGCCACGAGAGTGCGCTGCGCGCCACCAGCGCCGCCGAACCGAGAGCTTGCGACTTTCCTGAAGCTGTCGGTTGGTTGCGAGGTTTCACTGCTTGATGGGTGGAATAACGATGCTCCCACCGAGATAGAACAACCAGAATGCCGCCGACAGCAGGTATGGAAGCATCATGGTCGCTGTGACAACGCCCTTCCAGAGCGAGTGGCCCTCGGGCCTCGGAAAGTCGCGGTCGTTGAAGGCAGCTTCCTGATAGAAGGTGACCAAGTACGAGACTCGCCACTCTGCTGCGACGAAGAAGCCTGCCAACGCCAAGCCTGCAACTGCCAGGAACAGCTTGTGGTGAGCCGCCCCCGCCACGGAAAGGAATGCGGAGCCTGCCGCGGAGAACGGAAAGGCGAGCAAGGCGCCCGTGACGGCAGAAAAGACTGTAAACATGGCGAAGCGCATGTTCCCGTAGTGGCGGGCAACCTCGCTTGACAGTGGCAGATCGGTCTGAGCGTTCATAAGGCGAAAGGAAGCGATGTGTGACACGGAACGCCAGGATTTCAATGGCGTTGGCGATCTTGGCGTGCTCGGAGTTGTCCTCGGAGAAGGGCTAGGGTTTCGAGCGAAACCATAACAGGGGCGAACAGTCCAGCCGCCCTGAGCACGATGCAGCGCGCACTTCATGTCGCTGCTGCCGGCTGAAAGAAGAGGCGCACGCGGCTTTTCGAAGCCTCGATGTGTGGCCCCACCAGACGTGGTTCCTCGATGCCCGAGCGGTGGACCATCACTACCGCATCCGGTCCTCGGCGTCCTTGGAGATGCGGCTTGCAGTGACTGCAGCGGGTTTTTCATGACCGGCCGTGGCGTGCAAGTTGCTAGCCCATGGTCGTCATCACCGCGAAGGCGACCATGGCGAACACCGTGCCAGTCAGCGTGCGCGATCCGTGGCCTACGACAGGCCCGCAGCCGCTGGACCTGATCTTCATCGAGGGCTACACGGGCCATACGGTCATCGGCATCCACGACACCGAGTTGCACCGGCCTCAGCCGGTAGTCATCGACCTGTGTGCCGGCGTGCCGCGCCCGCGCGCTTGCGACACCGACGACATCCGCCACACCATCGACTACGGCGCATTGCGCACGCGCCTGCAGCAGTTGCTGGCCGAGCATCGCGTGCAACTGCTCGAAGCCTTCGCGGAGCAGGTGGCCCAGGTCGCGCTGTACGAGTTCGGAGCGCACTGGGTCCGGGTGCGTGTGGCCAAGCCCAGGAAGTTCGAGGACACCGAGGCCGTGGGCGTGATGATCGAGCGCCGTCGCGCGATGAGCACGGACTCGAATCGCACGGCGGCGACGCTGCGCCTGATCGGCGCCGGGCACGTGCCGGGCGGGCGCTAGAGCCCACTCGCTGGAGCCGACTCAGCAGGCAGCAGTGGGCAGGGACATGGATCTCGCGATCGTCACCCCACCCGGCGAGCTCGATGCCCGGATGGGCGAGGCCGTGCGGGTGCATGCACCGGGCCGCCTGCACCTGGGATTCTTCGACCCCGGGGCCACGCTCGGGCGCCGCTTCGGCAGCCTGGGGCTCGTGATCGAAGGCTGCGAGACCATCGTCGAGCTGGCGCACGGGCGCGAAGATGCCTACACGGCGCACCCGCAAGCCGCTGCGGAGCTGACCCGCGCGCGCTCCCATGTCGAGACCCTGCGCCGCGCCACGCGGTGCCGCACGCCGCTCGCGCTGCACATCCACCGTGCGCTGCCCGCGCACGCCGGCCTGGGCTCGGGCACGCAGCTCGCGCTGGCCGTGGGCCGGGCCTTCTGCGAACTCTTCGACGTGTCGATGAGCACGCCGCAGATCGCCGCCCTCACGGGCCGCGGCCGGCGCTCGGGCGTGGGCATCGCCGGCTTCGACCACGGCGGGCTGCTGATCGACGGCGGCCCGCGCAGCGATGGCACGCCCGCCGCCTTGCTCTCGCGCCTGGAGCTGCCGCCGGCCTGGCGCGTGCTGCTGGTGTCCGACCCGGCGGCACGCGGGCTGTGCGGCCATGAGGAGAAGGCGGCCATCGCGCGCTTGCCTGCGCTGCCGCGCGAGAAGGCCGCCGAGATCTGCCACGAGGTGTTGATGCGGCTGCTGCCCGGCGCGGCCGGGGCCGAGTTCGCGCCCTTCGCCACCGGCCTGACGCGCATGCAGCGCATCCTGGGCCAGCATTTCGCACCGGCCCAAGGCGGCCGCTGCTTCACGAGCCCCGCAGTGGGCCGCCTGGTCGAATGGATCGGCTCGCATGCGCCCTCGGCCATCGGCCAAAGCTCGTGGGGCCCGACGGGCTTCGCGATCCTGCCTTCGATCGAGGAGGCCGAGGTGATCCTGGCCACAGCCCGGCTGGCCGGCGTGGTCGATGCGGGCCTGCAGCTGCGGCTGGTGAGGGCGCGCAACCACGGCGCCACGGTCACGCGGGTGTCGGCATCAACCGATACAGGGTAGCCATGGAACGTCCTTACATCCTCCACATGTTCACCCCGGGGCCGCAGGCCAGTCCGTTCGACGTCAACATGGCCGCGGACGCCGGCTACCAGGTCATCGTGCCGTATTGCGGCGTGGCGCTGGAGGCCATCGCCGGCCTCACGCAGGACGCCATCTTTTCGCGTGGCCCCAAGGGCGTGTCGCGCACCGGCATCTTCATCGGCGGGCGCGATGCGATGGGGGCGGCCGACGCGCTGGACCGCGCCCGCCAGGCCATGGTGCCGCCTTTCGTGGTGTCGGTCTTCGCCGATCCGAGCGGGGCCTACACCACGGCGGCCGCGCTCGTGGCCGCCACGGAGTCGGCCTTGCGCAAGCAGCACGGCACCGGCCTGCAAGGCAAGCGCGTGGTGCTGCTGGGCGGCACCGGGCCGGTGGGGCGCATCGCGGCGGTGCTGTGCGCGCAGCAGGGGGCCACGGGCGTGATCTGCAGCCACAAGGGCGAGCAGGCCGCCGTGGCGGCTGCGGACGAAACGGGCCGGCGCTTCGGCGTGTCGCTGCAAGGCGTGTCGGGCGCCAGCACGCAGGACGTACGCACCGCGCTGGCCACGGCCGACGTGGTGATGGGCGTGGCGGCCGCGGGCGTGCAGGTGATGAGCGAGACCGACCGCGCGGTCGCCACGCGCATGCTGGTGGCGGCCGACGTGAACGCCGTGCCGCCCGAGGGACTGGCCGGCGTGGGGGTGATGGACGACGCGAAGCCGCTCACGGGCACCGCCGCCGTGGGCATCGGCGCGCTCGCCATCGGGAACGTGAAGTACCAGGTGCAGCATCGCCTGCTCGTGCGCATGCGCGAGGCGGAGCGCCCCGTGGCCTATGGCTACGCCGAGGCCTTCTCGGTGGCGCGGGAAGTGCTGTCCGAAAAGAGCGAGACGAGCGCGTGAGCGCACCCACGCTCGTCGTGGCGGGCGTGTCGGTGCGCGCGCTCGCCGAATCGGCTCGCCAAGGCGGCTGGCAGGTCATCGGGCTGGATGGCTTCGGCGACCAGGACACGCGCCGCGCTTGCGTGCAGTGGCATGCGATCGGCGCACCCGCCCCCTGCACTGGCACCGCCTGCGCTGTCGATGCCGAGCGGCTGAGCGCGGCGCTGGCCGTCGCGGCTCGCCATGCGGGGGTGGCCGGCTGGGTGGCGGGCGGTGGCTTCGAAGGCATGCCCGCGCTGCTGTCCGCCGGGGGTGAGGACTTGCCGCTCCTGGGCATGGGGGCTTCGGCGGTGGCGAGCCTGCGCGATGCCCGCGCCTTCTTCGCCACGCTCGACCGGCTGGGGCTCGCGCACCCGCCCGTCGCCTTCGAACGGCCAGCCGATGCCGAAGGCTGGCTCGCCAAACGCGCGGGCGGATGCGGGGGTTTGCACATCCGCCCCGCCGCGCAAGCCGTCCGCACGCACGAGGACACCTACTACCAGCGTGTCCTGCCCGGTGTGCCCATGTCGGCGCTCTTCCTCGCCGACGGCACGCGCGCTCGGCTCGTGGGGCTGAACCGGCTCATCGTGCACTCGCAGGACGGCCTGCCCTACCTGTACGGGGGCGTCATCGGCCCCGTGACCGAGCCCGCGCTGGAGGCTCGCGTCGAGCAGGCGCTGCAGGCGCTGGCACGGGCCTATGCCCTGCGCGGCCTGGCCAGCCTGGACTTCATCGCCGCGCAGGGCACGCCGTGGCTGCTGGAGGTGAACCCGCGGCCCTCGGCAAGCATGGTGCTGTACGCGCACGCCTGGCCCCGGGGCCTGGTGCATGCGCACCTGCATGCCCTGCGAGGCCGCCTGCCCGGCACCCCGCCGCGACACACCGCCGTGCGCGGCAGCCGGGTCGTGTACGCGCCGCACGCGGGGGTCGTCGACACCGTGCCACTGGCCGCGCTGTCGTACTGCCACGACCTGCCCGCGGGCCCGGCCCGCGTGGCCTGCGGTGAGCCGGTGTGCAGCGTGAGCGCCGAGGCCGCCGATGCGGACGCGGTGGGCGCGCTGCTGGCCGCACGCTGCACCTCCGTGGCCGTGCGGCGGGTCGAGGAACACGAGGAGACGGTGTGATGAACCTGCCCGCATTGAGCGTGAACCGCCTCGCCGCCCCGGCCCTCGCCTGCTTGCATGACGAGGCCACGCGGCTGCGCGTGGAGGTCTCGCGGCACGCGCGGGGCGTGCGCATCGTCGATGCGGGCATCGCCGCGCCCGGCAGCATCGAGGCGGGCCTGCGCGTGGCCGAGGTGTGCATGGGCGGCCTCGGCGAGGTGGCCCTGGTGGCTGGCGCCGCCGCGGGCTGGCCGAGCTGGCTGCACGTGCGCAGCTCGCAGCCGGTGCTGGCCTGCCTGGCCAGCCAGTACGCCGGCTGGAGCCTGGCGGCCACCAAGGAAGAGGCCGGGGGCAAGAAGTTCTTCGCGCTGGGCTCGGGGCCGGCCCGCGCGCTGGCGTGCAAGGAAGACCTCTTTGCCGAACTGGGCTACCGCGACCAGAGCGACCGCGGCGCCATCGTGCTGGAGGTGGACCGGGCGCCGCCCGACGTGGTGATCGACAAGTTGCTGCGCGATTGCGGGCTTCAGCCCGAGGGGCTGGACGTGATCCTCACGCCGACCACGAGCCTGGCCGGCACCACGCAGGTGGTCGCCCGCGTGCTGGAGGTGGCGCTGCACCGGGCGCACGAGCTGAGGTTCCCGCTGGAGCACATCGTCGAAGGCTCGGCTCGCGCACCGCTGCCGGCCCCCAGCCCCGACGGCGTGGAAGCCATGGGGCGCACCAACGACGCCATCCTCTACGGCGGCCAGGTGCACCTGGGCGTGCGCGGCGATGCCGCCGCGGCGCGCGAGCTGGCCGAGCGGCTGCCCGCCACCAACTCACGCGATCACGGGCGTTCGTTCGCCGACCTCTTCAAGGCGGCGGGCTACGACTTCTACCAGCTCGACGGCGCGCTGTTCGCACCGGCCGAGGTGTGGGTGAGCCACCTCGACTCGGGCCGCACCTGGCACGCCGGGCGGCTGGAGATGGACTTGCTGCTCGGCCTGTGGCTGGCGCGGTGATGGGCATCGCAACACCCGTGCCGGCCGGCCTGCGGGTCGCGATCATGACCGACGAGCCGGGCTGGCATACCCGCCAGCTCCAGCGGGCGCTGCAGGCGCGCGGCTCCACGGGTCGCTGCCTCGACCTGGCCGACTGCCGCATCGACACCACGCACGCATGGCACGGGCTCGTGCTGCCCGGCTGGCGCACCCAGCTGCCCGATGCGGTGATCGTGCGCGGCATCGCCAAGGGGACCTTCGAGCAGGTGACCAAGCGCCTGGGCATCCTGCACGCGCTGCGCGAGCTGGGCGTGCCGATCTACAACGACGCACGCGCCATCGAGCGCAGCGTGGACAAGTCGATGACCAGCCAGCTGCTGCGCGCGGCCGGCATCCCCACCCCGCCGACCTGGGCGATGGAATCGGCGGCCATCGCGCAACGCCTGGTCGCCCGCGAGAGCGCGGCCGGACGTGCGCTGGTGCTCAAGCCGCTGTTCGGCTCCCAGGGCAAGGGGCTCATGCGTGTCGGCCGGGTCGAGGGACAGCACGTGCCGCTCCCGCCGCTGGAGCCTTACGGCGACTTCGCCTACCTGCAGCGCTACGTGGCCCCGCGGCGGCACCCGGGCCACGATTGGCGCGTGCTCGTGGCGGGCGGGGTGGCGCTGGCCGCCATGCGCCGCGTGAGCCCGAACTGGGTGCGCAACGTGGCGCAGGGCGCGCGCTGCGAACCGCAGCCGCTGGACACGGACCCTGGCCCCGAGCTGGCCCGCCTCGCGGTGGCCGCTGCGCAGGCGCTGCGCATGGACTACGCCGGCGTGGACCTGCTGCCCAGCGACGAGGGTATCCAGGTCATCGAGGTGAACGGCGTGGCCGCATGGCAGGGCCTGCAGCAGGTGACCGAGCCGAACATCGCACAGGCGCTGGTGGCCGACCTGCTGGACCGCAAGGTCGCGGCGCTGGCCGAGCGCCGCCGCGCCTGATGGACGCGGGCCGCGCCGCCACGGCGCGCCGGGCGTTCGCCTGCGCCTGCCGGCTCGACGTGGCCGCACGCAAGCCGGGCAACGTGAGCTTCGAGTCGCCCGGCCATCGCATGGAGGCCCAGCAGTTCCTCGCCAGCGCGCAGGCCTGTGCCGAGCCGCTGTGCCGGCCGGGGACCACGGTGGGCGAGCGCATCGAGGGGGCGGTGCGGGCCAGCTTGGAGGCCGCCGGGTGCAACACCAACCTCGGCATCGTGCTGCTGTGCGCGCCGCTGGCCGAGGCCTGGGAGCGGCTGATCGAGCCGGGTGCCGCAGGCCTGCAACGGGCGCTGGCCCAAGTGCTGCGGCATCTCGACGTGGACGACGCGCGCGCGGCATACCGGGCGATCGCGCTGGCGCGGCCCGGCGGCCTGGGCTCGGCCGCGCAGCAGGACGTGTCGGCACCGCCCACGGTCGATCTGCGCACGGCCATGGCCCTGACCGCGGACCGCGACCGCATCGCCTACCAGTACGCCCACGACCACGCCAACGTGTTCGAGCTGGGCCTGCCCACCTTCCGCGACACGCTGAGCCGCGCACGTGAGGGCGGCGTGGATGTCGAGCGCGGCGCTCGGCGCGCGATGCAACGTGCTTACGTCGAATTCGTGGCCGCCTTGGCCGATTCACACATTGTTCGCAAGCACGGGATCGTGGTGGCGCACAGTGTCATGGCCGAGGCACAGCTGTGGCGCGGCCGGGTGCGACACGGCGAGGCCGTCGAGGCCGACCCCGCCTACGCCGCATGGGACGAGTCCCTGAAGGCGCGCGGTTTGAACCCGGGCACCAGCGCGGACCTGAGCGTGGCATCGGCGTTCGCGGCGCTCCTGTGCGATGGCAGCGTGCTCGACGCCCTCTGAACTCGCGACGCCGCCCTGGGCGCGGGCGCCGCGACCTCTCCTCTCGTTTCACTAGTGTTTGTCCCGACTCAACCCGGCACGGAATCTGTGAGCGGGTTGGGGCGCAGGCCCTGAGAAGGTGTGAACGAATCCAGCATGCCCGCTCATCACGCTGCTCGGGCACGCCGGATTCATTCACACCTTCTGAGGCCTCGCTGGCACTTGTTCTGGCTTTATCGCAACCCGATCGGAGTAGACACATGGCAACCATTGATCGCATGCTGGTTGGAGAGTCGCTGGTAGGAGACGGCAACGAGGTCGCACACATCGACCTGCTGATCGGTCCGCGCGGGTCCGCTGCCGAAACGGCGTTCGCCAACGCCCTGACCAACAACAAGGACGGCTTCACGACGCTGCTGGCGGTGGTCGCCCCCAACCTGATGACCAAGCCGAATACGGTGTTGTTCAACAAGGTGACGATCAAGGGCGCCAAGCAGGCCGTGCAGATGTTCGGCCCGGCGCAGCGCGGGGTGTCGATGGCGGTGGCCGACTGCGTCGAGGACGGCACGATTCCCGCCGCCGAGGCCGACGACCTGTTCATCTGCGTGGGTGTGTTCATCCACTGGCAGGCGGAAGACGACAAGAAGATCCAGGACTACAACTACCAGGCCACCAAGGAGTCGATCAAGCGCGCCGTCAATCGCGAACCCAGCGCGCGGGAAGTGGTCGAGAAGAAGGGCAAGGTCGCGCACCCGTTCCAGGCAGCAGGCTGACGGGCGCATCCAGCAAACCCGGTACGTCAGGTACCTCCCCGTACATCAGGTACGTCAGGAACCTCTCACTCTCAGTAAAGCAGGAGACGAGACATGAGATTTCCGAGTCCGAGAAGTAGCGCGAGCCGGTGGCAGGCAGGCCTTCTGGTCCTGGCCGCCCCCGTGCTCGCCTGGGCGAATGCCGACGTCGAGAAGCTCACCGCGGACCCCAAGAACTGGGCGATGCAGGCGGGCGACATGTACAACCAACGCTACAGCAAGCTGAAGCAGATCAACACCGGCAACGTCGGGAAGATGCAGGTCGCATGGACCTTCTCGACCGGCGTGCTGCGCGGCCACGAGGGCTCGCCGCTGGTGATCGGCGACGTGATGTACCTGCACACGCCTTTCCCCAACAAGGTGTTCGCGCTGAGTCTCGACGACCAGCGCATCCTCTGGAAGTACGAGCCCAAGCAGGATCCGTCGGTGATCCCGCAGATGTGCTGCGACACCGTCTACCGGGGCCTGGCCTATGCGGAAGGCAAGATCTTCCTGCAGCAGGCAGACACCATGCTGGTGGCGCTCGACGCCAAGACCGGCAAGCCGCTGTGGTCGGTGAAGAACGGCGACCCGAAGATCGGCGCGGTCAACACCAATGCGCCGCACGTGTTCAAGGACAAGGTCATCACCGGCATCAGCGGCGGTGAATGGGGCGTGCGCGGCTTCCTGGCCGCCTACGACATCAACACCGGCAAGCAGGTCTGGAAGGCCTACAGCACCGGCCCCGACAACGAGATGCTGATCGATCCGGAAAGGACGATGACCTGGACCGACGGCGCACTCAAGCCCGTGGGAAAGGACTCCTCGCTCAAGACCTGGAAGGGCGACCAGTGGAAGATCGGCGGCGGAACGACCTGGGGCTGGTACAGCTACGACAAGGCCGCCAACCTCGTGTATTACGGCACCGGCAACCCCTCCACCTGGAACCCCTCGCAGCGGCCGGGCGACAACAGGTGGTCGATGACCATCTTTGCGCGCGACCTCGACACCGGCATGGCGAAATGGGCCTACCAGATGACGCCCTTCGACCAGTGGGACTACGACGGCGTCAACGAGATGATCCTCGTCGACATGAACGTCAAGGGCAGGCCGACCAAGGCCCTGGTGCACTTCGATCGCAACGGCTTCGGCTACACGCTCGACCGCATGACCGGCGCGCTGCTCGTCGCCGAGAAGTACGACCCCAAGGTCAACTGGGCCACGCACGTCGACATGAAGACCGGGCGGCCGCAGGTGGTGGACAGGTACTCCACGGCGCACAACGGCCCTGACGTCAACACCAAGGGCATCTGCCCGGCGGCGCTCGGCACCAAGGACCAGCAGCCTGCTGCGTACGACCCGAACACGCGCCTGTTCTACGTGCCCACGAACCACGTGTGCATGGACTACGAGCCGTTCCAGATCGAGTACACCGCGGGCCAGCCTTACGTGGGCGCCACCTTGTCGATGTACCCCGCGCCCGACAGCCACGGCGGGATGGGCAACTTCGTCGCCTGGGACGCCAGTACGGGCAAGATCGTGCAGAGCAAGCCCGAGAAGTTCTCGGTGTGGAGCGGCGTGCTCAACACCGCGGGCGGCATCTCCTGCTACGGCACGCTCGAGGGCTACCTGAAGTGCGTCGACGCGAAGAACATCAACAAGGAGCTCTACAGGTTCAAGACGCCGTCGGGGATCATCGGCAACGTGTTCACCTACGAGCACAAGGGCAAGCAGTACATCGGGGTGTTCTCCGGCATCGGCGGCTGGGCCGGCATCGGCATGGCGGCAGGGCTGGAGAAGGACACCGAGGGCCTGGGCGCGGTGGGCGGCTACCGCGAACTCGGCAAGTACACCGAGCTGGGCGGATCCCTCACGGTGTTCGCACTGCCCAACCCGTGATGGGCTGAGAGGCCATGCTGAAAGGCCATGGCGATCCCGGAGGTCGCCATGGCCGATTCCTTTGCGTTTCCTTTGCGCTTCCTTTTTTCAATCCCTACTCCACTGCACTTCTTTTCGCCCGAGGGCAGAGTCTCGCGATGACGATGATGCTGAAGACCGCACGCTATCTGCTGATCCCGCTGTCCATGGTCGCGGTGGCTGCACACGCCAATGGGAATGCCGACGGACGTGCGGACGGGCGTGCCGATGGACAGGCCAACGGCGTGGCTGAAGGCCCCAAGGAGGCTCCTTACAAGGTGGTCGACGGCTACAAGGTCGATGCTTTCACCTTGAAGGGCTTTCGCACCTGGCGCGCTGCCGCCTGCGACCGCTGTCACGGCGCGAACCAGGAAGGCCTGGTGGGTCCCTCGCTCGTCAACAGCCTCAAGGTGCTGTCGAAGGACGACTTCATCAAGACCGTGCGCGACGGCCGGCTCGACAAGGGCATGCAGAGCTTCGGCAACAGCAAGACCGTCATGGACAACATCGACGCGCTGTACGCCTATCTCAAGGGACGCTCCGACGGGGCGATCACACGCGCCAAAGTGGAACCGATGCCATGACACAGGCACGCAGCGCCCTCGCCCTGGTGCGGCCATGGGTCGCGGGCCTCGCATGCCTGTGCGCCTGGACCATGGCTGCGGCGCAATCCACCGACAACCCGCAACCGAGTGCGCTGCGGGTATGCCAGGACCCGAACAACCTGCCCTTCTCCGACACATCGGGGCAGGGCTTCGAGAACAAGATCGCCGAGCTGTTCGCCCGCGAGATGGGCGTGCCGCTCACCTACTACTCCTTCCCGCAGCGCCTGGCGTTCATCCGCAACACCCTGCGGTACAAGCTGCCGGGCGAGGACTACCGCTGCGACATCGTGATCGGCGTGCCGGCAGGCTTCGGCCAGGTGTCGGCGACCCGGCCCTACTACCGCTCGACCTATGTGCTGGTGTATGCCAAGGGCAACGCTCTGGACGGCATCAAGAGTTCGGACGACCTGCTGAAGCTGCCGCCCGAGAAGCTGCACAAGCTGCGCATCGGGGTATACGACCGCTCCCCGGCCTCGCAGTGGCTGGCGCGGCACGCCCTGGTCGATCAAGGCGTGCCCTACCGCATCTTGAACGCCGACCCGGACCAGTACCCCGGGGAGATCATCGAGCGCGACCTCGCCCAGGGCAAGCTCGACGCCGCGGTGGTGTGGGGCCCCATCGGCGGCTACTTCGCGAAACGTGTGCAACAGCCCACCCTGGTCGTGGTGCCGATGACCTCCGAGCCGGGCGTGAAGTTCGACTACGCGATGGCCATGGGCGTGCGCTACGGCGAGCCGCAGTGGAAGGCGCGCATCGAGGGCCTCATCGGCAAGCTCCAGCCACAGATCCTCGACATCCTCAAGGGCTACGGCGTGCCGCTGCTGGAAGAGCCTGCCGCCGGTGCCGCGCGCTGACACCGCGCCACCATGAACCGCACCGCCCCGCTCTCCCGCTCGCGGCGCCGCGTGCTCGCCGGCTTGGCCGTGCTGGCCGCACCCGCAGCGGCACCCGCAGCCGCATGGGCGCGCGACGCGACGCATTCCATCCTCTCCAACGTGTCGGTGCCCGGCACTTCGCAGGCCGAGCGGCTGCTGTTCCTGCAGTCGCATCTGTCCAACATCGACCCGCCGCGCACGCTGCGGTACCGCTATGTGAGCGTGGGCGGGCCCGAAGGCCAGGTGGTGGACCAGGCCACGCTGGTGCTCGCGCCTGGGGCGGACGGCCGCTGCTGCAATGTGCACGCCATCTACCTGACCGGCGAGCGCGCGCTCCAGCTGCCCGACGTCCCGGACGCCCGCGCGAACCCGGTGCTGCTGTACTTCCTGGAGCAGCAGGTGCGCCAGCTGTCGGCCCGCACGCGCGGCGCCGCGGCGCACTTTCGCCGCCGCACGCGCCTGGCGCTCGCCGACGGCGCGGCCACCGTCACCGCGGGCACCGTGCGCTGGGGCCATGCCGACGTGCCGGCTCGCACGGTGCGCGTGGCCCCCTACCTGGACGACCCCTATCGCGAGCGCTTCCCGGTGGAATCGCGCACCGAATACACCTTCGTGGTCTCCGACGCCGTGCCGGGGGTGATCGTGCAGTTGCGCGCCACCGTGCCGGGCACGCAGCCGCTGCGCGAGCAGACCCTCACGCTCGAACCGCCGGAAGCCCCGGCCACCGACAAGAGGTGACGATGAACATGCGCATCTTCCTGGCCGCCTGGGCATTCGCGGGGGCCCCTGCCGGCGCCCTGGCCTACGACTACCCCACGGTGGACCGCGTCCTCTTCGTGGACGAATGCCTGCGTGACAACCCGGGCCCCCACTGGGAGATGGTGCAGAAGTGCTCCTGCATGGTCGATGCGGTGGCCCGCCAACTGCCGTACGACGACTACGTCGTCCTGAGCACTGCCACGAACGCCAACACCATCGGCGGCGAGCGCGGTGCCTACATCCGCGACGTGGAGCCGCTGCAAAAGCAGATCCGGCAGTTCCGCGACCTCAAGGCCCAGGCCCGAAAGACCTGCTTCATCGGCACCCCCAGCGCCGGACACTGAGAGGCTGAGAGATGGCCATGGGCGCGTGGCGCTCGGTGATCGCAGCTCTCGCCGCTGTCGCGGCCGGCATCGCGGCAATGTGGCCGATTGCCGCCCGGGCCGCCGATGCGCAGGAACTGGAGTTGCAGGCGACCTCGCTGGCCGACGGGGTCTATCACGTCGCCGCCCCGCACGCCGTGTGGGGCCCGGCACACCACGGCCATGTGGCCAACACCGGCTTTGTAACCGGCACGCGCTGCATCGCGGTGATCGACACCGGCGGCAGCCCCACGGTCGGCCGCGCCCTGCTCTCCGCCGTGCGGCGCGTGAGCACGTTGCCGGTGTGCTACGTGGTCAACACGCACGTGCATCCCGACCATGTGCTGGGCAATGCGGCGTTCTCCACCGCCGGCCCCGGCGGTGCGGCGCCGCAGTTCGTGGGCCACCATCGCCTCGCGGCCGCCATGGCCTCGCGCGGGCCGTACTACCTGAATGCGCTCAAGCGCGACTTTCCGCGATCGGACCATGTCGACACGCTGGTGGCGCCCACGGTCGCCGTGCAGGACGTCCGCGAGCTGGACCTCGGCGGCCGCGTGCTGCAGCTGCGCGCCTGGCCCACCGCGCACACCGACAACGACCTCACGGTGTACGACCGGCGCAGCGGCACGCTCTTCCTGGGTGACCTGGTGTTCCTGGGCCACCTGCCGGTGCTCGACGGAAAGCTGCGCGGCTGGCGCTCGGTGCTGCAAACCCTGCGCGAGCTGAAGCCCGCGATGGCGGTGCCGGGCCATGGCCCGGTCACGAGCGACTGGCCCGGCGCCCTGGAGCCCACGGCCGCCTACCTGGGCGCGCTGGAGGCCGACGTGCGGGCCGCGCTGCGGCAGGGCGAGAGCCTGGCCGACACCGTGCAGCGGCTCGGCGAGGGGCCCGCCGCCCGCCTCGCCGGGTGGCAGCTGAGCGAGGAATTCCATCGCCGCAACATCACCGCGGCCTATGCCGAGCTGGAGTGGTCGGAATGAACACACGCCATGCATCTCCTCCCGAAGGCACCACCGAAGGCATCACCCGGCGCAGCCTCGCGCTGCTCGCCCTGGGTTTGGCGGCGCCGCTCGTGCGCGCGCAAAAAGGCGACACGCCCGACCCCGAGTCGAGCCCGCGCTGGCAGCAGGTGCGCAAGGGCCTCTTCGGCACGCGCGCCCTGCACCCGGGCGCAGGCGTGATCGTGCTGGAGGCACCGCCGCGCGCCGAGGATGCGGCCGTGGTCCCCGTGGCGTTGCGCGCGCAGTTTCCGCAAACGCCTGCGCGGCACATCCGCCGGCTCATGCTCCTGATCGACAACAACCCTTCGCCCGTGGCCGCGACCTTCGACTACACGCTCGACAGCGGCCGGGCCGAGGTGGAAACCCGCGTGCGGGTCGACGAATACGGCTTCCTGCGCGCCGTGGCCGAAACGAACGACGGCGAGCTGTACATGGCCACGCGCTACGTGAAGGCCTCGGGCGGGTGCTCGGCGCCGCCCGGCAAGGACCCGGCGGCCGCACTCGCCTCGCTGGGACGCATGCGCCTGCGCGTGCAGGGCGACCCGCGCAGCGGCGAGCCCGTGCTGGCACAGCTGATGATCAGCCACCCCAACCACTCGGGGCTGGTGATGGACCAGCTCACGCGCCAGTACACCCCGGCGCACTTCGTGCGCAAGGTCGAGGTCACCTACGCCGGCCGGCCCGTGCTCACGGCCGACCTCGACTTCGCGATCAGCGAGAACCCGCACCTGCGCTTCTGGTTCGTGCCCAAGCCGCCCCAGGGCGAGCTGCGTGCCACGGTGGTCGACAGCCAGGACCTGCGCTTCGAGCAGGCGATCGGGCTGGGGCCGCCGTCGTGAGGGGTGCGCCGCGACGGGCCGGCGCAGCTGCTTGGCTGGCCCTCGTGCTGGCCCTCGTGCTGGGCGCGGTGCCGAGGGTTGCGCACGCGGACACGGCGCCACTGTCCACGGCGAAGGAGCCCGCGGTGCCCGGCACCATGGCGCAGCGCATCGCCCCCGGCGTCTACGTGGTGCCCGGCAGCCTGCGCGGCGCCGATGTGCGCAACCGCGGCGCGGTAGGCAACAGCGGCTTCATCGCCACGCCGTCGGGCACCGTGGTCGTCAACACCGGCGGCTCCTACGGGCTGGGCCGCGAGCTGCTGGCGCTGGCCGAGCGCACGACCGCCCAGCCAGTGGTGGCGGCCATCATCACCAACGGGCGGCCCGAGTTCCTGATGGGCGCGGCGGCGTTCACCGACCGTGGCATCGCGGTGCTCGCGCACGAGGAAACGGCGCGCCTCATCGCGCAGCGCTGCGAGGTGTGCCTGCGGCGGCTGCGCGCGACGCTGGGCGACGGCCTGATGGCCGGCACGCGGCTGGTGGCGCCCACGCAGCGGCTGCGGGGCACGGGCGAGATCGCGCCAGGCGGCCGGCGCATCGAGCTGCTGCAGCTGGGGCCCGCGCAGACCGAGGGCGACCTGGTGGTGCTGGATACGGACACCGGCGTGGCGTTCGCCGGTGCGATGGTGGCGAACGGCCGCATCCCGGAGCTGGACACGGTGGGCCTCGCCGCCCCTTGGCGGCGCACGCTCGCCGCGCTGGCCGCGCGGCCGATCGTCACGCTGGTCCCGGGCTATGGTGCGCCCGGCGCACCTCGGCCGCTCATCGCACAGACGGAGCGCTACCTGGCCCAACTGGAGCGGGAGGTGCAGGCCCGAGTGGATCGCCTCGCGGGTTTGCAGGCGGCGCTGGACGAGGTGGTGATGCCGTCTTGGCGAGGCTGGGCGCAGTACGGCGCGCTGCATCGGCGCAATGTGCAGCTGCAGTACATCGCGGCCGAAGCGCAGTGGGCGGCCGAGCCGACGCCGGGCGCGGCGAGTGCGGCGGGGACAGGGGGGCACTGAGGGCGAGTGCCGGCGCTTCGACAAGCTCAGCGCGAACGGTGGTGGCGACACGACCGGGCCTTCGACAGGCTTGTATGGTCCAGCTTCTGAATCGGAGAGTGTTGTTGGGGC
>CBINKC010000017.1:0-47448 GCA_966251135.1 uncultured Burkholderiaceae bacterium
CGCCCTTGCCTTCCATCACCGGCTTGCCGGCCAGCGGGCCGATGTCGCCCAGGCCCAGCACCGCCGTGCCGTTGGTGACCACACCGACCAGGTTGCCGCGCGAGGTGTAGTCGGAGGCCAGCGTCGGGTCTTCCTCGATGGCCAGGCAGGCATAGGCCACGCCTGGCGAGTAGGCCAGGGATAGGTCGCGCTGGTTGGACAGTGCCTTGGTCGGCTTGACGGCGATCTTGCCGCGCACCGGCGAGCGGTGGTATTCGAGCGCCGCATCCCGCAGTGCCTGTTCGGCGGCGGACAGCGGCTTCTTGCTTTTGGTCACTTCGGGGGTGTTGGCGTTCATGGCGGTCTCCTGTGCCTTGTTGAACAGGAGATTGTGCGACATGCGTAGAAACCCGCCCACCGGGCACCCCCCACAGCCTGTATCACGCCAGCGGCATGTTCAGGCGGGTGAAACGCGCGTCCGTGCCGGCCGGGGACACGGACGCGCGAAAGATCAATCAGACGCCCAGCAGGCTGGCCAGCAACTGGCGGTCAGCGGCCAGCGTGGCCGATTCGCCGGCCAGGACGATGCGGCCCTTTTCCAGGACCGCGGCGCGGTCGGTGTGACGGAGCACGGCGCGGTAGTTGCGATCCACGATCAGCGTGCTGATGCCGGTCGCGCGGATGTCGCCGATCACGCGCCAGATCTCGGCCACGATGAGCGGGGCCAGCCCTTCGGTGGCTTCGTCCAGGATCAGCAGGCGAGGGTGCGTCATGAGGGCACGGCCGATGGCCAGCATCTGCTGCTCGCCGCCCGACAGCTGCTGCCCGCCGTGGCCCAGCCGCTCGGCCAGCCGGGGGAAGGTGGCGAGCACGCGCTCGAGCGTCCAGTGTCGTTGCCCGTCCAGGCTGGGGCGTGCGGCCATGACCAGGTTTTCGCGCACCGAGAGGTTGGGAAAGATGCCCCGTCCCTCCGGCACGTACCCCAGGCCCAGACGCGCCACGCGCTCCGGCGGCTGGGCGGTGATGTCCCGCCCCTGCCAGTGCACCTGCCCGCGTGCCGGTCGCACGTAGCCCATGAGCGAGCGGATGAACGTGGTCTTGCCCATGCCGTTGCGCCCCAGCAGCCCGAGCGACACGCCGGAGGGCAGCTGCAACGACACGCCGCGCAGCACGTGGCTGTCGCCGTAGTAGGTGTGCAGGTCCTCGACCTCCAGCATGTCAGGCGTCGGCAAGCGCATCGCCCAGGTAGGCGACCTGGACGTCGCGGTTGGTGCGGATGGTCTGCGGCGCGCCACTCGCGATGACCGCACCGTTGACCATGACGGTAATGCGGTCGGCAATGCGGAACACCGCGTCCATGTCGTGTTCGACCAGCAACACCGCGTGTCCGGCCTTGAGCCGCGCGAGCAGCGACAGCATGCGGTCGGTCTCCTCGGCGCCCATGCCCGCCAGCGGTTCGTCGAGTAGCAGCACGCGCGGGCGAGTGGCCAGGCACATGGCGATCTCCAGCTGGCGCTTGCCGCCATGGCTCAGCGTGCCGGCCTGGCGGGCCGCTTCCGCTTCGAGGCCGGCTGCCTGCAGCGCCTCCTCGGCCGCCTGCAGGCTCACGTGGCATCGCGCTGCGGTTTCCCAGAGCGCCCAGGGGCGCGGGTGCATGGCCTGGGCCGCAAGGCGGCAATTTTCCAGCACATCGAACTCCGGAAAGATAGTGGTGCGCTGGTAGCTGCGCCCGATGCCGGCACGCGCGCGTTGGGGCTGCGACCAGCGCGTCACGTCCCGGTTCTCGAAGCGGATCCGCCCATCGGAGGCGGGCAGCTCGCCCGAAAGCATGTGCACGAGGGTCGACTTGCCGGCGCCGTTGGTACCGATGACCGCGTGCACTTCGCCCACCGAGAAGCCCAGCGACACCGCGTCGACGGCGGTGAGTCCGCCGAAGCGGCGCGTGAGGCGGTCGGCCACGAGCAGGGGCTCATCCATGGAGGGTCCTCGTGCTCATGCCGACCTGCGTCGAAGGGCCGGCCGCCAGCGCAGCGCGCGCCCGGCGCCGATGAGGCCCTGCGGCAGCAGCGCGACGAACGCGATGATCGAAAGGCCGAGTGTCATCTGCCAATGCGCGGCCAGCGGTCCCACCAGGGCTTCGGTCTGGAAGAACTCCTTGAGCAGCGTGAACGCCGCAGCGCCGAGGACCGCGCCGCGCAGGTGGCCGATGCCTCCCAGGATCAGCATCAGCAGCACTGCGCCCGATTCGTGCCAGCTCAGCAGCTCAGGGTTGACGGCGCCATCCTTCGCGGCGAGCAGGAACCCCGCCAGCCCAGCCAGCGCGCCGGCCACCACGAAGGCGCCCAGCTTGTAGGCATAGGTTCGAAAGCCGACCGCGCGCATGCGCTGCTCGTTCACGCGGATGCCCGCCAGCGCGTGCCCGAAGCGAGAGCGGCGCACCACGGCCAGCAGCGCATAGGTGAAGACCAGCGCGGCAAGCATCGTGTAGTACAGGTGATGCTTGTCGTCGAGATTCAGCCAGGTGTGGCCGTCCAGTTCGAGGGACGGGCGCATGTACATGAAGATGCCGTCGCTGCCGCCGCCCACGTGGGTGTCGTGGAAGACGAAATAGGCCAGCTGCGCGAATGCGAGCGTGACCATGATGAAGTAGACGCCGCGGGTGCGCAGGCTGAGCGCGCCGACGAACAGCGCATACAGCGCTGCCGCGCCCACCGCCATGGGCAACACGCGCACCACCGAGCCTGCGCTGTCGCCCGATGCGAGCACGGTGACATAGGCGCCCAGGCCCATGAATGCCGCGTGGCCCAGGCTCACCAGGCCCGTCATGCCCACCAGCAGCTCCAGGCTCAGCGCGAAGACCGCGTAGGCCACGACCTTGAGCACGAGGTCGTGCAGGTAGGGTGTGAGCACTGCGGGCAGAAGCGCCAGCGCCGCCGCCCCCGCTGCAGGCACGAGCCAGCCGGGCACGCGCGATTCAGGCGGCACGCTTCATCAGCCCCTCGGGCCGCCAGACGAGCACGATGGCCATCAGCAGGTACACGCCGATGCCGCTCAGCTCGGCGAAGAACACCTTGCCGAAGGTATCGACGAAGCCCACCAGCAGCGAGGCGAGCAGCGCGCCCGTGATGGAGCCGATGCCGCCGATCACCACGACCACGAAGCTGATGATGAGCACGCTGGAGCCCATGCCCGGGTACACCGAGGACATGGGGGCCGCGATCATGCCGGCCAATGCGGCCAGCGCCACGCCCCCCGCGAAGACCACGCGGTACAGCAGCCGGATGTCGATGCCCAGGCCGCGCACCATGTCGCGCTGACTGGCGCCGGCGCGGATCATCATGCCCAGGCGGGTGCGGTTGACCACCCAGTACAGCGCTACCGCCACGACGACGCACGCGGCCGAGGCGAAGAGCCGATACCACGGATACGTCATGAGCTCGCCCAGCGGAAAGCTGCCTGCGAGCCACGGGGGCACCGGCACGCCGTGCACATCGTTGCCCACGAGGATGGAGCGCATCTCTTCGAACACGAGGATGAGCGCGTAGGTCATGAGCACCTGCTGGAGATGCTCGCGCTGATAGAGGAAGCTGAAGAACGCCCACTCCAGCACGAAGCCGAAAAGCGCCGCCAGCATCGTCCCCGCGAGCAGCATCAGCAGGAAGCTGTCGCCGAAGTGCGGTGCCAGCACGAAGGCCATGTAGGCGCCCAGCATGTAGAAGCTTCCGTGCGCCAGGTTGATCACGCCCATGATCCCGAAGATGAGCGTGAGTCCGCTGGCCACCAGGAACAGCAGCAGGCCGTACTGGACGGCGTTCAAGCACTGGACCAGGAAGGTGCCGAAGTCCACCGCCCGTGCCTCCCCACGATCAGAGCAGCTTGCAGCCGCGACCCGGGTCGGCCAGGGCCTTCACCGCGATCGACCTGAACTCGTTGTTGGTGCCCTTGACTTCGCGCAGGTACATGTCCTGCACCGGGTTGCCGGCCGCTGAAAGAGTGAACTTGCCGCGCGGGCTATCGATGGTCGCCTTGCGCATGGCCGAAGCGATGGCGTCGCGCTTGCCCAGGTCGCCCTTGGCCGCAGTCAGGCCGATGCCCAGCAGCTGTGCCGCGTCGTAGCCCTGCACGGCATACACATCGGCGTTGGTCTTGTAGGCCAGCGCGAAGCTCTTGCGGAAGGCGTTGTTGCGCGGCGTGTCGAGGTTGTCGGCGTAGTGCAGCGTGGTGAGCAGGCCCTGGGCCGACTCGCCCTGGGCTTCGAGCGTGCCGTCGGTGAGGAAGCCCGGGCCGTACAGCGGGATGGTCTTTTTCAGCCCTGCCGCGGCGTAGTCCTTGACGAACTTCACCGCGCCCGCACCCGCGAAGAACGCGTAGACCGCATCCGGCTTCTGCGCAGCGATCTCGGTCAGCAGCGCCTGGAACTCGACGTTCGGAAAGGGCAGGTTGAGGTCGCGAATCACCTTGCCGCCGCCTTTCTCGAAGCCCTCGGTGAAACCCTTCACCATCTCCGTACCTGCGGCGTAGTTCCAGGTGATCGTCATCGCGCGCTTGTGCCTGCGCTGCGCGGCCACCACGCCCATGGCATAGCCCGGCTGCCAGTTGGAGAAGGAGCTGCGCACGACGTTGGCGCTGCACAGCGGGCCGGTGATTGCGTCGGCGCCTGCGTTGGGCACGATGAGCAGCGTATTGCTCTCCTTGGCCGCCCGGGCCATGGCCAGGGCCACGCCGCTGTGCACCGTGCCCACGAGCACGTCGACCTGATCGCGCTTGATGAGCTTGTTGACGTTGTCGGTGGCCTTGGACGGATCGGACTCATCATCGACCTTGAAGTACTGGATCTCACGGCCGCCCAGCTTCCCGCCATGCTCTTGCACATACAGCCGGAAGCCGTTCTCGATCATGTTTCCCAGGGACGCGTAGGTGCCTGTGTAGGGCAGCATGAGCCCCACCTTGACGGGTGCGCTCGATTGCGCCTGCGCGATGCCAACGGCGCACAGCGCGGCGGCGGCCGAAAGCTTGAGCAATGTCTTCATCGAGGTCTCCGTGCGCCGGTCAAGACCGGCGAAGTGTTGTGGATGAAAGGGTCGTACGGCGGCTGCGTGCGCGTTCGCCACTTGACCTGGACAGCCAACAGCTGGGGCTCGCATGTGCTTGGCACTGGTGTTGCGCAACACCATGAACTTGGCGTTGTGGCTCTGGCCGCGGATCTACGGAGGGATGCTGGGTGGCTGGCATTCCTACACTCCGACTGCGTTGGATCCAGACATCGTCCGCGCCCCAGGGCGGGTCGACGGTGGCATGGTAGCGAGCGGGGCGGCCGAGGCCATCGGGGTTTCATCACTGGCGGCAAAGGCCATGGGGTGCCTGGCTTCGCAACGCACGAGAAGATCACCCGCGCCATCGCCGTGCAGGAACCCTGCGGCAATAATTCACGCGCCGTTCGCCTGGCTTGTCTTATGCAGGTGTGTGCAATATCTTGCTTTGACGTCTAGCCCACGCCTCACGGCCCAAGAACAGGTGCGCCCGTGTCCCACAAGCTGATCACCAGCCCAGATGCTCCCGCCGTCGAAGGCGACAAGGATCCATTCCTCGTGACGCTGGGTGAGCGAACCCGTGCGCTGCGCGCCCGCCGCGGTCTCACGCGCAAGACTCTGGCCCAGGCGGCCGAGGTCTCGGAGCGGCACTTGGCCAATGTGGAAATGGGCGTGGGCAATGCCTCCATCCTGTTCCTCCGCCAAATCGCGCAGGCGCTCAATTGCACGATTGCCGAACTGGTCGGCGACGAGATCAGCGGTTCGCCGGAGTGGCTGATGATCCGCGAGTTGCTGCGCGGCCTCGACGAAGCTGAACTGGCCCGGGCGCGCGACGTCCTGTCTGCGGCGTTCGGCAGCCCTGCCAGCGCGGCTGACCGCCGGGGCCGCGTGGCACTCATCGGCCTGCGCGGCGCAGGCAAGAGCACGCTGGGTCGCATGCTCGCGCAGACTGGCCAGGTTCCATTTGTCGAGATCAACCGCCAGATCGAGGAAATCGCGGGCTGCAGCCTCGCGGAAATTCACTCCCTGTACGGGGCCCAGGCTTATCGGCGCTACGAGAAGCGCGCCCTAGAAGACGCCATGCGGCGCTTCCCGCGTGCGGTGATCGCCACGCCGGGGGGCATCATCTCGGAGCCGGCCACGTTCAACATGCTGCTCTCTCAGTGCTACACGGTGTGGGTGCGTGCCACGCCCGAGGAGCACATGAGCCGTGTGCTGGCGCAAGGTGACACACGACCCATGAACGGCAGCGCCGAGGCGATGAGCGACCTGCGGCACATCCTCGATAGTCGCGAGCCTTTCTATGCGAAGGCCGATGAGACGTTCGACACCAGCGAGAAGTCGCTGTCCGAGGCGTTCGCCGGCTTGTGCGAGCAACTGAGCAGCGCGATCGGCTTTCCCACCTCACGGTGAGCCGCGTCGGGGCTGCGACTGCGGCCGGGCTTGAGCCTGCTCAAGGCGACCGGCCCGCGCGGTGTGCAAAGTGACACACCGCAGCCCCCTGCGGCCGCACTTGACGTAGGGACACCCAAGCGCTCAAGCTAGTGCCGTTGTTGAAAGTTCCGCATAGCGCCGAACACTGCACTAGCGCCGCTCGCGGGAGCGCACACACCATTCAGGATGGAGTAAGCGCAGTGAAGATCCTGCTGCCCATCGACGGCTCGCCGCTCTCGCTCGATGCCGTGCATCACGCGGTGCACCTGGTGCGCGAAGGTCTCCGGGCCATCTGCGTGCTCGCCAATGTGCAGGAGCCCAGTTCGCTGTACGAAATGGTGGTGGTACACGACCCCGTGGCGCTGCGACGCATGAGCACCGAAGCGGGCGAGCACCTCCTGGCCGAAGCCGACCGACTGCTCACCCAGGCTGACATCGACCACGAGATGGAGGTGGCGTCGGGCGAGCCTGCGAACATCCTCATCGAACTGATCGATAACTACCGTTGCGACGCGGTCATCATGGGCGCACGCGGCATGGGCGAGAGCGCCGCCGCCATCGGCTCGGTGGCACACGAGCTGCTGCGCCACTCGCCGGTGCCGGTGATGATTGTGCGTTCCGCGCCTCCGGAGGCGCCAAACGCCACCCAGGATCTGCCGGACACCAGTGATCCGGACGCCGCCGAGTGATGCCGTGTCCGCGTCCGTGTTCGATCCATTGATCCTGGGCTCGGTGAGCCTCAAGGTGCTGGCAGCCGCGCAGCAGACGCCGGAGCGGATTGCGGCGCTGCAATCGCAGCGGCTGGCGGAGCTGCTGCGCGCCGTGGGGCCCCGATCGGCCTTCTACACCCGTGTGCTCGACGGCCGCGACCCGGCGAGTGTGCTGCTGCACGAGTTGCCCGTCGTCACCAAGGGCGAAATGATGGCGCGCTTCGACGAGTGGGTGACCGACCGGCGCCTGGCGCTGCCGCAGCTGCGCGAGTTCACCGCAGACCGTCGGCGCATCGGCGAGCCCTACCTGGACCGCTACCTGGTGTGGGAGAGCTCCGGCAGCACGGGCGAACCAGGCATCTTCGTGCAGGATGCGCAGTCGCTGGCCATCTACGACGCCCTCGAAGCCATGCGCCGCAGCGCGCCGCGGCCCTGGCAGCGTCTGCTCGACCCGCTGTGCATTACCGAGCGCATCGCGTTTGTGGGCGCCACGACCGGCCACTTTGCGAGTGAGGTGTCGGCGCAGCGCCTGCGCCGGCTCAACCGCTGGCTCGCCAACTCGATGCGCAGCTTCTCCATCCTGCAGCCCACCGCGGAGCTGGTGGCGCAGCTGAACCGCTTCAAGCCGACCATCGTGGTGGGCTATCCCACGGCAGCCGCCATGCTGGCGGAGGAGTATCAGCGCGGCGCGCTCCTGGCACGTCCGCGCGAAGTGTGGACCGGGGGCGAGACGCTCACGCCCTCGGCGCGGGAGTTCGTGTCGCGCACGTTCGGCTGTGCGGTCACCAACAGCTACGGCGCGAGTGAGTTCCTGCCCATCGGCTGGGAATGCGGGCACGGCCGCATGCATGCCAACACCGACTGGGTGCTGCTGGAGCCGGTGGACAGCACGGGGCGACCCACGCCGGCCGGTCGGATGTCGCATACCACGCTCATCACGCACCTGGGCAATACCGTGCAGCCCATCATTCGCTACGACGTCGGTGACCAGTTGCGCGTGCATGCGCATCGCTGCCCCTGCGGATCACCGTTTCCCGTCATCGAGGTCCAGGGCCGCCGCGACGACCCGCTGCGCATGCGTGCGATGGACGGCCGGCTGGTTACGCTGCTGCCGCTCGCTCTCAGCACGATGCTCGAAGACGAGGCGCACGTGTTCGACTTTCAGATCGAGCAGCTCGACGAGCAAACGCTCCTGCTGCGCTTGTCCGGCAGCGGTGCGGCGGCAACGGCGGAGTTCGAGCGATGCCGCGACCAACTGCAGTCGTTCGCGTGCCGTCACGGGCTCGTGCCCATCGAGGTGATTTCGCAGCCCGGCGAGGCGCCCGTTCAGGGCCGCAGCGGCAAGGTGCAACGCATCATTGCCGCGCCTCGGCACGTGCACCACAACCGGGCCGGCGAGTTCTCGGCTGCGCATTGACCAGGGCGCGGCGCGCGAGTGTTCACACGGCCAACTCGATGAGTTCGGCCTCGACCTGCCCGCGATGGATGTGCAGCCGCGCCACCGACACCGGCAGCTTGAAGCGGCGCGGACCTGCGCTGCCGGGGTTCACATACAGCACGCCGTCGCGGCGATCCGCTCGGGGTCGATGCGAATGGCCCGACACGACGGCCGTCAGTCCCGCTGCTCGCGCGTTGATGCGCAGCTGCTTGAGATCGTGTATCACGAGGATGCGCACACAGGCTTCCTCGACGATTGCGGTCTCGGGCAGGGCCGCGGCCCAGGGGCCCCGGTCGTTGTTGCCGCGCACGCAGGTAAGTGTCGCGATGGCCGAAAGCTCATCGAGTATGGCCGGTTCGCCGATATCGCCAGCGTGGATGATGTGGTCGCTGCCCTGCAGGGCAACTAGGACCTGAGGGCGCAGCAGCCCATGCGTGTCCGAGATGAGGCTGATGCGCCGCCGTGGCGATTCAGCCATCGCTGCACAGCCCCGTCGGGTCCTCCTGGGCCAGATAGCAGTGCAGTGCGCGGATCGCGGAAGAGGCGTGCTGGCCCCAGCGGGCCTGGAAGCCAAAGCCCCATTGCCATAGCGCGTCATCGATGCTGCCGTCATCGTGCAGCTGCAGGCCCCAGGCCACGTCGCGGTAGATCTCGACCAGATCGTCGGCGAGGTCGCCTACCACGGGTTGGTCCGGTGGCAAGGAGGGGCTGAAGATCTCGCTGTAGTGCTGCAGCGGGATCGCCGCGGCCCGCAGACGGACCTGGTTCAGCCGCGCTTCCAGGAACACGGGCAGCTCGCCGTGCCGAGGCGAAACGCCCTGGCTCCAGGGTTGCGGCAGCGCCAGAGCGCCGGCGTATAGGTGCGCCACGCGGCGCAGCGCGACGGGTGCGGTCAGCCGATCACCGCATGCACTGCCGTCCGCCCAGGCGACATAGCGCTGGGCCTCAAGCGCGAAGTGCGCGGCGGTAGCGCGTCGATGGTCACTGCGAGGCATGTCACATGGTAGGCCAAGCGATCATGTCGCACAGCCACCCGATCCGCTGAATAGAAGGTGCCGGGCTGCTCCAAGTTTCCTTGAGCCCGCGGAGGCGGGCGCAGCCCGGTCCCGCGATCAGAGCACCGTGCGCAAGCTCGCCTGAACCTGCAGCAGAGGCGGCAGGCAGTCGCTCACCAGCTGATCCATGCTCACGCGGGCCGCATGCACGCTGATGTTCATCGCCGCCAGTACATCGCCGCGGTAGTTCTTGAGCGGCACGCTGATCGTGCGCAGCCCCAACTCCATCTCCTGGTCGACGGCGGCGTAGCCCTGCGCCCGTGCGCGGGCGATCTCGTTGCGCAGGCGCTCGCCGTGAGTGATGGTGTTGGGCGTGAGCGGCGCCAGTGTCTGCTTGGCGAGCCAGGCGTCGACATCCGGCTGCGGCATGGCCGCCAGCAGCACGCGCCCATTGGCCGTGCAATACGCCGGGACCCGCGCTCCCGGCTGCAGGGTCGACGAGACCACGCGGCCGGCGCTGGTGGCACCGATGCAGATCACGTCCGCCCCGTCGAGCACGCCGGCGGAGGAGGCTTCCTTCACCGCGTAGGCGAGCTTGTGCAGCTCGGGCTGCAGGATGCGCGGCAGGCGCGCCGAATGCATGTAGCTCTGCCCCAGGCGCAATACCCGGGGCGTGAGCGAGTACATCTTGCGCTCGCTGGTGACGTAGCCCAGGTGCTCCAGCGTGATCAGGTAGCGGCGCGCCGCGGCGCGGGTCAGCCCGCACAGGCCGGCGACTTCGCTCATGGTCAGGCGTGGACGATCCTGGTCGAACGACGCGATGACGGACAGGCCCTTTTCGAGCCCGGCAATCAGATCGCGCTTGAGCGGCGCCGGCGGCTGCTGCCTTGTGGATGAAACAGGAACGACAAACGCGTGCTCGCCGGCCTGTCCGGACTCCGCTGGATGGGGATCAAAAGCATTCATGGTTGGACAACTCTCCCGACTGCTTGGGCGGTAATCGCCCGATGACGACCCGTCAGGCATGCCAGCTGACGAACCGGGGAAGGCCAATCTAGCCTCAAACCGCAAGTCGCACAGTTCGGTATACAAACCTCGGTGCGGTATGCGCGCCTTGCGGGCGATCATGTGCAGCTTTTCACGCTTTTCCAATCAATGGCGCGCTCGCTGTGTACAACGTGCCATGTCGCCATCGTGACGCACCGCACAAAAATTCGCTAGACCCCTAAGTCGACGGGCAAGGCGGCCGGCGACTTGACTTCCTCCATGCAGATCATGGATCGCACATCGTCCACCCCCGGGACCTGCATCAACCGGTCGGTCAGGAACTGCGAGAGGCTCTTCAAGTCGCGCGCCACCACCTTCAGCAGGTAGTCGTGGTCTCCCGAGACGGTATGGCACTCCAGGATCTGCGGGAAATCCCGGATGCTCGCTTCGATCTCGCGTACGCGGCCGAACTGTCCGCCATCGATGGACAGGCTCACGTAGGCCATGACCCCCAACCCGAGAGCCTCGGGCTGCACCTGGGCGCGATAGGCGCGGATCACTCCGCGCTCCTCCAGCGAGCGCACCCGACGAAAACATTGCGGCGCCGAGAGATGGACCTTGGCCGAGATTTCCACGTTGGAAGCCCGGCCGTCGCTCTGAAGTACGTCAAGGATCTTGCGATCGAGTGCGTCGAGGGTCTGTGTCGTCATGGGAAGGGGTGCCTCCTGGGCACGAAGCATGCGCCTTCGCGCCTACTGACGCAACATTTGGAATGCTAATTTCGCCGCGCCACGCCTAGACTGGGCCTGTTTTCCCCTGGCTCCGCCGCAGGGCCACGACGCCAATAGGAACTACGCATGACCGCCGAAGACGTTCGCGCCATCGATCCCCACGCCCGTGCTGCACGCGCCATCGAACTCGAACAGCGCCATGGGGCGCACAACTACCACCCGCTGCCGGTGGTGCTCACGCGCGGGGAAGGTGTGTGGCTGTTCGACACGCAAGGCCAGCGCTACCTCGACATGATGTCCGCGTACTCGGCGGTCAGCTTCGGCCACTCGCACCCCGCGCTGGTCGAAGCCCTGACGGCGCAGGCCGGCTGCCTTGCGGTCACGAGCCGGGCGTTCCACACGGACCGCCTCGGGCCCTTTCTCGAGGTGTTGTGCCGCATCACCGGCATGGCGCGCGCCCTGCCCATGAACAGCGGCGCCGAGGCGGTGGAAACCGCGGTCAAGGCGGCGCGCAAGTGGGCGTACAAGGTGAAGGGCGTGCCCGAAGGTCAGGCGAAGATCGTCGCGGCCGAGGGCAACTTTGCGGGCCGCACAACGACCATCGTCAGTTTTTCCAGCGAAGCGCAGTACCGCGACGGCTTCGGCCCCTATACGCCGGGGTTCGTGAGCGTGCCCTTCGGCGATGCCGGTGCCCTCGAAGCGGCTATCACTGCGCACACGGCGGCCTTCATCGTCGAGCCTGTCCAAGGCGAGGCCGGCATCATGGTTCCGCCCGCTGGATACCTGAAGGCGGCGCGCGAAATCTGCACGCGCCACAACGTGCTCCTGATCTGCGACGAGGTGCAGACGGGCCTGGGCCGCACTGGCCGCACCCTGGCATGCGACCACGAAGGCGTGCGGCCCGATGGACTCACGCTCGGCAAGGCCCTGGGCGGCGGGCTGCTGCCGGTGAGTGCCTTCCTGGCGCGCGAAGACGTGATGGCGCAGTTCACCCCCGGCGACCACGGCAGTACGTTCGGTGGCAATCCGCTGGCCGCCGCGGTGGGGCTCGCCGCATTGCAGCTGCTGGAGCGAGAGCAGCTCGCGCGTCGCGCCCATGAACTGGGCGAATACCTGATGGCCCGGCTGCGCGCCCTGAACCACCCGACCATCGTCGAGGTCCGCGGCAAGGGCCTGCTCGTGGGCGTGGAGATCGATCCGCGCGTCGCCGAGGCGCGCGATGTGTGCGAGGGGCTGATGGCCGAGGGCGTGCTCACCAAGGACACCCATCACACGGTCGTGCGCTTCGCGCCGCCGCTGGTGATAACGCATGCGCATATCGACATGGCGCTGGCGGCGCTGCGCCGTGTGCTGGAGGCGCTGCCGGCTCGCCGTGTCGCTTGATCCCGAGGGGGGCGTGCCCGCCAGGAAGCAACCCGCGAGGACGTGAGATCTCAGCCGCCCAGCGGGGCTCCGCACTGCGCGCAGAATCTCGCGCTCACGGCGGTGGGCGCGCCGCATTGGGTGCAGTGCCTGGCGGGCGACGGACCGCCAAGCTCCAGGTCGAGGATGGACGGCG
This sequence comes from uncultured Burkholderiaceae bacterium, assembly GCA_966251135.1. GTDB lineage: Bacteria > Pseudomonadota > Gammaproteobacteria > Burkholderiales > Burkholderiaceae_C > Albitalea. The sequence continues at coordinate 12,863 of CBINKC010000017.1, forward strand.
GCTGCACCGACGCGAGGGCGGCGGCGGTGTGCAGGTCTCGGCTGAGCTGTGCGGCCGACAGGTCGGTCGACCCCGATAGTGCTCGCTCTCCGGCGTTGAGGGCGGCGATGCGCGCGTGGTCCTCTGCTGCTCGTGGCGCCACGAGCACGCTTTGCCCTTGGGCAAACTGCATCAGGTGCTGCGCGAGTGCCCTGGCTTCCTTCTCGGTGGAGAACATGGCGGTCACCTGCCGGGCCGCATCCTTGCCGAACACCACCGACTCGATCCGCGCGCGCCATACGCGCAGCGTCATCGCCTCCGTGCGGATCACGTCGCTTTGCGTGTTCATCCGGCTGGTGAGTTGGTTGCCTGTGCCAATGCGCGAGGTTTGGTAGCTGCCCATCATCTCGACCCACACCAGCACCGACTCGAAGTTGAAGCGTCCCCAGAGCATGGCCGACCAACGCAGGCAAAACCAGGCCACCAGCGCCAGGATCGCGGAAACGCCCAGCAGCGAGTACCGGTTGTCGTGCCAGCCGGCCAGCGGGTCGAAGCCGCGCACGAACGTCAGCGCGAGCCCGGCCGCCAAGGCCACGAGCAGCACCGCGTACAGGTCCATCAGCAACAGCGGGCCATGGCGGCGGTCCCCGACGGCTGCCGCGAAGGTGGGCGCCTTGGTGCCATGCACGGGCAGTGGCTGCGTCTCCTCGAACAGCTCGCCGGCGAAGCTGCCGCTGGGTGTGGCGGCGGTCGTCGCCGGGTCGATGCGCGCATAGCGCCGGTTGGGGATGCGCTCGGTCCATTCGGACTGCAGCGTGCGGTCCAGTTCGTCCATGAGGGTGGCCGGCGGTGCGTTCATCGACAGCCGCGCCTGCTCGACGCTGGTGCGTGTCTGTGGTGCGCTGTCCACTTGCGCAAGCACCGCCACCATGCCGAGCGCGCACGCCGCGAGGGCGGTGCCCAGCATCACGAAGGTCTGCAGGTTGAGCGAGAAGCCGCCCAGGGGCGGCAGGTGCCGCCCGAGCATGCCGATGAGCACCGGCGCCAGGATCGCTGCGGCGATCAGCCCGATCAGCGAGGCGGTGGTCAGGCGTGCGCGCTGCTGGCTCAGCACCGGCTTCAGGAGGAAGTACGCGCCGAAGCCGAAATAGAGAAAGCCGATCCACGGGCGGGTGGCTTCGGTGCCGAACAGCCACCACGAGAACAGGAAGCTCAGCAGCGTCGCCCCGATGGCCGCCAGGTTGAACATGGCCAGGCGCGCGAGCCGCTGCACTTCCAGTGGTGCGGTGATCAGCGTGGGCGTCCAGTGGTACAGCAGCCCGTCCACGGCGCCCTGCGGCTCCGGGTAGGTGAGCCCGCCCTGGCGCAGCAGCTCCTTCACGGCATCGGCGACGGGCGAACCTCCCGCGGCCCCTACCGGGATCTCCGGGGCCAGCGAGGCGGGCCGGCCGCGGCCGAAGAAAAAGCGCAGGCGGCGTGCGGCGGCCGCGGCACAGCCCACGCCGGCCGTCAGCATGACCAGCCCGGTCAGCAGCGGGGCCGCCGCCAGACGCAGCGATTGCGCCTGGATCGCGTCACGCGCCCACCACAGGCAGGTCAGGCCTGCGGCGCCCAGCAGCACCGCACACATCCAGAGCAGCCGGTTCTGCAGCTGGTAAGGGTTCGGAAGCTCCAGCAGCTTCGATTCGGAGCTGTAGTCGTATGACATCGGTCGGGCCTCCACCGGTCGCGAAAGGGACCGCAGTGTAGGAGCGCGTGCGCCGTATCGATACTCGGCGTCATAGGGATGCGGCGCCGCCGGGGTGCCCTTCAGTCGAGGCGGTCAGGAGGTTTCAGACCCGCTCGACGATCAACGCAATGCCCTGCCCCACGCCGATGCACATGGTGCACAGCGCATAGCGGCCGCCGGTGGCCTGCAACTGGTTCACGGCGGTGGTCACCAGCCGCGCGCCGCTGGCGCCCAGCGGATGCCCGAGGGCGATGGCTCCGCCGTTGGGGTTGACGCGCGGGTCGTCGTCGGCCAGGCCGAGGTCGCGCAACACGGCCAGGCCCTGTGCCGCGAAGGCTTCGTTCAGCTCGATCACATCCATCTGCGCCAGCGTGAGGCCGGTTTGCGCCAGCACCTTGCGCGTGGCTGGGGCCGGGCCGATGCCCATGATGCGCGGGGGCACGCCGGCCGTGGCCATGCTCACCACACGCGCTCGCGGCGTCAGGCCGTGCCGCGCGGCTGCCTGCTCGTGTGCGAGCAGCAGCGCGCAGGCGCCATCGTTCACGCCCGAGGCGTTGCCCGCAGTCACGGTGCCGTCGGGGCGCACCACGCCTTTGAGCTTGGCGAGCGCCTCCAGCGAGGTCTCGCGGGGATGTTCGTCGCGGTCGACAAGCACCGGACCGCCCTTCTTCTGCGGCACGGTGACCGGCGTGATCTCGGCCGCGAAGAAGCCCGCGTGCTGCGCGGCGACGGCTTTGCGCTGCGAAGCCAGCGCCATGCGGTCCTGGGCCTCGCGCTCGATGCCGAAATCGCGGGCCACGTTCTCGGCGGTTTCCGGCATGGAGTCCACCCCATGGCGCTGCTTCATCAGCTCGTTCACGAAGCGCCAGCCGATGGTGGTGTCATAGACCGCGTTGTTGCGCGAGAACGCGCTTTCGGCTTTGGGCATCACGAACGGCGCGCGGCTCATGCTTTCCACGCCCCCGGCGATCATGAGTTCGGCCTCGCCGCTGCGTATGGCGCGCGCAGCCGTGCCCACGGCATCCATGCCCGAGCCGCACAGGCGGTTGACGGTGACGCCGGGCAGTTCGACCGGCAGGCCGGCCAGCAGCAGCGACATGCGCGCCACGTTCCGGTTGTCTTCGCCCGCCTGGTTGGCACATCCGAAGATCACGTCGGTGACCGCGGCCCAGTCCATGCTCGGATGCCGCGCCATCAGGGCCTTGAGCACCATGGCGCCCAGGTCATCGGCTCGCACCGAAGACAGCGCGCCGCCGTAGCGGCCGAAGGGCGTGCGCAGGGCGTCGCAGATGAAGGCGTGCGCGGTCATGCGGTCTACGCGGGTTGCGTTCGGATGACGAACATCGGTTCCGGACATGATACGAGGCGCGATGTCGCGTGAGCGCCGCCGAGTCACGCCGCGTTCGACAGCACCTCCTTGGCGTACACCGCGCCGAAGCGGTTCGCGAGGAAATCCGCAAGGGACACGTCTTCCTGCCTCACGAAGCCGGCGCGCGGCACCCGCCCGGCGGCCAGCAGATCGAGCATGGCGCACACGCTGCTCGCGGTCGTGATCTGGATGGCGCTGCGCACGCGGCCGGCGAGCACCTGGCCGTAAACCTTGCGCACATAGCTGTCTTGCAGCAGGCGGCCTTCCCGCATGCCGGCGACGGTCACGAAGATGATGACCACGTCCTGCAGCGTGGCTGGCACCGCCTGCTCCAGGATGTCCTTGAGCACCTCGCGCCGGTCCCTGAGCCGCAGGTCGTGCAGCAGCGCTTTCATGATGGCCGCGTGGCCCGGATAGCGGATGGTGCGGTAGTTGAGCGTTCGCACCTTGCCGTCGAGCGTGTCGCACAGCGTGCCGAGCCCGCCGGAGGTGTTGAAGGCCTCGTACTGCACGCCGTCCAGCGCGAACTCCTCGCGCTCTTCCAGCGCGGGCACCTCGCGGCGCCGTCCATCGACGATCGCTTCGCAGGGCTCGCAGTACTCGTTGATGACGCCTTCCGTGCTCCAGGTGAGGTTGTAGTTGAGCGCGTTGCTGGGGTAGGCCGGCAGTGCGCCCACGCGCATGCGCACCGAGTCGAGCGACTCGAAACGCCGCGCGAGGTCGGCGGCGGCGATGGAGATGAACCCGGGCGCCAGCCCGCATTGCGGGATGAAGGCGCAGGGTGCGCCAGTGGCGAGCTCGCGGATGCGCCGGGTGCTGGCCACGTCCTCGGTGAGGTCCAGGTAGTGAACGCCGAGCTGCGCGGCCGCCTCGGCCACCCTCACCGTCAGGTGGTAGGGCAAGGCGCTCAACACCGCGTAGCGGCCACGCAGCGCATCGCGCAGGGCGCAGGCATCAGTGGCGTCGAGCTGCAAAACGTCGATGCGCGGTGAGCGACGCGTATCGGACATCACCTCGGCCAAGGCCGCACCATTGCGATCGGCGACCGTGACGCGGTAGCCCTGTTCTTCCGGGGTCTGCGAGAGCAGGTCGGCCACCACTGAGCCGATCTTGCCTCCTCCGATGAGCAAGATGTTCTTCATGTTCGTCTCTCCTTCGCTTGCCACTGCAATAACGCGATTCTCCGCGCGCTCACGGCGTTGCGCAGCTCAAGGAACGACGAAACGTCGCCCATGGATCGGCATATCGCTCACTAGAATCTTGCGACATGCCGAACCCCCTGCTGGATGAGGTCGATCGCGCGCTGATCGCCTTGCTGCGTGAAGATGCGCGCGCGCCGACGGCCGAGCTGGCTCGCCGCCTGGGCCTGTCGCGCACCACCGTGCAAAGCCGCATGGAGCGCCTGCAGCGTCACCGGGTGATCACCGGCTATACCGTGACGGTGCCGGACGATGTGGAGTCGTCGCTGGTGCGCGCTCACGTGCTGATCACCCTGGCGCCCAAGCAGAGCGCCGCCATCGAGCAGGCGCTGCGGCGCATTGCGCAGGTGCGCGTGCTGCATTCGGTCAGTGGGCCCTTCGACCTCATCGCCATCGTCGCAGCCGCATCCATCGGCGAACTCGACGAACTGATCGACCGAATCGGCGCGCTGGACGGCGTGGAACGCACCACTTCGGCGATCGTGCTGTCCACTCGCATCGATCGTTGACGCTCGCCCGAGAGAATTTCACGCTAGGCGCACGGCGGGGCTCAAGCCTCGGAAATCCTTGCCGATGCCTCTTGGGAGGCCGTCCGCCCAAGCCGGGCGCCCGAAGGGAATGAAAAACGCCGGATACACCGCATCGATCGATGTCAGCGAGCTGCACGTCGGGATGTTCATCCATCTCGACGTCGGATGGATGTCGCATCCATTTCCGCTGAGCAGCTTCCGCATTGCCTCGCCCGATCAGATCGACATCATCCGGTCGCTCGGGTTGAAGCGGGTGCGGTGGAGTCCCGAGCAAAGCGCACTGGCGGAGGCCGAGGATCGGGCGAAAGCTGCGACGCAGCACACGTCGCCCGTTGCCGTTCCCGAGACGCCCGAGGCTGCGCAGCGGCGGCGTCGCCGCGAGGCGGCCGCCGACGAGCATGCCGCCATGGTGATGTGCGAGCGGCAGTACGCCGAGGCCACGCGGGAGGTCCGGCAGCTGACCGAACTCGTCGGCAGCCAGCCCGCGGGCGCGCGCGATCGGGCGGTCGCGCTCGCCCAGAAAATCATCGACAAAATGCTCATCGGCGCCGAGCTGCGCATCCGGCTGCTCGACGACGCCCATGGCGATCGTGCCTCGGCCCACTCGGTGAACGTGGCGCTGGTGTCCATGCTGATGGGACGCAGCTGCGGGATGGCCGAGGGCGATCTGCTCGACTTGGGGGTCGGCGCCCTACTCCACGATGTGGGCAAGCTCGACCTGCCTGCGCGGGTTCGACAGCCGGACGAGCACAGCACAGCTGCAGAGATGCGCCTGTACGAGGAGCACGTGGCGCACGGCGTGGCGCAGGCCGCGCGCATGGGGCTGACGCCCGGCGCGGCGCTCGTCGTCGCACAGCACCACGAGTTTGCCGACGGGAGCGGATTCCCCATGCGGCTGGGCAGCGAACGCATGACGCCGCTGGCGCGCATCGTGTCGCTGGTCAACCGCTACGACAACCTGTGCAACGCCTCGTCGGTGGCCAAGGCGCTCACGCCCCATGAAGCCGTGTCGCTGCTGTTCGCACAGGCCCAGGCCAAGTTCGACACGGGGATCCTCGCTGCATTCATCAAGATGATGGGCGTGTACCCGCCCGGCTCTGTCGTGCAGCTCACGGACGACCGCTACGCCATGGTGGTGGGCGTCAACTCGACGCGCACCTTGAGGCCGCGTGTCCTGGTCTTGGACCCACGCGTGCCGGTCGAGGAAACCATGCCCATCGACCTCGAGCGCCAGCCCAACCTCGGCATCCGTCGCAGCCTGCGCCCCGCGGTCTTGCCGCCGCCCATCCAGCGGATGGTTGCTCCACGCACGCGAGTCGCTTACTTCTTCGAGCCGGTGTTCGAGCCGCGCGAGGCGCTGGCCGCTTGAGAAGGCTCATTCACACGCCCTGAGCGCACCAGGGCCGGCCTGCGCCCAGCCCGCCCCCTGGGGGGACAAGGAAACTTGGGGAGGCCCAAGCGCTTCCTTGAGAGTTGCGCCCGCCACAAGGTGGGCTCTCCGGCATGGCGCCCTTGTCCGCTGCAGCAGCGCGGAACTGGGTGTTTTTTGTACAGTCGTGCAAAGGACGTCTGTGGCACCTCGACGTGTGCCGTCCGCATGACGTTCCTCCTTCGCATGCTGGGAGCGCCATGATTGCGGTCACCTCGCTGCTTGAGAAGAAGCTCGCCGAGATCGATGTTCCGCTCGCGGTGCAACTGACTTCGGGCGAGCGCATCGGGGCCACCGATGCCCGCGTGGTCGTGAAGCTGCGCGATCTGTCGCCTTTGGCCAGGCTGGCGGCGGGGCAGGTGGGCCGAGTGGCGCAGGACTACGCCGAGGGCAGGTGCGACATCCAGGGTTCGATGCGCGACGTGATGCGCATCGCCGCACAGATGATCGACGGCGACCCGCTGCGCGGCGAGCCCGGCGCAGCACCACTGCGCTGGTGGAGCGACCTCGCCCGGCACAGCCGTTCTCGTTCGCGGCACCACAAGCGTGCCGATGCCCAGCAGGTGCAGTTCCACTACGACGTGTCCGACGACTTCTATGCCTTGTGGCTCGATCCGCGTCGGGTGTACTCGTGCGCGTACTTTCGCGAGCCCGACATGGATCTCGCCCGGGCGCAAGAGGCCAAGCTCGACCACATCTGCCGCAAGCTCATGCTGCGCGAAGGCGAGCGATTCCTCGACATCGGCGCGGGTTGGGGCGGCCTCCTGCTGTGGGCGGCCGAGCGCTACGGCGTGGTCGCGCACGGCATCACACTCAGTCGCAACCAGCACACCCATGTCAGCCGCCTCATCGCGCACAAGGGGCTCGCGGGCCGCGTGAGCGTGCAGCTGTGCGATTACCGCGAGCTTCCCGAAGGCCGGCCGTGGGACAAAATCGCTTCCGTTGGCATGTTCGAGCACGTGGGCCGCGCCATGCTGCCGGCCTACTTTCGCAAGATCCACCGGCTGCTGCGGCCGGGCGGCCTGCTGATGAACCACGGCATCACCGCCGGCGGTACGCGCAACGACCAGCTGGGTGCGGGCATGGGCGAGTTCATCGAACGCTACATCTTTCCCGGTGGAGAGCTCATGCACGTGGCGCACGTGCTCAAGGTCATGAGCGAGTCGCGCCTGGAGCCGCTGGACGTGGAGAACCTGCGGCCACACTACGGGCGCACCCTGTGGTGCTGGAGCGATGCGCTGGAGGCGCAACTGCCCCAGGCGCGCGACCTGACGCGCGACAGCGTGGTGCGCGCCTACCGCATGTACCTGGCCGGCAGCGCCATGAGCTTCGAGCGCGGCTGGATTTCGCTGTACCAGATGCTCGCCTCCCGCCCCAGCGGCGACGTCGACTGCGGGCCGATGCGGGGCGCACAATCCGACTATCCCTTCAACCGCTCGTACATCTACTGCGCAACGCCATGATCTACAAGTTCAAGTCGAAGGCCGCAGGCGACGTCATCATGATGGGGCCCAGCGGTGACCACGTGCTGCGGGTGATCGGCAAGCAGCCTGCGCCCCAGGGCATCATCGAGCCTTCGGCCATGCCGTCGGCGATGAGGGCGATCGAGCAGGCCATTGTCGACGAGGAAAATGCGCGCAAGCAGGCGGAGGCCGATGCGGCCGCCGAGGGCCGCACGATCACGTCGCGCGACGTGGTCACGCTGCGCCAGCGGGCCTGGCCGCTCTTGGAGATGATGAAGCGCGCGCATGCCGCTGACGAAGACATCGTCTGGGGTGTGTGACGCGCAGCCATTGGGAGACTGAAACGATGAAGCTTTGGAGCGACAGCTGGGCCAACGGAGAGTGCATTCCGGCGCGGTACGCGGCCGGCCGGCTGGATGCGAGCGGCAAGCCCGTCCTTTCCGACAACGTCAATCCGCACCTCGCATGGAATGAGGTGCCCGCGGGCACGCAGTCGTTCGTGCTCATCTGCCACGACTTCGACGTGCCCAGCCGCCCCGACGACGTGGAGCAGCCCGACCGCGAGGTGCCGGCCGACCTGCCTCGGGTCGACTTCTTCCACTGGGTCCTGGTGGACCTTCCTGCGTCGCTGCGCGAGATCCGCGAAGGCGAGTTCAGTCAGGGCTTCACTCCACGCGGCAAGACGGGGCCGGCCACGCTGTACGGCGCGCGCCACGGGTTGAACGACTACACCGGCTGGTTCAAGGGCCATCCCGACATGGCGGGCGACTACTTCGGCTACGACGGCCCCTTTCCGCCATTCAATGATTCGCTCATCCACCACTACGTGTTCACGCTATATGCGCTGGACATGGAGCGGACACCGGTCCATGGCGCCTTCACCGGCGCGCAGGTGCGCGAGGTCATCTATCCGCACGTGCGCGGCGAGGCCACCTGGTCGGGTACGTACACGCTGAACAAGCGGCTGATCGCGTAGGTGGATGCGCCATGCCCGACCGCACCACCCGCCTCATCGCCATCCGCCACGGTGAAACTGCCTGGAACGTCGACACCCGCATCCAGGGGCAGCTGGATGTACCGCTCAACGACACCGGCCGCTGGCAGGCCGGGCGCCTGTCCAGGGCACTGACCGACGAGGGTGTCCGCGCCGTGTACTCAAGCGACCTGCGTCGCGCCTACGAGACTGCCCGCGCCGTGGCGCAAGCCGGCGGCCATGCGGTGCTCACCGACGAAGGTCTGCGCGAGCGGCACTTTGGCGAGTTCGAAGGTCACACCTGGAAAGAGATCGAAGAGCGCTGGCCCGCGCAAAGCGAGCGCTGGCGCAAGCGGGATCTCGACTTCGCGCCCTCCGGCGGCGAGACCCTGCGGCAGTTCTATGGCCGCGTGGTGGAGGCCGCCACCCGGCTGGCCATGGCGCATCCGGGGCAGACCATCGCGCTCGTGGCCCACGGCGGGGTGATGGACTGCCTGTACCGGGCTGCCACGCGCATCGACCTGCAGGCGCCACGCTCCTGGCAGCTTGGCAACGCCAGCATCAACCGTCTGCTGTACACGCCTGAGGGCTTCTCGCTCGTCGGCTGGAGCGACACCCTGCACTTGGAAGCGGGCACGCTGGACGAAACGGCCGATCGCGTCGGCTACGCTGCTTGAGGGGGTGAGGCCGCCGGCCGCCATTGTGGGAGACCCGGTGGCCGCCATCGACACGCCGGCTCTGGTCAATCGACCTGGACGCGATGGAGCGCAACCTCCACGCCATGGCGCGTTTCGCGCACGAACATAACGTTCTGGGGCTGCTGCCGGCGTTGAGCAGGTGGCACGTTCTGCGCGCGACGTGGGCCAGCTGCGGCTGGTGGAAAAAGTCGCGCGAGTGGCGCACAACCTGTCGCGCCGCCCCATCGACATATGCGATACGCGCGCATTCGCATAGGTGCCCCTCAAGGTATACCCGCACGGGCGTCGGCCCGGCGATGACAGGGTGAGGTGTCGTTCCTAGACTGCCATTTCCACCACTGAACAGGTTCAGGTTCATCCCCGAACCCATGCATCAGATGCGCAGGATGGCAGGTTCCGCTTCGCAGCTCGCGCCCCGACCTTGGGACCAGGGCTGGGCCATGAGCGCCTGAACGCCATGGCAGGCGAGCACCACGCAGTCATCCTGGAGACGCACGACCTCACCCGGGAGTTCAAGGGCTTCGTGGCCGTGAACAGGGTCAACCTGCGCGTGCGGCGCGGCACGATCCACGCACTGATCGGGCCCAACGGCGCGGGCAAGACCACCTGCTTCAACCTCCTGACCAAGTTCCTCGCTCCCACGTCAGGCCGGATTGTTTTCGACGGGCACGACATCACCCGCGACACCGCGGTGGACGTCGCCCGGCGTGGCGTGATCCGCTCCTTCCAGATTTCAGCCGTGTTCGCGCACCTCACGGTCCTCGAGAACGTGCGCGTCGCACTGCAGCGCAAGCTGGGCACGACCTTCCACTTCTGGAAGCCCGAGCGTTCGCTGCACGGCCTGAACGATCGGGCGATGGCGCTGCTGCGCGAGGTCGATCTCGACCGCCATGCGGACCTGCTCGCCGTGGAGCTGGCCTATGGCCGCAAGCGCTCGTTGGAGATCGCCACCACGCTCGCCATGGACCCGCAGCTCATGCTGCTCGACGAGCCCACGCAGGGCATGGGCCTGGAGGACGTGGAGCGCATCCAGCAGCTCATCAAGCGCGTCGCCGCCGACCGCACCGTGCTGATGGTCGAGCACAACATGAGCGTGGTCGGCCAGCTGGCCGACACCATCACCGTGCTCCAGCGCGGCGCCATGCTGGCCGAGGGGCCGTACGAGCAGGTGTCGAAGAACCCGGCGGTCATCGAGGCCTACATGGGCAGCGCCCAGGTCGAACTCGCGGGAGCGCACTGACATGGCGGCCCGGCTCCTGGAAGTGCGAGAGCTGCACGGCTGGTACGGCGAGTCGCACGTGCTGCACGGGGTGAACCTGCACGTCGACGCAGGCGAGGTGGTCACCTTGCTGGGTCGCAACGGGGCTGGCCGCACGAGCACGCTGCGCGCCATCATGGGCCTCATCGGTAGCCGCAAGGGCTCGGTCAAGGTACACGGCACCGAGACCATCGCGTGGCCGCCGCATCGCATTGCACGGCTGGGCGTGGGCTACTGCCCCGAGGAGCGCGGCATCTTCTCCAGCCTTTCCGCCGAAGAGAACCTGATGCTGCCACCGGCGCTTGCTGATGGCGGCATGAGCCTGGCGCAGATCTACGACATGTTCCCCAATCTCCAGGAGCGCGCTGCAAGCCAGGGCACGCGACTGTCGGGCGGCGAGCAGCAGATGCTGGCGGTCGCGCGCATCCTGCGCACCGGCGCGAAGCTGCTGCTGCTCGACGAGATTTCCGAGGGGCTCGCGCCGGTCATCGTGCAAAAGCTCGCCGAGACCGTGGTGGCGCTGCGCCGCCAGGGCTACACGATCGTCATGGTGGAGCAGAACTTCCGCTTCGCCGCGCCACTGGCCGACCGCTTCCTGCTCATGGAGCACGGCCGCGTCATCCAGGAGTTCACACAGGCCGAACTGCCCCAGCGGCAGGAACGGCTGCACGAGTACCTGGGCGTGTAAGGGAACACGACCCGGCCGGACAACCGATCCCATCTACTCAGGAGCACCCGAATGGCACTCAGGAAGACCACCGCCGCCTGCGCCCTGGCGCTGGGCACGATGCTGGGCGGCGCCGCCCAGGCGCAGGTTTCGGGCGACGTAATCCGCATCGGCTTCATCACTGACATGTCGAGCCTGTATGCCGACATCGACGGGCCGGGCGGCACCGAAGCGATACGCATGGCGATCGCCGACATGGGCGGCGCCATCAGCGGCAAGAAGATCGAGCTGCTCTACGCCGATCACCAGAACAAGGCCGACATCGCTGCCGCCAAGGCGCGCGAGTGGTTCGACACACAGGGCCTGGACCTGCTCATCGGCGGCACCAACTCCGGCACCAGCCTGGCCATGTCCAAGGTGGCCGCAGAGAAGAAGAAGCCCTTCCTCGTGGTGGGCGCGGCCACCTCGGCGCTCACCAACGACCAGTGCACGCCCTACACCGTGCACTGGGCCTACGACACCGTGGCCCTCGCCAAGGGCACGGGCAACGCGGTGGTCAAGGCCGGCGGCAAGACCTGGTTCTTCTTGCAGGCCGACTATGCCTTCGGCGCGCAGCTCCTGAACGACACCGCCGCGGTCGTCAAGGCGGCCGGCGGCACCGTGGTGGGCTCGGTCAAGCATCCCCTGAACGCCAGCGATTTCTCGTCGTTCCTGCTGCAGGCCCAGTCCAGCAAGGCGCAGATCCTGGGGCTGGCGAATGCGGGCGGTGACACCATCAACGCCATCAAGGCAGCCAACGAGTTCGGGGTCACCAAGACCATGAAGCTCGCGGGCCTGCTCATGTTCATCAACGACGTGCACTCGCTGGGGCTGAACGCCGCAGGCGGCATGTACCTCACCGACAGCTGGTACTGGAACCAGAACCAGGACACGCGCACGTGGGCGCGCCGCTTCTTCGAGAAGATGAAGCGCATGCCCTCGTCGCTGCAGGCCGGCGACTACTCGGCGGCGCTGCAATACCTGAACGCGGTCAAGGCCGCGGGCACCGATGACGCCGACAAGGTGCTCGCGCAGATGCGCAAGACCAAGATCAACGACATCTTCGCCAAGGGCGGCTTCATCCGCGGCGACGGCCGCATGGTGCACGACATGTACCTCATGCAGGTCAAGCTCCCCAAGGAGTCCACTGAGCCATGGGACTACTACAAGGTCGTGCAGACCTTCAAGGGCGAGGAGGCCTGGACCACCAAGGCCGAGAGCAAGTGCGGCCTGTGGAAGTGACGCCGCAGCCCCGTGGTGCCCTGGGCGTGGGCCGCCACGCGCGCTGAGCCATGGACATCTTCGGCATCCCCGTGCAGGCCTTCCTCGGGCAGCTCTTGCTGGGCTTGGTCAACGGCTCGTTCTACGCGATCCTCAGCCTGGGCCTGGCGGTGATCTTCGGCCTGCTGGGCATCGTGAACTTCGCGCACGGCGCCCTGTACATGATGGGCGCCTACGTCGCGTGGATCGGGCTGGAGGCGTTCGGCCTCAACTACTGGCTGGCACTGCTGCTGGCGCCGCTCGTCATCGGTGCGCTGGGTATCGTGATCGAGCGCCTGCTGTTGCGGCACCTGTACCGAATCGACCCGATCTACGGGCTGCTGCTCACTTTCGGCCTGGCGCTCATCGCCGAAGGCATCTTCCGCGACCAGTTCGGCGTGTCGGGCCAGTCGTACCCGGTGCCCGAGGCGCTGCAGGGTGCCACCAACCTCGGCTTCATGATCTTGCCCAACTACCGGGCGTGGGTCGTGTTCGCTTCGCTGGTGGTGTGTTTCGGCACGTGGTTCCTGATCGAGCGGACCCGCCTGGGGGCCTACCTGCGCGCCGGCACCGAAAATCCCTCGCTGGTGCAGGCCTTCGGTGTGAACGTACCCATGATGGTGATGCTCACCTATGCCGCCGGTGCCGGCCTCGCGGCCATCGCCGGTGTGCTTGCCGCCCCGGTGATCCAGATCACGCCTCTCATGGGCAGCAGCCTCATCATCGTGGTGTTCGCCGTGGTGGTGATCGGCGGCATGGGTTCGATCCTCGGCTCCATCCTCACTGGCCTCGTGCTGGGGGTGGTCGAGGGCCTCACCAAGGTGTTCTATCCCGAGGCATCGAACATCGTGGTGTTCGTCATCATGGCCGTCGTGCTCATGATCCGGCCCGCCGGCCTGTTCGGGAGGGAGAAGTGATGGAAGCCGACCGCCTGGGCCGCTATGCGCTGCTCGCCGGGCTCGCGGTGCTGATCGTGGCGCCCTTCATCGGCCTGTACCCCATCTTCATGATGAAGGCGATGTGCTATGCGATCTTCGCCTGCGCCTTCAACCTGCTGCTCGGCTACACCGGGCTGCTGTCGTTCGGGCACGCCGCCTTCATGGGGTCGGCGGCCTACGCCACGGGCTGGCTCGTGCGCTCGGCCGGTTGGTCGCCGGAGCTGGGGCTGCTGGCCGGCATGGCGGTGGCGGCGCTCATCGGGCTGGTCGTGGGTTTGGTGGCCATCCGCCGGCAGGGCATCTACTTCGCCATGATCACGCTGGCGATGGCGCAGATGATCTACTTCGTGTGCTTGCAGGTGCCTTTCACCGGTGGCGAAGACGGGCTGCAGGGCGTGCCGCGCGGTCGCTTGTTCGGCCTCGTGCCGCTGGCCAATGACCTGGCGATGTACTTCCTGGTGCTGGCCATTTTCGTGGCCGCGTTCCTGTTCATCATCCGCGTGGTGCGCTCGCCCTACGGCCAGGTGCTCAAGGCCATCCGCGAGAACGAGCCGCGCGCCGTGTCGCTGGGCTACGACGTGGATCGCTACAAGCTGCTTGCCTTCGTGCTCTCCACCGCGCTGGCCGGGCTCGCCGGTGCGCTCAAGACCCTCGTGCTTGGCTTTGCCACGCTGTCGGATGTGCACTGGTCGCTGTCAGGCGAGGTGGTGCTGATGACGCTCCTGGGCGGCATGGGCACCTTTGCCGGCCCCGTGCTGGGCGCCTTCACCATCATCGGCCTGCAGAACTACCTGGCCGACCGCGTGGGCTCCTGGGTCACGGTCATCATCGGCGTCATCTTCGTGGTGTGCGTCATTGCCTTCCGCAAGGGCTTCGTCGGCGAGCTGCGTGCCTGGCGGCAGCGCCGCCGGCGCGCCGTGGCGGCCTCAGCTTCCGTCGAACAGGTCGCCCGCTGAGCGCGGCGGCGTGACCCCCAGGTGCCGGTACGCTGCGTGCGTGGCGATGCGCCCGCGTGGTGTGCGCTGCAGGTAGCCCTGCTGGATGAGGTAGGGCTCGATCACGTCTTCGATGGTGTCGCGCTCCTCGCCGATGGCCGCTGCCACGTTGTCCAGGCCCACCGGGCCGCCGTCGAAGCGATGGATCACCGCTTCGAGCAGTTTGCGGTCCATCACATCGAAGCCCTGCGGGTCCACGTCAAGCATGGCCAGCGCGCGATCCGCGATCGGCTTGGTGATGCGGCCGTCGCCCTTCACGTCGGCATAGTCACGCACGCGCCGCAGCAGGCGATTGGCAATGCGCGGCGTGCCGCGTGAGCGGCGCGCGATCTCGATGGCCCCTTCGGCATCCATCGGCACTTCCAGCAGGCCCGCCGACCGCTGCACGATGCGCGCAAGCTCCTCGGCGGTGTAGAACTCGAGCCGCGCCACGATGCCGAAGCGGTCGCGCAACGGGTTGGTGAGCATGCCGGCGCGCGTGGTGGCGCCCACCAGCGTGAACGGCTGCAAATCGAGCTTGATCGAGCGCGCCGCCGGGCCCTCGCCGATCATGATGTCGATCTGGTAGTCCTCCAGCGCGGGGTACAGGATCTCCTCGACCACCGGGCTCAGCCGGTGGATTTCGTCGATGAAGAGCACGTCGTTGCGCTCGAGGTTGGTGAGGATGGCCGCCAGGTCCTTGGGCTTCTCGAGCACCGGCCCCGAGGTCTGCCGCAGGTTCACCCCCAGCTCGTTGGCGATGATGTGCGACAGCGTGGTCTTGCCCAGCCCCGGCGGGCCGAATAGCAGTACGTGGTCCATCGCCTCGCGGCGCATCTTGGCCGCGCCGATGAAGATTTCCAACTGCTCGCGCGCCTTGGCCTGGCCGACGTACTCACCCAGCCCCTTGGGCCGCAGTGCCCGCTCGATCACGTCCTCGTTCGGCGAGGCGCTGACCGCGCTCACCATGCGCCGCGAGGCAGGGAACTCGTCGGTGTGGATCGTCATGCGCCGATTATCGTGGGCGGGTCGTGCGGCACAATCCGCCGCCATGTGCGCCACGCCACGCCCGTCGCGCGCCGTCTTGTGGGCGGCGATGTGATTCCACTGCGACCCGTCCCAAGGACACCTCATGACTGCTCTGCCTCGCCGGCTCGTCGCGCTCGCCGCGGCCTGCTCGTTCGCCGCACAAGCCCACTCGTTCAAGATCGCCGAGATCACCATCGACCATCCCTACGCCCGGGCCACCGCACCTGGTCAGCCTTCGGGCGGCGCCTTCCTGCGCCTTGACAACCGGGGGCCGGCCGACCGCCTCGTTGCCGTGCAGTCGGGCGTGGCGGGCAGCACCGAACTGCACGAAATGAAGATGGAAGGCGACGTGATGCGCATGCGTCAGATCGATGCCGTCGAGCTACCGCGCAACCAGTCGGTTTCGCTGCAGCCCGGCGGCCTCCACATCATGCTCATGGGCCTGAAGGCGCCACTCAAGGAAGGCGACAAGTTTCCCCTGACGCTGCGTTTCCAGAACGCTGGAGAGGTGAAGGTGGAGGTCTACGTGGAAGCGGTCAGGCCGGCCGAGCCCATGCGGCACGACATGAAGCACTGAAGGCGCCCCGAGGGACCGCGTCCGCTAGTCTTCGGCGGGCCCGCCCTCAAGGCCACGCCGAATTGCCCTCTGACTTAAGGCGGCGTTCTGACCGTGGCCGAGGTGTTCAGCGCGCCAGCGACTTCAGGGCCAGCTTGATCCCATCGCTCACGCCCACCTCGGGCGGCAGCCCCTTCATCGCCATGGCGGCCTCGCGGTCGCTGTAGCCTAATGCCAGCAGGGCCTGCAGGATGTCGCTCTGTGCATCCGTCGCCGCCGCCACGGGCGCCGCGATCGCATCACCCAGCTTGCCCTTGAGCTCCAGCAGCAGCCGCTCGGCGGTCTTCTTGCCGATACCCGGCACCTTCACCAGCCGGCCACTTTCCTGCAGGCTCACCGCCTGCGTCAGCTCGTTGACACTCAGGCCCGAAAGTATTGCCAACGCAGTGCGCGGCCCCACCCCTGAGATCTTCACGAGCTGGCGGAAGGCCGCGCGTTCCTCGTGCGTGAGGAAGCCGTACAACACCTGCGCGTCCTCGCGCACCACGAAGTGCGTAAGCAGCGTGACCCGCTCGCCCAGGCCGGGCAGGTTGTAGAAGCTGCTCATGGGCACGTCGACTTCATAGCCGACGCCGTTCACGTCAATGAGCAGCTGAGGAGGGGATTTTTCGGCGAGGGTGCCGGTGAGTCGGCCTAGCATGGGGCGCGATTATGGCGGGCCCCGATGTGTGTCTGCGCGGCTTGTGCTGCGGCCGTCGCTCCCTGCAAACCCAAACGTGGCCCGCGCGATGCGCGGCCTTACCGCCTGAACAAGCCCAGCCGCTGGGCTTCCAGCGCGGCTTCCGCCCGCGAGCTCACGTTGAGCTTGCGATAGATCTGCTTCACGTAGTCGGCGATCGTGTGGCGCGACAGGCTCAGCTGCACGCCGATCTCGGGCAGCGTGAAGCCCTTGGCCACGCGCAGCAGCACCTCGTTCTCTCGTTCGGTCAGCTGCACGTGCGGCAGCATGTTCTGCTGCGGCCGCGCCTGAGCGGCGAAGTAGGAGATCACGCGCCGAGCAATCGAAGGTGACAACGGGGGCTCGCCTTGGCTCATGCGCTTGAGCTGTTCGGTGATTGCCTCGCGTGCCTGCTCCTTGAGCAGGTAACCGAAGGCGCCGGCCTGCAGTGCCGGGAAGAGATGCTCGTCGTCGTCGTGGATGGTCACGACCACCGACTGCGCTTCCGGCTGCTGATCGCGCAGTGCCGCCACCACATCGACACCCGAACCATCGGGCAGGCCGAGGTCGATAAGGGCCATGTCGAACTTGACCGCGGTGATCAGCTCGCGCGCATCATGAACACGGGCCGCCTCCGAGATCAGGGAGTGAGGGAAGACCTGCAGCACCAGCTGCTTCATCCAGGCGCGGATTTCGGGCAAGTCTTCCAGCAGCAGGATGTTGTTCATGGGGGCCCCCACCGGGCAGGAGTGCGTGGACGTTGCTCGATGCTAGCAGTGGGCAAAGCCGTGCGCCGCATGCAGTCAAAGGGGTAGCGTGAGCCTTATCACGGTGCCATAGCCGGGGCCTGATTCCACCAGGCACTGGCCCTGCAGCTGCTTGGCGCGATGCTTCATGCTCGACATGCCGTGGCCCCGGTCGAGCTTGCCATCCAGCTCCATCGCGATGCCCTTGCCGTTGTCCTGCACCAGCAGGCCGAAGTCACGTTCGCCCACGCTCGACCGCACCTTGCAATGCGAGGCGCTGCTGTGCTTGATGATGTTGCTCACCGCCTCGCGCAGGATGCGCGTGGTCTGCACGTAGGCTCGGGCGGGCAGCAGATGCTCGATCTCCTCGGCCGGGCCTTTCCAATCGCACTCGATATTGGCCTGGCCCAGGCGCTGCACGGTTTCCGCCCGCCAGTCGGCCAATGCGTCCACCAGGCGCACGGGCTTGCCCGTCAGGCCCCGCACCGACAGCCGCATCTCCTCGAGCGCCTCGCGCGCCAGCGTGGAAATGCGCTCGCTTTCGCTGGTGTGAACGATGGTCAGCAGCTTGGCGCCCAGGTCGTCGTGCAGGTCGGCCGCAATGCGCTTGCGTTCCTTCTCCGTGACTTGCTCCACGCGCAGTTCGGCGAGCTGCGCGAAATTGCGCTCGATCTCGGCGGTGATCTCCTTCACCCGCTCCTCCAATGTGGAGCGGTTGGCCTCGGCCGCCGACAGCGCCCTTCCAAAGACCTGCAGCAGTCGCAGGCCCACGCCAAGGAAGAGCACGGGCACGGCGAAGTGCATGATCTGAACCGGCGGCTTCCCTACGGCCTGCATCTGCTCGGCCATCGCGTACATCAGCAGCCCGCTGGTGCCCCCCAGGATCATCAGCATGGGCGCGAAGTCCTCGCGCCGGTGCTTCCATACCACCGTCAGGTACATCCCGATGGCGCCGAGCACCTCCAGCGCCATCAGCGTGTGCCAGACAGTGGCTGCCGCGTACAGCCGCGTGGGCCCGGCCAGCGCCAGCGTGAGCGGCAGCAGCAGGCATTGCGCGAGCAGCGTCGCCTCGATGACGCGCGAGCGCAGGGCTGCATAGCTGAGCAGGAACTGCACGAGGCAGGCCACGAGCGGCGCGAGAGCCGCCGTGGTCAGGAGCTCCAGCGCCGAGGTCGCCAGCGGTGGGTCGTTCCACCACACCCGGGACGACAGTAGGGCCCAGCCGACCAGCAGCAGGCCGAAGTAGAGCAGGGGCACCTCACGCCGGTTCATGGCGTACAAGCCGAGCATGAGGGTGCCGACGACCGCAATCACCACGCTGGTCATCTGCACGATCCTGACGCCCCAGAAGGTGCGCCACCCGTGTATCTCGGCGAGGGCCCCGTACTGGCCCACCACCAGCGTCGACAGCCCCGCGGCCCGCTGACGGCCCGCCACGCGCTGTTGGGCCGACCCCACGACGTGCAGGTCCAGCACGTTGCCCTGGGCCTGCAGCAGCGCTGCCGGGAGGGCAATGAGCTGAGGCTCATAGCAGCGGCGTGTCACAGGCTCGATCATTCGGCCGCCGCTGGCGATGCGGTAGCCGTTGAGGAACACCTCGGCCGTGCTGCACACGCGTTCGATGTACAGCCCCAGTAGCTCGCCGGGGCCCGTCCCTTGGGGCAGGTCGAAGCTTGTGCGATACCACACGCTGCCGTCGTGGCGTGGCCGGCTGCGCGCCCACTCGTCGGGCAGGGTCACTGCCTGCGTGGGCGACGTCTCCGGGAAGCGATCACCCCCGACGTTCACCGATTGCGCTTGCGTGATGACCAGCGGCGCGGCCCGGGCGGGCGTGCATCCTGCCGCGAGTGCGAAGGCCAGGGCCAGCAGCAGTTTCCAGTACGCGCGCAAGGACATGGCGGGCGATTTTGCAGGATGGCTTTGCGGCATGGCGCGAGGCGGCATCCGGTTTGCCGGCCGGACTGCACGACAGCAGCGACAATGTGAGCCCTCGCCGATCCTGATCGCCCGTGATCCTTCGCCACGCCTTCATTCCCCTGGACAACGATCGCCTCGCGCATCTGTGCGGCAGCATGGATGAGCACCTGCGCGACATCGAGGCGGCGCTGGAGGTAAGCATCAGCCGGCGCAACGAGTCCTTCCGGGTCGAGGGCCCGAAGCCGCAGGCCGAGCGTGCGGTCGCGCTGCTGCAGACCATGTACGACCGGGCGCGCCGGCCCATTCCGGCGGAAACCTTTCAGCTCGCGCTTGCCGAGGCGGTGGGTGCGGGTGATGCCGGCTCACGGCGGCGCAACGCGCGTGCGGCCGCCGAAGCCCCGGCCTCGGACGAGGCGGACGAGATCGTCCTGCACACCCGCCGCTCCGGCGTGTCGGGCCGCACGCCCAACCAGCACGGCTACCTGCGCAACATCCTGGGCCACGACATCACCTTCGGCATCGGCCCGGCCGGCACGGGCAAGACCTTTCTCGCCGTAGCCTGCGCGGTCGACGCGCTGGAGCGCAGCACGGTTCAGCGCATCATCCTCACCCGTCCGGCTGTTGAGGCTGGCGAGCGCCTGGGGTTCCTGCCCGGTGACCTGGCCCAGAAGGTCGACCCGTACCTCCGCCCGCTGTACGACGCGCTGTACGACTTGATGGGATTCGACAAGGTGACCAAGGCCTTCGAGAAGGGCAGCATCGAAGTGGCGCCCCTGGCCTTCATGCGCGGGCGCACGCTCAACCATGCCTTTGTCATCCTTGACGAGGCACAGAACACCACACCCGAGCAGATGAAGATGTTCCTTACCCGCATCGGCTTCGGCAGCAAGTGCGTGGTGACCGGCGACGTGAGCCAGATTGACCTGCCCCGCGGCACCGAGAGCGGCCTCATCGACGCCGAGCGCGTACTGCGCCGCGTGCGGGGCATCGCCACCACGCGCTTCACCTCGGCCGACGTGGTGCGGCATCCCCTGGTTGCACGCATCGTCGAGGCCTACGATGCCGCACGCGCGCCGGAAGCCACTTGAAAGATGTTCCTTGGCTACACGTCCGCCGCTTTCCCTTTCCCTTCAGTTCGCCGACCCCAGCCACCGGGAGCAGCTCCCACGTCACCGCGTGGCACGCTGGATCCGCGCCGCGCTGGAGCATCCGGCCGAGATCACCGTCCGCATCGTCGGGGCGGACGAGGGCCGGGAGCTCAACCGCGAGTACCGTGGCAAGGACTACGCGACCAACGTCCTCACCTTCGACTACGCGCGCGATCCGGTGGTGTCCGCTGACCTCGTCCTGTGTGCGCCGATCGTGGCCGCCGAAGCGCGCGAGCTGAAGCTGCCGCTTGAGGCGCATTACGCGCACCTGCTTGTGCATGGCACCCTGCACGCGCAGGGCTACGACCACGAGGTCGATACGCAGGCCGAGGTGATGGAAGCGCGCGAACGGGACATCGTTACGTCGCTGGGCTTCGACGATCCCTACCGCCGCCGCTGACGCCTTCACGCAGCCGTTGCTTCGCGGTGCCGACGCTGTGGCCACAGCACCGAAGCAATGGCTGCCCCCATGAGCACCACGGCCGCGCCGTCCTGCCAATGCAGCGTCTCGCGCAGCCACAGCGCCCCGGCCACCGCTCCCAGCACTGGAATCATCATCACCGACAGCGTCGAGGCCACCGGCGGCAGGCCGCGTGCAAGCACCAGCCACACCGGCTGCGCGAAGCCGAAGATCAGTACGGCGTTGTAGGCGATGGCAAATCGTGCCGCCTCGCCGGGCACAGACCACCGATCCCGCTCCAGCGCGAAGGCGAGCACGCTCGTCACCACGGTGGTCGCCACAGTCATCCACCAAGTGAGCGCCAGTGTCGGCGCCGCGATGTCGGTACGGCGCAGCTGCTGAGTGCCCAGGGCCCATACGGCCGCGGCCGTCAGCATGCCGAATGCCCCCCAGGGCCGGCCTGCCATCTGGCCCAGTTCGTGCCACAGGAGCAGGATCACCCCGATGGCCGCTGACGCCACGCCAGCGAGTTGCCGGCCGCTGAATCGCTGGCCGAACATCGCTCGACCCCACAGCGCCGAGAAGATCGGCATGGTGTAGCCGAGGATCGCCGCGCGGCCTGAAGAGAGTGCTTGCACTGCGATGATTGCCAGCACGTGCCAGACCAGCATGTTCGTGAACGTCAGCTTGGCCAACTCGGCCCAGTCGGCGCGGGCAATGCGCAGGTCCACCCGCATCCAGCAGACCGCGGCGTAGAGCACGGGCAGCCCCAGCCACATCGATGCCGCTCGAAAGCTCAGCGGAGGATAGTGCGTCACGCCGAGCTTCATCACTGGCCAGTTGAGCCCCCACACCAGCGTGAGCATCACTAGCAGCCAGAGTTGGCGGGCGCAGAGCGTCATCGCCGACGTCTGCTGCCTGGCGTTAGTGCGATTTCGACGCGATGCGGAGCATCAAGCCACGTCTTTGCCGCGCTGGCGCCGCTGCAAGTCCTCGCGACACCTCGGGATGTCGCTGCGGTTTGCGCCTGGCCAGGATGCCAAATCCAACGGCTTCAAGTTCCGCATGGGGTCGAACACTGCGCTAGCGTCGCAGTAGCCGTGCGGCATCCAGCGCGAAGTAGGTCAGTACGCCGTCCGCGCCCGCGCGCTTGAAGGCCAGCAGGCTTTCCATCATCACGGCATCGTGGTCGAGCCAGCCGTTGGCGGCAGCCGCCTTGATCATCGCGTACTCGCCGCTCACCTGGTAGGCGAAGGTGGGCATGCGGAATGTGTCCTTCACGCGGCGTACGACATCAAGGTAGGGCATGCCGGGCTTGATCATCACCATGTCCGCGCCCTCGGCAATGTCCAGTGCCACCTCGCGCAGCGCCTCGTCGCCGTTGGCCGGGTCCATCTGGTAGACCTTCTTGTCGCTCTTCCCGAGGTTCCCGGCCGACCCCACGGCGTCCCGGAACGGGCCGTAGAACGCGCTTGCGTACTTCGCGCTGTAGGCCATGATGCGGGTATGGACGTGTCCGCGCTCCTCCAGCGCCTGCCGGATCGCCCCGATGCGCCCGTCCATCATGTCGCTCGGCGCCACGATGTCCACCCCGGCCTCGGCCTGTGCCAGCGCCTGCTGGCGCAGCACCTGTACCGTCTCGTCGTTGACGATGTAGCCGGAAGCGTCGAGCAGGCCATCTTGGCCGTGGCTCGTGTAGGGATCGAGCGCCACGTCGGTCATCACGCCGAGTTCAGGGAAGCGCTGCTTGAGTTCGCGCACCACGATTGGCACCAGGCCGTCCGGGTTGAGCGCCTCGCGGCCGTCCTCGGTCTTGAGCGAGCCATCGATCACGGGGAAGAGTGCCATCACGGGTACGCCCAGCGAAAGACACTCCTCCGCCAGTGGGAGCAGGCGGTCCAGGCTGCGGCGCTGCACCCCGGGCATGGAGGTCACGTCTTGGGATTGGCCGCGCCCGGCGAGCACGAACACAGGCAGGATGAGGTCGCTCGCATGCAGGTGATGCTCTCGCACCAGCGCGCGAGTGAACTCGTCACGACGCAACCGGCGTGGTCGACTGGCAGGAAAAGGGGGGAGTGAAGACACGATGAGTTTCGAAAATCGCACAACCGTGCCGAAGTGCCTTATCTGCGGGGTCATCTGGCGCATTTCCGATGCCCCTCGCGTATCGAAGGCGACGCCTATCTGCTAAAGTAGTCCACGAATGATAGCCGCGAGGCCGTCATTCCCTGCTTTTCCTCCCTGAGCAGGTGCCTTATCGTGATGACAGCGTTAAGGCTTTTCAGCCCTGGCCTTATGGTCGGGGCTTTTTTCTTGTGTCGTCGATTTGCTTGCGGGCTGGCTGGCTCACATTCCTGTCCAAGGTAGGTCTCCAGCCTATTCGCTGCATCGCAGCATAACGTCGCCTTCCCGCGGCTGCACGGGCCTCGTTGTGTCGAAATGCACCCTGGCTCGAACTGCTGAGACAGCGAGGCGCTGAAGTAGCGGATTCGAAAGACCTGCACTCGGCAAGCCGCATGCTTCGATGCATTCCGAGCTTGCTGCGCGAAGGCCCCCGAGATAATCGCGCGATGCTCTGGATCAAAGCCTTTCACATCGTGTTCGTGGCGAGTTGGTTCGCCGGTCTCTTCTACCTCCCCCGCATCTTCGTCAACCTGGCCGCCGTGCCGGCCGACAGCCATGCCGAGCGCGAGCGCCTGCTCATGATGGCGCGCCGGCTCTATCGCTTTGCAAGCATGCTGATGGTGCCGGCCGTCGGTCTCGGGCTGTGGTTGTGGCTCGGCTACTTCCGGGCTACCGGCGGCTGGCTGCATGCCAAGCTGCTTCTGGTCGTGCTTGTGCTGGGCTACCACCACGCCTGCAGGTCGTTGCTGCGCAAGTTCGAGCAATTCGCCAACCGGCGAAGCGAGGGCTGGTTCAGGGTCTTCAACGAGATGGCGGTGCTGCTATTTACGGCCATCGTCGTGCTGGTCGTCGTCAAGCCGTTCTGACCCGTGCATTCCCATGACCCGGTATCGCAGCTCTGCCGCACTGCTGGCCACCATCTACGCGGCGCTGATCGTCTATGCGAGCCTGTACCCGTTCAGTGGCTGGCACTGGCCGGGGCTGTCCGTCTGGGCCTTCCTCACGCGGCCCTGGTGGCAGTGGTGGACCGTGTTCGACGTGCTGAGCAACCTCGTGGGCTACGTGCCCCTGGGCGCACTGGTGTTCGGCGCCGTGGTGCGGTCGGGCCGTGGTCCCGGCCTTGCCATGGTGGCCTCGGTGGCCGGCGGGTTGGCGCTGTCCCTTGCACTGGAGACGCTGCAGAACTTCCTTCCTGCGCGCGTACCGAGCAACGTGGATCTCGGGCTCAATGTCGCGGGCGCCGCGCTGGGCGGGCTGTTGGCACTCGGTGCTCGGTTGCTGGGGGCGGTGGATCGCTGGCAGGCAGTGCGCGACCGGTGGTTCATCGGCCGCAGCGCGGGTGGGCTGGTGTTGCTGGTCCTGTGGCCTCTCGGCCTGCTGTTTCCCGGGCCGGTACCGTTCGGCAGCGGTCCCGTCTGGCCCCGGCTGCGCGACGCCCTGACAGGCTGGCTGCAAGGCAGTGTGCTTGCGCGATGGGTTGAGCCCTGGATGCCGGCAGGCGGTACCGCATTGCCGGTGTCCGCGGGCACCGAGTTCGCGGCGATCGCCTTGGGTCTGCTCGCACCCTGCCTCGTGGCGTTCAGCATTTCGTGGCCGGGCTGGCGTCGCGTCGTCCTGGCACTGGGCGCGGCGATCACCGGCCTGGTGGCTACAACGATGTCCACTGTGCTCAACTTCGGGCCCCAACACGCGCTGGCCTGGCGCACGCCACCTGTGGAGGCCGCGCTCGCCGCCGGTTTGCTGTTTGCCGCGGCCCTGGCCTGGGTGCCGCGGCGCGCCGCCGCAGGCCTGGGTCTCATCGTGCTGGCCGCGCTGGTGGCCGTGCTCGCGCAGTCGCCGGCCGATGCCTACTTCGCTGAGAGTCTGCAAAGTTGGGAGCAGGGGCGCTTTATCCGATTCCATGGGGCGGCCCAGTGGGTCGGTTGGCTGTGGCCCTATGCCGCGATGGGCTACCTGCTCGGCCGTGTCGCGGCCCGAGGGCCGGATGAGGAATCCGACGGTCTCTAGAATTGCGGGATGAGCAGTTACTACCAGCGGCACATTTTCTTCTGCTTGAATCAACGCGCTAACGGCGAGGATTCATGCGCCAACCACAATGCGCAGGCGGGCTTCGAGCACTGCAAGATGCGCGTCAAGGCGGAGAACCTCGCCGGCCCGGGCGGGGTTCGAGTCAACAAGGCGGGCTGCCTCGACCGCTGCGCCGGCGGGCCGGTGGCAGTGGTCTACCCGGAGGCCGTCTGGTACACCTATGTGGATTTGGACGACATTGACGAGATCGTCGATTCCCATCTAAGGAAGGGCGAAGTCGTGGAGCGCCTCGTCCTGCCACCGAACGTCGGTCGCTGAACCACCTCGCCGCCCGTCAATGAATTCCCATACCGTACGCCGGATGCTGTCCGGCCCGGCTGGCGCCATCGAATGCGCCCTCGACGCGCCAGCTGGCGAGCCGCGCGGCATGGCTGTCATCTGCCATCCCCATCCTGTGCATGGCGGCACCATGGACAACAAGGTCGTGCAGACCCTGGCCCGCGCCTTCCTCCAACTTGGCTGGCGCACAGTGCGCTTCAACTTCCGTGGTGCGGGCGCATCCGAGGGTCGCTGGGACGAGGGCCGCGGCGAGATTGATGATGCGCTAGCGGTGATCGCCGCAGAGCGTGAGCCCGGTCGGCCGTTCATGCTCGCGGGTTTTTCCTTCGGCGGCTTCGTGGCGGCTGCTGCCGCCTCGCGGTTGCCCGAGCACGAGCGCCCGGTACGCATGGTGCTGGTCGGGCCTTCCACGCAAAGGCAGCAGGTGCCCCTGGTCCCGGCCGATACCGTCGTGATTCATGGCGAGGCGGACGAGGTGGTCCCGCTGTCCGCCACCTTCGACTGGGCGCGCCCCCAGACTTTGCCGGTGATCGTGCTCCCCGGTGTCGGACACTTTTTCCACGGGCAGCTTGCGCTGCTCAAGAGCCTGATCGTGCAGCAACTGCACGGACCGGCAACCTGAACATCACCGGTGTCGGGGCTCAATGCCGCCTCGTTGCCGTCACCCACCCATACTCCGATGAAACGATTCCTCGCTCTGCTTGCTTCGCTGGCCATCGTCGGCGCTGCGTCCGCCCAGGCCCCCCAGCCGCCGGAAGTGGCGGCCAAGAGCTACGTGCTGTTGGACCTCACCAGCAACCAGACGCTGGCGGAGCGCGACGCCGATGCCTCCGCCGATCCTGCCTCGCTGACGAAGCTGATGACGGCCTATCTCGCCTTCAACGCGATCAAGGAAGGGCGCCTTGCGCTTGAGCAGCGTCTGCCGGTCTCGATGCGGGCATGGGCCGAGCGCAAGGGCGGCGGCTCGCTCATGTTCATCGACACCACGATGACGCCCAATGTCGAGGAGCTTCTGCGCGGCGTGATCGTGCAAAGTGGCAACGACGCCTCCGTTGCACTGGCCGAGGCCGTCGGCGGCACAGTCGAACAGTTCGTCGCCATGATGAATCGCCAGGCACAGGCTTGGGGGCTCAAGAACACCAGCTTCAAGAACGTGACCGGCCTCACCGAGCCCGGCCACAAGAGCACGGCGCGCGACATCTCCGTGGTCGCCAGCCGCATCATCCGCGAGCACCCGGACTTCTACGCCTACTACTCGATCAAGGAGTACAAGTACAACAACATCAGCCAGCCCAATCGCAACCTGCTCCTGCGCCGCGACCCTACGGTCGACGGCATGAAGACCGGCTACACCGAGGCAGCGGGCTACTGCCTCGTTGCCAGCGCCCAGCGCGACTTTCCCAACGGCAAGCGCCGCCTGCTCAGCGTGGTGCTCAACACCGTCTCGATGGAAGCGCGGGCCAATGAGAGCCAGAAGCTTTTGAACTGGGGCTTCCAGGCCTTCGATGCCATACGCCTGTTCGACGTGAGCAAGCCCATGGCGACAGTGCCAGTGTGGAAGGGCGTCGCCACGGAGGCTCGCCTTGGGGCCGCACAGGCCGTTTATGTCAGCGTGCCGCGCGGCGAGGGCGGCAACCTGCAGACGGCGATCGAGCGCACCGATCCCCTGGTCGCGCCGCTCACCAAGGGGCAGCGCGTCGGCACGCTCAAGGTCACCACCAAGGCGGGCACGAAGGTTGCCGAAGTGCCGCT
The DNA here is from genome assembly GCA_966251135.1 of uncultured Burkholderiaceae bacterium. Lineage (GTDB taxonomy): Bacteria > Pseudomonadota > Gammaproteobacteria > Burkholderiales > Burkholderiaceae_C > Albitalea. The sequence goes on from CBINKC010000017.1 coordinate 40,125, forward strand.
CGTGGTGATGGATGGCGTGGAAGAAGCGGGGCTGCTCGGGCGCGCGTGGGATTCGCTGCGCCTGTGGATCAAGTAAGCTCGTCCTCGCCCACCGTACCAGCTCCTGAGCCCCCATGGAGGCGCGATGCAGACCATCCCCGACCTGCTCTGCTACCTGAACGGCGAATACACCTCGCTTGCCCAAGCGAAGGTGTCCGTGCTGGACCGCGGCTTTATCTTTGGTGACGGCATCTACGAGATCGTGCCGGTCTACGGCCGCAAGCTGTTTCGTTTTGAGAAGCATATGGCGCGGCTGGAGCGCAGCCTGACAAAGGTGCGCATCGTCAACCCGCACACGCGCGGCGAATGGCTGGAGCGCTGCCGGCGGCTCATCGCCGCGCAAGCTGTGGACGACCAGCTGGCCTACATGCAGGTCACGCGCGGCGTGGCGTGGCGCGATCACGTCATGCCCACGGACATCGAGCCGACCGTGTTCATGATGGCCACGCCCATGAGGCATGCGACGGCCGAGCAGCGGCACCATGGTGTGGCGTGCGTGACCGCCCGTGACTTCCGCTGGGAGCGTGGTGACATCAAGTCGATCTCGTTGCTCGGCAACGTGCTGGCCCGCCAGATCTCGGCCGACCGGGGGGCGGTAGAGACCATCCTTTTTCGCAACGGCTTCCTCACCGAAGCGGCGGCGAGCAACGTGTGGGTCGTGCACGAAGGGGCGGTCCTCGGCCCCCCCAAGAGCGAGCACGTGCTGGAGGGCGTTCGCTATGACCTTCTGCGAGATCTTTGCGAGGAGGAGGGCATCGCCTACAACCTACGCCCTATCGCAGAGTCCGAGGTACTGGTCGCCGACGAGCTGATGCTCAGCTCGGCCACCAAGGAGGTGCTCCCCGTCACCACGCTTGATGGCGAGCCGGTCGGGCACGGGGCGTTGCGCGGCAAGCCAGGCCCCATCTATTCCCGGCTATATGAGGCGTACCAGCGTGCGAAGACGCTCCAATGCATTTGAACCTGAACCGGCGGTGGGTTCCACATGACCGCCATGAAGCCCATACCGCCTGAGCAGTCGCTCATTCAGTACCCCTCGGCATTTCCGATCAAAGTGATGGGGGCGAACGTCGAGGGCTTTGCCGCCGCCGTGATCCGCGTCGTGCAGGAGTTCGACCCTGGTTTCGACCCGGACACCGTCGAGGCGCGCCCAAGCCGCAGCAACAACTACCTCGGCCTCACCGTGACGGTGCGGGCCACCAGCCGTGAGCAGCTGGACGAGCTCTATCGCACGCTCAGCACGCACCCCATGGTGAAGGTGGTGCTGTGAGCGCGGCCGGCCCCGCGCCGGTCGTGCGCATGCTGGGGTACGTGGACTATGCGGACACAGTCACTGCCATGCGGACCTACACCGAGACGCGCGACGACGCCACGCCCGACGAGGTTTGGGTTTGCGAGCACCCGCCCGTCTACACGCAGGGGGTGGCCGGACGCGCCGAGCACGTACTCGACGCGCACGGCACCCCGGTGGTGCAAACCAACCGGGGCGGTCAGGTGACCTACCACGGACCCGGCCAGGTCGTGGCCTACCCCCTCATCGATCTCCGCAGGCTGGGCATCTACGTCAAGGAGTTTGTCTACCGGCTGGAGCAGGCGGTGCTCAAGACGCTGGAGGCGGACCGCGTGACCGGGCATCGAGTCGCGGGTGCGCCGGGCGTCTATGTCCGTCTGGCCGACCCCTTCTGTCACGCGCGCCTGGATCCGAGGTCGCCGGGTGAGCGGGGCGGCTTGCACGACCACGCCGGTGACCCCTTCCAGGGGTTGGCCAAGATCGCGGCGCTGGGTATCAAGGTGAGTCGCCACTGCACCTACCATGGCGTGGCCTTGAACGTCGCCATGGATCTCGCGCCCTTCCGCCGCATCCACCCCTGCGGTTACGAGGGGCTGCAGACGATCGACCTGGCTACACTAGGGGTTTCTACCGAATGGGCCACTGTGGCGCGCCGGCTTGGCGACAAGCTCGCCGCCTACCTGTCGCCCTGACCCGAGCCGCCAGGCACAACTGCGGCTTTCCTTCGAGAACGGCGCTGATGTCTTCCACTCCCGCATCTCCGCACCCTGCGGAACCGTACGACCCCACCGCCAAGCAGAAGGCACAGGCCAAGACGGCCCGCATTCCGATCAAGGTCGTTCCTGCCGAGGTGCTGAAGAAACCCGATTGGATCCGTGTCAAAGCCGGTTCGCCGACGACGCGCTTCTACGAAATCAAGCAGATCCTGCGCGAGCACAAGCTCCACACCGTGTGCGAGGAAGCCTCCTGCCCCAATGTGGGCGAATGCTTCGGCAAGGGCACGGCTACCTTCATGATCATGGGTGACAAGTGCACCCGCCGCTGCCCCTTCTGTGACGTGGGCCACGGCCGGCCCGATCCACTGGACGTCGACGAGCCCGAGAACTTGGCCAAGACCATTGCGGCGCTCAAGCTGAAATACGTGGTGATCACCAGCGTCGATCGCGACGACTTACGCGACGGTGGGGCTGGCCACTTTGTCGCATGCATTGAGCGGGTGCGCGAGATGTCGCCAACCACGCGCATCGAGATCCTCACGCCCGATTTCCGCGGCCGCATGGATCGCGCCCTGGACATCCTGAGGGCTGCCCCGCCTGACGTGATGAACCACAACCTCGAAACGGTGCCTCGCCTGTACAAAGAGGCCCGACCTGGCTCCGACTACGCCTTCTCGCTGAACCTGCTCAAACGCTTCAAGGATTCCGTGCCCGGCGTTCCCACAAAGAGCGGCCTCATGGTTGGCCTCGGAGAGACCGACGAGGAAATCCTCGGCGTCATGCGAGATATGCGTGCGCATGGCATCGACATGCTGACGATCGGCCAGTACCTTGCTCCCAGCGGCCACCACCTGCCCGTGCGCCGCTATGTGCATCCCGACACCTTCCGCATGTTCGAGCGCGAGGCGGCGCAAATGGGATTCACCCATGCGGCCGTTGGTGCCCTCGTGCGCAGCAGTTACCACGCAGATCAGCAGGCTTACGCGGCAGGCGTCGAACGGGCAGTGTGAGAGGGGGCTGTGCCGAAGCCGCTCAGGACTCGGCCAGCAGTTCTTCTACCAACTCGTGCAACGCCGCGAAATCCGGCTCGCCGACGTAGCGCTTCACGATCTCGCCGCGCTTGTTGATGAGCATGGAAGTCGGCGTCACCTTGATGTCGTCGAAACTTTTGGCGATGTGGCCGGTGTTATCGATGGCCACGGAAAAAGGAAGCCTCCGCGTCTCGGCAAACTTGATCACGTATGCGGGCGGGTCATAGCTCATTGCCACCGCCACGGTCTCGTACCCGCGGTTCTTGTACTTCTCGTACGTGGTCACGATCTGCGGCATCTCCTTGATGCACGTTGCACAACTTGTGGCCCAAAAGTTCACGAGCACTACCTTGCCGCGCAGCTGCTCGGTGCCGGATACGCGCCCATCGAGCAGCGTGTAGGTCAGCACGGGGGCCTGCTCGTGCCAGGCCACGCTGTGGAAGGTGAGGTAGCTGCCCACACCGATCGCCAGGGCGGCAACTGCGGCAGCAACGTAGCGGGCAGGTTTCATGACAACAGGCTCTTGCTCGGTAAGACGCGGAAAGTTTACGCGCGACGGCGCGCGGGGCACCGACGGGGTCCACATCCCTCGACCCTGCGGTGCGCCGGAAGTTGCATCGGCTCCAAGGCCGCCCCACTCCTCCGGCACTTCGTCCGTATGCTCGCCAGCAGCGGCGGCGCACAGCGGCAGTACATCGGCGTGCGCGAGAGCTTCCGTTGTGGGGCGGCCACCAAAGAACACCGACGTCAGGCCGCGCGATCGCGCTTGGTGGTCGGTGGCGTCGGGCAGCACCCGAGCGGATCCAGCAGGCGTACACCGGCCAGGCTTTGCGAACTACTCCAGAGGCCTGTGGCGTTCAGGGCGATTGTGGTGCCAGATAATCAGTCGGATGGCCTCGGCATACGCCCGAAGCGGCATTCTCGTTGCCCTGGTGCTCGCACTGACCGCATGTGTCCCTACCCTGGACTGGCGTGAGGTCCGGCCCGCGAGCGGCGAGCTTGTCGTTATGTTCCCCTGCAGACCGAAGGTCTACGTCAGGCCGGTGGTGCTCGCCGGAGTCCGGGTGCGTATGCACCTCACGGCATGTGCCTCAGATGCCACTACATACGCTCTCGCTTACGCGAGCATGGATGACCCGGCCAGGGTCGCCGCTGCCCTCGGCGAGTTGCGCCGCGTGGCACTAGCCAATATCGACGGCGCGGCGACATTGACCACCGCGTGGCGGGTGCCGGGGATGACCCCGAACCCCCGCGCTGAAAAGCTCGTCCTGGAGGGCCGCGGCGCTGAAGGCCAACCGGTGCGCGAGCAAGTCGCCTTCTTCGTCAAGGGCATGCGGGTATACCAGGCGACGATCGTGGGCGAACGTATCGACCCAGAAGCCGTTGAGGCCTTTTTTGGCAGCCTCAGACTCGATGTCTGATTGCGCCGCGTGTCCGCGGTGTCCCGCGTCGTGTGTGTTTTTTGCATCGCGCCAGAGTCGCCTGCTCGGCTCGAGTCAGCGAGATTCACGCAACTGCCGATAATCGCCGGGTCATGCCGGGCCTCCTGATCATTGCGCACGCACCCCTAGCGTCCTCGCTCAAGGAGGTGGCAAGCCATACGTTCCCGGACTGTCATTGCCGGCTGGAGGCGTTGGATGTGCCGGCCGATATGCCCGTGGAGGAGGTCGAGGCTCGGGCTCGCGAACTGCTTGCTCGGGTGCGCAACCCTGACGCGTTGATCTTTGCTGACGTTTTCGGCGCCACACCCTGCAACGTGGCGCAGCGCGTTGCGAGCAGCGTGGACAGTGGCCAGGTGAGAGTCATCGCCGGCATCAACGTGCCGATGCTCTGGCGCTCGCTGTGCTATGGCAACGAGTCGCTTGACACCCTTGTTACACGCGCCTTGGCCGGTGCCACCCAAGGGGTGATGCAGGTGGCCAACTTACGTGCGCAAAACCAAGCCTGTAAACCGGCGGCCAATGATCAAGACCCGCATCAGCATCAGCAATAAGCTGGGCCTTCATGCCCGCGCCTCCGCCAAGCTCACCAAGCTGGCCACCTCGTTCAAGAGCGAAGTGTGGATGAGTCGCAATGGCAGAAGGGTGAATGCTAAGAGCATCATGGGTGTCATGATGCTTGCCGCAGGAATGGGTGCCGAGGTAGAGATCGAAACCGAAGGTGAGGACGAGCAGGCGGCCATGGATTCGATCGTTGCACTCATCAACGACAGGTTCGGCGAAGGCGAGTGAGCAGTTGCACGTGCTGCGGTGCGCCTTGACGTTAGTACTTCCAGCCGACCTGAAGTAGGCGCGCTGGCCGCGCGCCACCACAATACCGGGGCCTCTGGCTCGAGCACTGCTAGCATCGCGGCATGAGCATCCAGGTGTTCGGATTGCCGGTTTCGCGCGGCGTCGCAATCGGGCGTGCGGTGCTGGTCGCGTCCAGCCGCGTCGACGTGGCCCACTACTTCATTGACGAGGGCCAGGTGAGCGACGAAGTCGTTCGTTTGCGAGTTGCACGCGACGCTGTTGACGGCGAACTCACCGCACTCAAGCGGGATCTGCCGCAGGAGGCGCCTGCTGAGTTGCCCGCCCTGCTCGATGTGCACCTCATGCTGCTGCACGACGAGGTTCTGACCGGCGCCACGTGCCAGTGGATTCAGGAACGGCACTACAACGCCGAATGGGCGCTGTCTGCCCAGTTTGAGGTATTGGCTCGGCAGTTCGACGAGATGGAGGACGCGTACTTGCGGGAGCGCAAGGCCGACCTCGAGCAGGTCGTTGAGCGCTTGCTTAGGGCACTGGCCCGCGGTTCCGCCACCTCCTTCGCACCAGCAACACCCGGTGGTGCGGGCGTGCGCGATTTCGGGGGCGAGGACCCGCTCGTGTTGGTCGCCAATGACATCGCGCCGGCCGACATGTTGCAGTTCAAGCGCAGCGTCTTCACCGGATTTGTTACCGACGTCGGTGGCAAGACCTCGCATACCGCGATCGTCGCTCGCAGTCTCGACATCCCCGCGGTGGTAGGAGCCAGGGAGGCGAGCCGCATCATTCGCCAGGACGACTGGGTCATTATCGATGGCGACTCCGGTGTCGTGATCATCAATCCCTCCCCGATCGTGCTCGAAGAGTACCGCTTCCGACAGCGTCAGAGCGAGCTGGAACGGGCTCGCCTCTCTCGCCTGCGGCATACGCCAGCCGTCACGCTGGATGGCGAGCGCGTCGAGTTGTTGGCCAACATCGAGTTGCCGGGTGACGCTGCGGCAGCCCTCGAGGCCGGTGCCGTTGGTGTCGGTCTCTTCCGCAGTGAGTTCCTGTTCATGAATCGCGGCGGTGAGTTGCCAGGAGAAGACGAGCAGTTTGAAGCGTACCGCGCAGCGGTGGAGGCTATGAATGGCCTTCCAGTGACCATACGCACGGTAGATATCGGTGCCGACAAGTCGCTGGATCGGATGTCTGTCGGCGAACTTCGACATGAGCATGCGCTAAATCCCGCCCTTGGTCTGCGCGCCATTCGCTGGAGTCTTTCCGAGCCCGGCATGTTTCGCCAGCAGCTGAGGGCCATTTTGAGGGCTAGCGCTTACGGGAAGGTCCGCTTGCTCGTCCCGATGGTGGCTCATCTTAGTGAGGCCCGACACACGCTAGAGGCGCTTTGCCGTGCGAAGCAGCAGTTGGCCGAGGCCGGTAGGCCGTATACCGATATCGAGGTCGGCGCCATGGTGGAAGTGCCTGCGGCGGCATTGATCCTGCCGAGCCTCCTTCGGTTGTTCGACTTCGTTTCAATCGGTACGAACGACCTGATCCAATACACGCTGGCCATTGACCGAGCTGACGAGACGGTGGCCCACCTTTACGATCCCTGGCATCCTGCGGTCCTCAGGCTGGTCGCTCAGACGATCAACCAAACGCGTGCTGCGGGCAAGAGCGTCAGTGTCTGCGGCGAGATGGCTGGGGATCCCTCGTTCACCGAGCTACTACTGGCCATGGGCTTGAGAAGCTTTTCCATGCACCCATCTCAGGTCTCGGCTATCAAGCAGCGGGTTTTGCGCGCGGACGTGAGGCGCTGGGCTGCCCGATTGGAGCAAATCCTGTATGCCGACGAGCCGCAAGTCGTTTGCACCGAGCTGCATTTGGCGATGGCAGGGGTACCGACTGCCGCCGCAGTCGCTGTGTAGTGACGAAGTCGATTGCGACGCCCTCGAAAAAGCTGTTATAGTTGCGGTCTTCGCTTGATGCGGTACCGGGCGCCGAGAGGTGCAGGGGTTT
>CBINKC010000018.1:0-47351 GCA_966251135.1 uncultured Burkholderiaceae bacterium
CAAGCCTCATCCGAGTCAGGCATACAAGGGGTGAGGATTAAGTTCGGTGGATTGGGTAGTCGGTCCCCTCGACTCGGTTTCCTCCGTCATCGCCAAACGCAATCAACTGAGATGGCTTTACCGTGGCGGGGCGGCTCTCTGCAATGAGTATCTGATAGGGCGATTGAGCTTCGTCGGACAGTGCTCCGCCATAGAAATGAAACTCATAGGAGCGGTCCGTTTGCACGCTGGGGTCCAGTACGAGCCCCGTCGTGGTATTGCGCTGGCTCTGGAGGACCGCAGCATTAAGTAGTCGGCTACGGTCCTCGATCCAGTTGTCGGTGTACGTTTCCTTGCTGGCTTCGCGGTCGGCTTGCGATAAGCTTTTGTCTGTTTGCCAGCTAGCATACGCACTGCCCCAGACGCTTCGCAGTACCGTATCAAGCGAGGAGTCCAGGCCGGTCAAGACCACAGGACTCAGTGTTATCAAGCTGGCGATCGCACTGAAGTCGTTGCGAGCCTTAGCACGAAGATCTATGCTGCTTGGATCGATGCGGACCTTGCCGACGAGGGCCTTAAATGCGTCGCTACTTTGCAACGAGTCAAGGTTGGAATGGAAGGTCACCCGAGTATCGGCGCTGCCACTTGCATCGCCGATACTCGTTGGAGATGAGGTTGGACTCAGAAGCAACCGTCGCAACGGATTGAGCACTCCCTCGAGTTCACCAATGACCGCGTTGCTCCCTGATTCGAATACCAAATTCGCGCGGTCCAGCGTTATCGTTGGGTCAAGCTTGGACATGGCGTTCGCCAACGCCAAACTGTCCGTCAGCTTGTACATGTAGTGATTCGGAATCTGGCTGCCGCTCCCCTCATTGAAGAGCTCGACTCTCTTCCCTGCTTGGCTGAACCAAAAGCTATTCGTCGTGAGATTCAGTCCATGTTCGGCAAAGTAGTTGAGCTGGCTGCTGTCTCCGGCCGCAGCGAACGACGGACGGCCCAGCGCAGCGCCGATGACAGCCTGGATATCGCTGAAAATCGACTCACTTCCCGGCGCCAATCCCGCGCTGTTGAACGTCGTTGTTTGTGTGACATTCGCCTGCGTACCAAACAGTCGAGTGAAGACTGCAGCAAGATATCCTCCCAAGCTGTGGCCGTTGACTTGCGTTCCGGCTGCCAGGTCGGCCGTTGTGATGTGGCCGGTTCCTACCGCTGGGGAATCTGCTTCGAATTCCCACACGCCGTCTTGCGTGTTCGATTGCACGGCTTTGATTTGCGCTGCCGATTGACCGGCCGGCGTTGTCTCGCGCATCCACCAGTTCACCATGTCGACAAGCTGAGTTCGCGCGTTGCCGCTGGTCGCCAGTTGGGCATCATTCAGGAAGTCAGACATCCCTTCAGTGCCGCGCATTGAAACGAACAGTTGGCCAGCGTAGGGCGTTCCCTCGTTGCCATGCCAGACTACGGCGTCGAATCCTGAGCCTGTTGTCGCGCCGTCTGGCGTATTGATCGAGGTAACCACTATGAAGTTGTCTCCGATCAACTTGGCGAGCGTCGGTGTCATTCGGTCCGACAGCTTGTTTGCAAGGACAGCTGATGTGTTGCCAGACTGAAGGTTGTCAATGTAACTTGCGTCGGCAAGCAAAGCGTTGATGAATGCGTCGTTGATCGTCGACATTGGTATTACCGCTCAGTGAATGATTACAAACTTGTAATTGATGGCCATCTGTTCTGCACCAACATCGGGCGAACAGGAACTGCGCGCCATCCACAGTGGCGAGTTGCTCTCTGAAATGCCGAGAGTCCGGATGAGCCAACCCCCCGTGGCAACATATTCGCCATAGCTGCCCAGTTTTTCACCAGTCTCCGCGTCTCGAAAAATGACACGCGTGTACCTAACCGGTACGGCGGTGCTCGGTACGGAAGCATTTGAAGGATCAAAGGTAATCTTGATCTTGCGCCCTTTGATTCGCTGCGCATCGATCACTAGCACTGCACCTTGCCGACAGATCGCTTCGAACTGATGCTCCGCAATGATTTCATCTGCCAAAGGCAATGGCCCCAAGAGGAAGCTTGTTGCCAAGCCGGCAAACACTCGCAACAGGGGGTTCTTGAGGCTTGCTGCAAACGCGACAGCTATGCCGATGACGACGATCAGCCACACGGCACCAACAATTAGTAAGAATATGCCGGTCATGCGCCTACCCTATTGGGTGGATACACCACGAAGTCGATTGCGTTGTTTGGCATGAGCATTTTTGATCTGTGATTTGAATCGTGAGTATGGGAGATGAAGAGCCGCCAACAAACCGCCATGTCACGACGCATCTTCGTATCGGTGAATGCTTCTTGTCGCGGGGAGCCAGCGACTCCACCGCTGTACAGGGCGATTGCATGAACGGTAGGGAAGATTTGTGCTAGGTACTGCCCGCATGGTGTCAGAACAAGGTGGCGGGCGTCGCATTGGGCATAACGAGCGTTCTTTTCTCTCTAATCGTGCTGCAAGTTGTACAAATTTTGAGCAACAAATGATTGATCGGCGCCAACTTTCATCCATATGAGCCGGTCGGCTGTCAAGGATTTTGTGAGGCAAGAGCCGCCCAATCTGTTGTGTTTATCGCAAGAACATTCATGCAATCGCCCTGCACCGCTGTAGAGGACGGTAACCGCCACGCCAGCATCGAAAGTTCATGGCTGCGTTTCCCTCATCAAATCGTCAAGTGTCAATTGGAATGACGTCGCCGACGCGTGTACGCCACCATCCCTATATGCCATTAAGGCAGCCCGCAAGTCCTTCATCGCGCACCTATTGGCACATCGTGAGGGCCAACGAGCCGGTCGTATCCCGATTGCCCTTCCGTTCGACCGTAGTGCTGCGCTCGCCGCTTACCTTCCAGCCCCAATGCGCGCGCACTCGATCTCGACTCCACGGCCGCAAGCGCCTTGCTCGCCACCTCGGTCGCGTGAAAGAAGCCGACCAGCATCCCGCTGCGCCCATCCTCGATCACTTCCCGCACGGGCGCGGTATCGGAAGCCACGACGCAAGCACCACATGCCATCGCCTCCAGCAGCGACCAGCTCAGCACGAACGGGTAGGTGAGGTAGACATGCGCTGCGGACACCTGCAGCACACGCAGGTAGTCGGCTCGCGGGATCTTCCCCAGAAAATGCGTGCGCGTCGCGTCAAGTGACACCTCCCGCAGCATCTGCTCGCGCCAATTCGGCGCATCCTTGGGCCGCTTGCCATAGCTGACATCGTCACCTCCGACGATGACGGCGTGGCACCGCGGGTGCGCCTTCTGGATGCGTTCCAGCGCCCGCATGAAGATGTGGAACCCGCGATAGGGCTCCAGGTTGCGGGCCACATACGTGATCACCGGATCGCCCGTCTTCAACACGACCCCGCTCGGCGTGGTGAGGGTCGCTTGCGGATCCGGCCCCAACTCATCCGTCGCGATGCCTTCATGCTGCACGACGATCTTCGGCTGGAAGATCTCCGGATGCCGGCTGCGCTGCCAGTGCGTTGGGCTCACGGCCGCATCGCAGTTCGTAAGGTTTAGCGTATGCAGCGCATTCCAGGTGCGGATGCGTGCACGGTCATCGAAGCTCATCGGAAACTCGGGGTCGAAGCCCAGGTCTGCGCCTTCGGCGTTGTAGTACCACTCGCACAGATGGATCAGCCGGGCATCCGGGAACACGTCCTTGGCGTAAAGCGTTTCGCCCCAGCCTGGATGGGCCAGGATGACGTCGGGCACGAAGCCTTGCTGGCGCATTGTGAGCAAGGCCCGCGCGGCGGCTTGGCCATGCAGCGTGGCGGTTTCCATCTGCCTCAGGTACGGGTGCTGAGTGGCGTGGGGTGTACGCGCCAGGCGGTAGCGGGTGAGGGCGCCAAAGCCCGGCAGCCCAGGCGCCGTGTCCCGCCCCAAGCCCCGCACCTCCCAGCCGGGTCTCTGGGCCCAGGCCCGGACGAGATGCGCGAACTGACCGGGGAAGTTCTGGTGGATGACGAGCAACCGCATCCTCAGCGCTCGCCCAGGCTTTCGCTCACCGCCTGCTGCACGGGGCTGAACAGGTAGTCGATCACGCGGCGCCGCCCGGTCTTGATTTCCGCGGTGACATTCATGCCGGGGCTCAGCCGGATACGCTTGCCGTCCACGTCGATGGTCGAACGCTGGAGCGTCAGCGTCGCCGGGAAGATGGCCCCTCGCTTTTCGTCGTTGACGGCATCTGCCGCCACTGTGTCGACACGCGCGTCGACCGTTCCGTATCGCGTGAACGGAAACGTCTCCAGCTTGATCGTCGCCGTCTGCCCTGCGTTGACGAAGCCGATGTCCTTGTTGTCGACGATCACCTCTGCGGTGACCTGAGCATCTTTCGGCACGACGATCATCAACACCTGGGCTGGCGTGACGACGCCGCCTTCGGTATGCACTGCCATTTGCTGCACGGTGCCGGTCACAGGCGCGGTGAGCTGGGTCAAACGCTGCCGGTGCTCCGCCTTGCTTCGCTCCTGCATCAGTTGCTGGCGCTGCAGTGCGGCTTGCGACTGGCGTTCGCTCAGTTGGCGCCGCGTTTCGGCCAGGTACGCGAGGCGCGCGTTCTCGGTCTCGGCGAGAGCAGCTTGTGTTTCTGCCGACCGGGCACGTTGGGTGGCCAGATCGCGCTCCTGTTCGATTCGTTCGCGCGTACGGTCCTGTCCGGCATGGCTCGACATGAAGCCTTGTTCGCTGAGGCTTTTGAAGTCCGCTTCACGCTGCCGGGCGATGGGCAGCGTGGCCTCCAGCTTGGCGACCATTTCGCGCACGGTTGCTATCTCCGCCTCCCGCCGGGCTTGCTCTGCACCCAGCTTGGCGAGCTTGGCTGCGATGTCCTGCCACTCAGCCTGCAATTGCGCTGTCTCCCGTGCATCGGCCTCGGCGTGCCGCGACGGTGGGCGGCCTGTCTGCAAGGCTGCGAGCAGTGCGGTAGTGCGACGCTCCTCTGACACGGCAGCCGCCAGTTGCTCCTGCACGCTGGCGCCATCGGCACTGGCGTTGGTGGCATCCAGCTCGACCAGCACCTGCCCGGCCTGCACCGTGTCGCCATCCTTCACCAGCAGCCGGCGGATGACAGCGGCTTCCAGCGGCTGGATCGCCTTCGTGTTGTCGCTCACCACGATGCGGCCCGGCGCCACCGCCACGATGTCGATCTGGCCAAAGAAAGACCAAGCGAGTGCGAGGGCGAACAGGGCGCAAACCGCCCAGGCGGCGCGCCGCGGCGCTGGGTGAACCGGCGTGTCCTGCAGGCTGAGTGCAGCCGGCAGGAACGCCGTTTCGTCGGCGAGCCGCTTCGGGCCGGCGAGCTCGTGCCTCGCCGCCCACGCTGCGCGGAACACGGCGAGGTAGCGCGCGAGTAGGGCGCGCACGGGGTGGTGAGCCTGGGTTTGAACCGCCGCAGTCATGCCTGTGCCCCCCCCGCCTGCATGGCCCACAGTCGCGCATACAGGCCTTGTGGCCGCTGGCACAGCGCGTCGTGCGGGCCTTCCTCCACGATGCGGCCCCGGTCCATCACGACGATGCGATGCGCGCGTCGCACCGCGCTGAGCCGGTGGGCGATGATGATGACCGTGCGCCCCCGGCAGATGGCGGCCATGTTGCGCTGGAGGATGGCCTCGCTCTCGTAATCGAGCGCGCTGGTCGCTTCGTCGAGGATGAGGATGCGCGGGTTGGTAAACAGGGCGCGGGCGATCGCGATGCGCTGGCGCTGCCCGCCGCTCAGGCCGGTGCCGTGTTCGCCGACGATGGTGTCGTAACCCTGCGGCAGCTCGCTGATGAATTCATGGGCGCCCGCAAGCTGCGCTACCCGCATGACCGCCTCCAAGGGGGCGGCGGGGTCCACGATGGCGATGTTTTCCCGCACGCTGCGGTTGAAGAGCAGGTTCTCCTGAAGCACCACGCCCACCTGTCGCCGCAGCTGCGCGGCATCGACCAGACCGATGTCGATGTCGTCCACCAGCACCCGGCCTTGCTCGGGCACATGGAGGCGCTGGACCAGCTTGGTGAGGGTGCTTTTGCCCGAGCCACTGCGCCCGACGATGCCGATCACTTCGCCGGGCTGCACGACGAGGCTCACCCCATGCAGCACGGGCGGCGCTTCGGGGCGATAGCGGAAGGTGACCTGTTCGAAGCGGATGCGGCCCTTCAGCGCGGGCAGCTGCGCGGCGTTGTTGGGAGGCACCTCGGTGCGGGTGTTCAGGATGTCACCCAGGCGCGCCATGGAGATGCCGGTCTGCTGGAAGTCGGTCCACAGCTGGGCCATGCGCATGATGGGCTGCGCCACGCGCTGGGCGAACATGTTGAAGGCGACGAACTGGCCCACGGTGAGTTCCTGGTCCATGACCAATCGCGCGCCGTACCAGAGCGTGGCGGCGCTCACGAGCTTGCCGATCAGTTGGATGCCTTCATGGCCGTAAGTGGCGAGCGTCTGGGTCTTGAAGCTGGCGCTGACGTAGGCGGCCAACTGGTTGTCCCATCGCCGGGCCAGCGAGGGCTCGAGCGCGCTCGCCTTCACGGTTTCGATGCCGCTCACGGTTTCGACGAGCAACGACTGGTTCTCTGCGCCGCGCGCAAACTTCTCGTTCAGCCGGGAGCGCAGCACGGGCACGATGGCCAGGCTCAAGGTCACGTACAGCGGCAGGCTCACCAGCACGATCAGCGTAAGCGGGACGCTGTAGGCGAACATGACCGCGATGAACACCACCGAGAATATGACGTCGAGCACCAGCGTGAGGGCGTTGCCGGTGAGGAAGCCGCGAATGCTCTCCAGCTCGCGCACCCGCGCCACCGAGTCGCCTACCCGGCGAGCCTGGAAGTAGGCGAGGGGCAGGCTCAAGAGGTGCTTGAAGAGCCGGGCGCCCAGCTCCACGTCGATGCGGCTGGTGGTGTGGCTGAACACGTAACTGCGCAAGACAGTCAGCACGCTTTCGAACAGCACGACGATGACCAGCCCCACGACCAGCACGTCGAGGGTCGTGGTGCCTCGGTGAATCAGGACCTTGTCCATCACCACCTGGAAGAACAGCGGGCTGACCAGGGCGAACAGCTGCAGGAACAGCGACACGACGAGGACTTCGCCGAGCAGCTTGCGGTACTTGACCAGGCTGGGAATGAACCAGCTGAAGTCGAACTTGGCCAGTTCGCCGGCTAGTGACGCCCGGCTGGTGATGAGGATGAGCTCACCTGTCCATTGCGCCTCGAATACTTCCAGCGATTCGATGACGGGCCGGCCGCCCTGGATGGCGCCGCTCGGATCCTGGAACAGCACGCGCTGCCCGTCACACTGCGCCAGTACGACCACGCGGGTGGCCGTCGAGGGCTCGCGCAGCAGGGCCAGCGCGGGCAGCGGAGACAAAGGCAGCCGGTCCGCCCCGGTGCGTACCAGCTTGGCCTTCAGCCCCAGGTGTTTGGCGGCCAGCAAGATGTCTGCGGAGGTGGGCTGATGACTGGGCGGCCAACCGAGCTGGTGCGCAAGATGCTCGGGATCGGCTGCCACGTGGTGCAGCCGGGCGACCAAGCAGAGGGCCGCTAGAGCGGAAGGGGCGCCGGAAGTAGTTGGTTCGGTGCCGTCCGATGGCATGACGACGCGCAATGCGGCGTCGTGCGCCGTGCTGACCTGCTCCCCCACATTTCCCCCTGCTGACTTTGTTGTTCCCAGCCTGGAGCGCTGGGTGCGCGCACTCTAATGATGTTGCTCGCAGGCGCCGAGCCCCTGAAAGGGGGTGTCACCGGCCACCGCACCGGCCAGGCTTCAGCGCGCCGCTGGTTGCTACCACGTCCCGACCACGGACGAGGCCGGTGGTGCAACAAGCGAGCACTTCCGTGCGATACGCAACCGGCCGCACCGAATTCGTGGTGTTGCAGCTACGGCGTCATGCCTCTGTCGAGCCGAGAATCAGCGCTTCGTCATGGAGGGGTACATGGACGAACTGGGGATGGCGATCAGCGCGCTGGCCGCCGTGGCGTTGCCGCTCGTGGGCTTCGGGCCGCTCGTGCGGCGTCTGCTGGGCCCGTGGGGCTGTCTAGCCGCTGGGGTGCTCCTGGGTGGCATCGTGTACTGGCTCACGGGCGTGTTGTGGGCCACGGTTTTCACGGCCTGCTTGGCGGCTGCCCCGGTGCTTCAGCGTCGCTTGAGCGTGAGCGAGCGGCTTGCCGTAGCATTCCGGCTGGCAAGCGAGCGGAGGTCGGCATGGAGATGAAGCCCACAGGAAGTCCCTATCCGTTTTCAATCCCGGCTTTCAACCTGCGAGATCGGCTGCTCGCCCGCTTGTCGCAGGCGGATACCGCGCCGCCGGGGGCGGGGCCGTCCGGCGGCGCTACGGAAAGCGCGCATGCCGGCGTCGAGCCCTGGAATCCGCGGAACACCCCTCCGCCTGCGCCCTTGTCCCCTGTCGTCGTGAACGGCTGCACCGCGGCCGAGAGCTGGATCAAGCAGGAGCTGGACTACGCCACGCGCGAAAGCTCACCCTTCAACCAGCTCAAGCAGCAGATCCATCAGTTCCGGCTCGACTGCGCGGCCGACCACATGCAGCGCTACATCGACGACATCGAGAGCCGGGGTAGCCCCTATGATCCCGACACGCACTTCAACCTGGGCGTCGACAGTAATAGCTGGCTGGTGGGTGACGAGCCGGTTCGTCTGAAGGCCCTGGGCTACAAGGGCTACAGCAGCGACGACCTGCGCAGCGGGGCCTACAGCGATTCGGAGTAGCACGCAAAGTCGTGCGCCGGGCGGCACTCAGGCGTAGCGCAAGTCGCGCGCCTTGCCACGGAACACCCGGTAGGCGAGCACGGTGTAGGCGGCGATTGCCGGCACCGAAATCGCCACGCCCACGAGGATGATCTTCAGCGACTCGGGGCTGCTGGCCGCCTGCCAGATCGTGAGCCGATCCATCACCACGTAGGGATACAGGCTGTAGGCCAGGCCGAAGAACCCGAGCAGGAACACGGCCACCACCAGCGCAAAGGGCATCCAGCACAGCCGGCCCAGCACGCGCTCGGAGCGCAGCAGCGCGCGCAGGACCAGCAGCGCGACCACGGTCATCATCGGGATGGGCAGCAGTGCGATGAACTCGGGCATGCTGAACCAGCGTGCGCGTACCGTGGGGCTCACGAGCGGCGTGATCACCGAGATCAGCCCCATGCCTGCGACCACCGGCAACCAGGCCTGCCGGGCCCAGTGGACGGCGCGACGCTGGAGTTCCTCCTCGGTCTTCAGGATGAGCCAGCAGGCGCCGATGAGCGCATAGGCCGCCGGCAGCGCCAGGGCAATGGCTGCGGCGAACAAGTGGTACACCCAGCCCGGCTGCAGGCCGGTCACGTAGTGGCCCAACATCCAGCCCTGCGAGGCCGAGGCGAGTGCCGAGCCGACGAAGAACGCCTGGTTCCACAGCGGCTTGTGCTGGTCGCGTGCCTTCACCCGAAAGTCGAACGCCACCCCGCGCAGGATGAGGCCCAGCAGCATCAATGCCACCGGCAGGTACAGCGCAGTGAGCACGATGCCGTGCGCGATGGGAAAGGCGATCAGCAGCACGCCCACCCCGAGCACGAGCCAGGTTTCGTTGGCGTCCCAGAAGGGCCCGATGGTGGCGATCATGATGTCCTTGTGCGCTTCGCTTGCGCGCGGCAGGAGCATGCCCACGCCAAGGTCGTAGCCGTCGAGCACCACGTAGGCAAGCATGGCCAACCCCATGACGGCCATGAAGATCACCGGCAAGGTGGTGTCGAAGCTCATGTCGCGTGCCCCACCGTGCGCGCCACCGCGGCGCTGCTGTGCAGATCGGCGGGCGTGGGTTCCTCGCGCTCGGTCTTCTCGGCCAGGTAGCGGATCACCGCCACGTACGCCAGCACCAGCACCACGTACAGCACGATGTACATCGCCAGCGTGGAGGCGATCATGACCGAGGGCAGGTCGGTGGCGACCTCGGCCGTGCGTACCAGGCCGTAGACGATGTAGGGCTGCCGCCCGATCTCGGTCACGTACCAGCCGGCGAGCACGGCCACCCAGCCGGAGAACGTCATCGCCGAGAGCGCCCATAGCAGCCCCCTGGGCAGCGCCTGTGCGTCCCAGCCGCGGCGGCGGCCCATCCACCAGGCGAGCCAGCTCGTGGCCAGCATGAGCAGCCCGATGCCCACCATGACGCGAAAGCCATAGAACACGGGCGCCACCGGCGGATGGGCGTCAGGGAACTCGTTCAGGCCCTTGATCTCGCCGTCGAGATCGTGTGTGAGGATCAGGCTGCCCGCGCGTGGGATGCCAACGGCATAGCGGTTGGAGCGAGTCTTCTCGTCGGGCCAAGCGAACAGCAGCAGCGGCGCGCCGCGCTCGGTGTGCCATATGCCCTCCATGGCGGCCACCTTCTGCGGCTGGTGCTCCAGCGTGTTCAGGCCGTGCAGGTCGCCCACGAGCACCTGCACCGGCACCATCACTGCCGCCACGGTCACGCCCACGCGCAGCACCCGGGCGGTGGATGCGTTCGGCGTGCCGCGCAGCAGCTGCCACGCGCTCACGCCGGCCATCAGGAAGCACACCGTGAGCAACGAGGCGATCAGCATGTGCGCGAGCCGCAGCGGGAACGAGGGGTTGGTGAGAATCGCGAGCCAGCTCGTGGCGTGGAACACGCCGTCGCGCACTTCGTAGCCCACGGGGGTCTGCATCCAGGAGCTCAGGCACAGGATCCAGAAGGCGCTGAGCGTGGTGCCCAGTGCCACGAGCAACGTGGACACGAAGTGCACCCGCTCGCTCACGCGATCGTGGCCGAACAGCATGATGCCGAGGAAGCTGGCCTCCAGGAAGAAGGCCGTGAGCACCTCGTAGCCCAGGAGCGGCCCGGCGATGTTGCCCACCGTCTGCATGTAGCCCGGCCAGTTGGTGCCGAACTGGAAGCTCATGGTGAGGCCGCTCACCACGCCGAGCGCGAACGACAGCGCGAACACCTTGGTCCAGAAGCGGTAGGCCGTGATCCACGCGCCGTCGTGCGTTTTCAGCCAGCGCCAGCGGAAGTACAGCAGCATCCAGCCCAGTGCGATGGTGATCGCCGGAAACAGGATGTGGAAGCTGATGTTGGCCGCGAACTGCGCGCGAGAGAGCAGGACGGGATCCATGCGGGCTGCGTTGGCGTCAGCCTCGCGCCCAATACACCGCAAAGCCGGCGTCGCGAGACAGCCAGCGGCGCTGCCCCGCGAAGCCCGCGCGTTCCAGCAGGGCGGCAAAGCGCTCGGGTGTGTACTTGTACGAGTTCTCGGTGTGCAGCCGCTCGCCCTCCGCGAAGACCCGCACGCCACCGGGCCAGCGCACCTGCAGGGCATGCTTTGCCTGAAGGTGCATCTCGATGCGCGAGTGCTGTGGGTTGAAGAAGCCCACGTGCGCCCACTGGCGAGGGTCGAAGTCGCAACCGAGGCAGCGGTTCAAATGGCACAGCAGGTTGAGGTTGAACGCGGCCGTCACGCCCAGCGCGTCGTTGTATGCGGCCTCCATCACCTCGACGGGCTTGACGAGGTCCACGCCGACCAGCACACCGCCGCCGCGGGCCTGCTGGTGCACGCCGCGCAGAAACGACTCGGCCTCGGGCGGCGTGAAGTTGCCGATGCTCGATCCGGGGTAGAAGAAGACCGGGCGGGTGCCCGGCGGCAGCGTGCCGTCCGGCAGGGCGGGCGAGCGCGAGAAGTCCATGCCCACGCCCACGATCTCCAGGCCCGGCTGCTCGCGCTGCAGGCGGCGTAGGGCGTCGTGCAGGTACTCGGCCGAGATGTCCACGGCCACGTAGCGCGCCGGTTCCAGCAGCGGCAGCAGGCGCGCCGCCTTGGCGCAATTGCCGGCACCGAGATCGACCAGCGTCGAGCCCGCGCCGGTTTCGCGCGCCATGTCGGCGCCATGCTCGGCGTAGATGGCTGCCTCGCTGCGCGTGAGGTAGTACTCCGGCAGCTCGGTAATGGCATCGAACAGATGCGAGCCCAGCGTGTCGTAGAAGTACTTGGGCGAGGCCTCGGCCGGCGTGCCGAGCAGGCCGGCCAGCGCGCGGGTGCGCTCCGCGAGCGGATCGGCCTGGTTGGTGTGGATGAAACGCGGAACACGCTGTGTCATCGCAGATCCCCTCGCGCTGCAGGAGCGGGCATCTTGCCGACTCGTCCGGGGCCTGTCCACGCGCGCAGGAGGAAGACCGTTCGGCGCGCCTGGGAACCGGGCCGCGATAATCCGCCGACCATGCCCATCGACCCCGCACCCGAACCCCGGCGTGATCTCGGCGGCAAGCACATCGTGCTCGGCCTGTCGGGCGGCATCGCCTGCTACAAGTCAGCCGAGCTCGTGCGACAGCTGGTGCAGGTGGGCGCCACCGTGCAGGTGGTCATGACCGAGGCGGCCGCGCAGTTCATCACCGCCACCACCATGCAGGCGCTGTCCAACCGCAGCGTCTACACGAGCCAGTGGGACGCGCGCGAGCCCAACAACATGGCGCATATCAACCTCACTCGCCAGGCCGACGCCGTGCTCGTCGCCCCGGCGAGCGCCGACTTCATGGCCCGGCTCGCCCATGGACGCGCCGACGAACTGCTCAGCCTGCTGTGCCTGGCCCGGCCGATGGAACGCTGCCCGCTGCTGCTCGCCCCCGCCATGAACCGCGAGATGTGGTCGCACCCGGCCACGCGGCGCAATGTCGCGCAGCTGCGCGCCGACGGTGCCATCGTGCTCGGCCCGGCGGCGGGCGACCAGGCCTGCGGCGAGGTGGGCGAGGGCCGCATGCTGGAGCCCGAGGACCTGCTGGCCGAGATGGTGGCGTTCTTCCAGCCCAAGTCGCTGCGCGGGCTGCGAGTGCTGATCACGGCGGGGCCCACTTTCGAGCCCATCGATCCGGTACGGGGCATCACCAACCTGTCCAGCGGCAAGATGGGTTTCGCCCTCGCGCGCGCGGCGCAGGAGGCCGGCGCGCAGGTCACGCTGGTGGCCGGCCCGGTGCACCTGCCCACGCCGCGCGGCGTGCAGCGCGTGGACGTGCGCACCGCCCTGCAGATGCACGATGTGGTGCTCGCTGCCGCGCCGGCGCACGATGTGTTCGTCGCCACGGCCGCAGTGGCCGACTGGCGCCCGGCGACTTACGCCGGGCACAAGATCAAGAAGGCCGGCGGCAAGGCGGCGCCGGGCATCGAGATGGCCGAGAACCCGGACATCCTCGCTGCCGTGGCCCGTTTGCCCGACGCGCCGTACTGCGTGGGTTTCGCCGCCGAAAGCCACGACCTGCTCAAGCACGCCCGCGAGAAGCTGGAACGCAAGAAGGTGCCGCTCATCGTGGGCAACCTCGGCCCGGCGACCTTCGGCCGCGACGACAACGCGCTGCTGCTCGTCGATGCGCGGGGCGAGCGCGAGCTGCCGCGGGCCGACAAGCTCACGCTGGCCCGCGCCCTGGTGGCCGACATCGCCGGCCGGATGGCCGGCACCACCGCTTGAGAAGCCACGTTCCGTCATCCTGAGGCGCTGCTCCGTCACGCTGGATCCATCCGCACCTTCTCAACGCAAACTTCCCTTCGTCGGGCCTCGCTCGACTGCATTTCATGACCGACATCGACCTCAAGATCCTCGACCCGCGCATGGCCGACTACCTGCCGGCCTATGCGACCCCGGGCAGTGCCGGCCTGGACCTGCGGGCCTGCCTCGACGCGCCCATGGTGCTGGAGCCCGGGCAGGCCGAGCTGATCCCGACCGGCATTGCCATCCACATTGGCGATCCGGGCCTGGCGGCCATGATCCTGCCCCGCTCGGGGCTCGGTCATCGCCACGGCGTCGTGCTGGGCAACCTGGTCGGGCTCATCGACTCCGACTACCAGGGGCCGCTGATGGTGAGCTGCTGGAACCGCGGTAGCGCCGCCTTCACCGTGCAACCGATGGAACGGATCGCGCAGATGGTGGTCGTGCCCGTGGTCCAGGCGCGTTTCCGGCGCGTGCAGGACTTTCAGGCGACGCATCGCGGCGAAGGCGGGTTCGGCTCGACCGGCAAGCACTGAAGGCCACAGCCGCTTCCTGCAGCTCCGCAACACTTGGGAAACACCACGCACGCAGCATGGCGGTCCGGCCGGCGAACATGCCGGCACTACGCTTGTCTGAATCGGATGAATAGCCAGTTTTGGGGAGCGGTCATCAGCACCGCTGCAGTCTTGGCCGCTCTCGGTGGCTGCCGCCCGGCTTCGGGGCCCGACGCCCCTGGGGCCGCGGCCGTGGGTGCCGAGTCCGCGCCGCGCGCTGCCATCAGCGTGAGCACGGTGCGCGCCGAGCAGCGCGACGTGCCGGTGACGCTGGAGGCCACCGGCACCGTCACCCCGCTGACGAGCGTGGAGATCCGCCCGCAGCTGAGCGGAATCGTCGAGCGGGTGCACATTCGCGAGGGCCAGCCCGTGCGCCAGGGCCAGCTGCTGTTCACGCTGGATGCACGCTCGCTTACGGCCGAGCTGGCGCGGGTGCAAGCGCAGATGCAGAAGGACCAGGCGGCCCTGGCCGATGCCGAGCGGCAGCTGGTGCGTAGCCAGGAGCTTTACGCGCAGAACTTTGTTTCGCAGGTCGCCGTGGACCAGAACCGCACCCTCGTGGAGACGCAGCGTGCCGTGGTTGCCGCCGACCGGGCCGCCGTGCAGGCCGCGCGCGTGGCGCTGTCGAACACGCGCATCGTGGCACCCCTGGCGGGCCGGGCGGGGCTGGTGCCGGTCGCGGCCGGCAGTGTGGTGTCGCCCACGTCGTCGCCCATGGTCACGATCGCGCAGCTCGACCCCATCGCTGTCGCCTTCAGCCTGCCGCAGCGCCATCTCTCGGAGGCACTCGCGTCGCTGCAGGCGGGCGGCGGCCGCGTGACCGCGGTGCTCCCCGAAGGGCGTGGCCTGATGCAGGGCCACCTGCACGTGGTCGACAACGTCGTCGACGCCGGCACCGGCACCGTGAAGGTGAAGGCCCTGTTCGACAACCGCAAGGAAACCCTGTGGCCCGGCGCCTTCGTCGGAGTGAAGCTTGCGGTGCAGACGCTCAAGGGCGCCGTGGTGATCCCCCATGCAGCCATCGTCCAAGGTGCCCGGGGCCGCACGGTCTACGTGGTGGATGCCGACGGCAAGGCCGCGGTGCGACCGGTGGAACTCGTGCACGCCACCGGCCAAGACGCGGTGGTCACCGGCGTGCGGCCGGGCGAAAGGGTGATCGTCGAAGGCCGCCAGAACGTGAGGCCGGGCGCGCCCGTCGTGGAGCGCTCGCCCTCGGCGCCGGCCACGCCGGGCAGCGGCAAGGGCGGCGAACGCATCGCCGCGGCGCGCCCATGAATTTGTCCGAGCTTTTCATCCGCCGTCCTGTCACGACGGTGCTGCTCAACCTCGCCATCGTCCTGGCCGGCGTGATCGCCTTGCGCAGCATCCCGGTGGCGGCGCTGCCCAGCTACAACACGCCGGTCATCAATGTCTCGGCCTCGCTGCCCGGCGCGAGCCCTGAGACCATGGCTTCTTCGGTGGCACTGCCCCTGGAGAAGCAGTTTTCCACCATCCCGGGCCTGGCGCTCATCAGCTCCAGCAGCACGCTGGGCAGCACCTCGCTCACGCTGGAGTTCGACGAGGGCCGCAACGTCGATGCGGCTGCCGTCGACGTGCAGGCCGCGCTGTTGCGTGCCCAGCGCGCGCTGCCCCAGGACATGACCAACCCGCCGTCGTACCGCAAGGTCAACCCGGCCGATGCACCGGTGCTGCTCATTGCGCTGACCTCGCCGTCGGTCAATCTCTCCGACCTCAACGACTACGCCGAGCACCTCATCTCTCCCACGTTGTCCACCCTGGAGGGCGTGGCGCAGGTGCTCATCTACGGCCAGAAGCGTTATGCGGTGCGGGTGCGCGTTTTGCCGCAGGCCATGTCCGCGCGCAACCTCTCGCTCGACGAACTCGCCGCGGCCTTGCGCGCGGCCAACGCCAACACGCCGGTTGGCACCCTCGAAGGCGAGCGGCAGACGCTCACGCTGCAAGCCAACCGGCAACTGCGCAATGCCGCGGAGTTCGCCGAGCTGATCGTCGCCACGCGCAACGGCAACGCGGTGCGGTTGCGCGACGTGGCACAGGTGGAAGACAGTTTCGAGACCGTCAAGACCTCGGCTAACTTGAACGGTGAAACCTCCATCACCCTCGCCGTGCTGCGCCAGCCCGACGCCAACACGGTGCGCGTGGTCGACTCGGTGCGCGCGATGCTGCCGGCGCTGCAATCGCAGCTGCCGCAATCCGTGCGCATGACGCCGGTGAATGACCGCTCACGCGCCGTGCGCGAGGCCATTCACGACGTGTCGCTCACGCTGCTGGGCACGCTCGTGCTGGTCGTGCTCGTGATGTTCCTGTTCCTGCGCCGCGTGGTGGCTACGGTGATCCCGTCGCTGTCGCTGCCGGTCTCGCTCATGGGGGCGGTGGCGCTGCTGTGGGGCCTGGGCTACACCGTAGACAACGTTTCGCTGCTCGGCCTCACGCTCGCGGTCGGCTTGGTGGTGGACGATGCCATCGTGATGCTCGAGAACATCATGCGCCACGTGGAGGAGGGCATGCCGCCCTTCGAGGCCGCGCTCAAGGGCTCGCGCGAGGTGGGCTTCACCATCATCTCGATCTCCACATCGCTGGTGGCGGTGTTCATCCCCATCTTCTTCATGCCGGGCGTCATCGGCCTGCTGTTCCACGAATTCGCGGTCATCGTGTCGCTCGCCATCATCGTGTCGGCCTTCGTGTCGCTCACGCTCGTGCCCATGCTGGCAGGCCGCTACCTCAGCGACGAGGCGCACAAGAAGCGCCCCGGCGCGCTGGTGCGCTCCTTCGAGCGCGGCTTTGACGCCATGCTGCGCCTCTATACCCGCACCCTGGACGCCGCGCTGGCGCACCGCCGCTTCGTGCTCGGCGTGGCACTCGCTACCTTTGCCGCCACGGCATGGATGTTCGCGGCCATCCCCAAGGGATTCTTCCCTCAGGAAGACATCGGCCAGATCCAGGTCTCGACCGAAGCCGCCGAGGATGTGTCCTTCACCGAGATGGTCCGCCTGCAGGAGCAGGCTGCGGCGATCTTCCGTGCCGACCCCAACGTGCTTACCGTCAGCTCCTTCAACGGCGGCAACAACGCGCAGAACACCGGGCGCATGTTCATCAACCTCAAGCCTCGCGACCAGCGTGCGCCGATGAAGGAGGTGATCGAGGGCCTGCGCCGCAAGCTGCGCGAGGTGCCAGGCATTTCCGTCTTCATGCGGCCGATCCAGAACCTGCAGCTGGGCGGGCGGCCCAGCAAGGCGCAGTACCAATACGTCCTGCAAAGCGTGAAGGCCGACGAGCTGGCGGACTGGGCCGCGAAGCTGCAGGAGCGGCTGCGTGCCGATCCCGCGTTCCGCGACGTGACCAGCGATGTGCAGCTGCGCGGGCTGCAGGCTTCGCTGCATATCGACCGCGATCGTGCCAACACCCTGGGTGTGGCCATCGACGACGTGCGCAATGCCCTTTACAGCGCGTTCGGTGAGAGGCAGGTCTCGACCATCTACACCGCGGCCGACAGCTATCAGGTCATCATGGAAGTGGAGCCCGACGCGCGTCAGGACGAGAGCGCATTCAGCCATGTGCACGTGCGCTCGGCCAGCGGATCGCTGGTGCCCCTGTCCGCATTCGCTACCGTGGAGCGCACGGTCGGGCCGACGGCCATCAACCATGTGGGCCAGCTCCAGGCGGTGACGCTCTCGTTCAACCTCGCCCCCGGCGTGGCGCTGGGCGATGCCACGGCGAGGATCGAGCATGCGCAGGAAGCCCTGCGCATGCCCGCCTCGATCATCACGCGCTATGGCGGCGATGCGGCGGTGTTCAAGAGCTCGCAGGCGAGCCAGGCGATCCTCATCGTGGCCGCGCTGCTCGTGATCTACGTGCTGCTGGGCGTGCTCTACGAGAGCTACATCCACCCGCTCACCATCCTCGCGGGGCTCCCCTCCGCGGCCGTGGGTGCGCTGCTGATGCTCGAAATCTTCGGCATGGACCTGACGCTCATCGCGACCATCGGCATCCTGCTGCTGATCGGCATCGTGAAGAAGAACGCGATCATGATGATCGACTTCGCGCTCGACGCACAGCGCAGCCGCGGCATGCCGCCGGCGCAGGCGATCCGGCAGGCCTGCATCCTGAGGTTCAGGCCGATCATGATGACCACGCTGGCGGCCCTGATGGGGGCGCTGCCCATCGCGCTGGGCCTGGGCGCCGGTGCCGAACTGCGCCAGCCGCTGGGCCTGGCGGTGGTGGGCGGCCTGATCTTCTCGCAGGCCATCACGCTCTACATCACGCCGGTGATCTACCTTGCGCTCGACCGTTTCAGCGGCAAGGGGCCGGTCACGACGGCCGAGCGCGCGCAGGCCGCGGCTGACTCAGCGTAGTACCTGGACAAGCTCAGGCAGGGGGTGATTTGCATCCCACACCGAGGGCGAACGACGTGGTGGGGTGGTTCGGGACGAACGGGGTGTGGGGCATCCCACTCCGTTCGCACTGAGCTTGTCGAAGTGCCGCTCAAACCTATGCGACACCTTCAGCTTGTCAGCGCTGCGATCAGCCGCTGCATATCGGCGTCTTCATGCGCGGCGGACAAGGTGATGCGCAGCCGCGCGGTGCCCGCGGGCACCGTGGGCGGCCGGATGGCGGGCACCCACAGCCCTTGTTCCCACAGCGACGCCATGCGGGCGAGCGCCGCGCCGTTCTCCCCAATGACCAGCGGCTGGATGGGCGTGTCCGAAGGCAACAGGCGCCCGGCACGGCCATCGGCGAGCGCGTCACGCAGATGGGCGGCATGCCGGCGCAGCCGCTCGCGGCGCCACTCGTCCGCCTCGATCACGTCGACGGCTGCGCGCAAGGCCTCCGTCACCATGGCCGGCGCGCCGGTGGCGAAGATGTAGCTGCGCGCGCGCTGCATCACCCACTCGACGATGCGCTCGTCGCCCGCCACGTAGGCGCCCGACGCACCGGCAGCCTTGCTCAGCGTGCCCATGAGCACGAGCCTGGGCGAGGCGAGGCCGAAGTGCGCCGCGGTGCCGCGGCCGCCCGGCCCCAGCACGCCGAAGCCGTGCGCGTCGTCGATGAGCAGCAGCGCGTCGTGCCGCTCGGCGAGGGCCAGCAGCTCGGGCAGCGGCGCGAAGTCGCCATCCATGCTGAACACCGCATCCGTCACGATGACCTTGCGCTGCGCATCGCTGCGTTCGAGCAGGGCACCCAGCGCTGCCACGTCGTTGTGCGGATAGACCTGCACCTCGGCACGCGACAGGCGGGCCCCGTCGATGAGGCTGGCGTGGTTCAGCTGGTCGCAAAAGAGCGCCCCCTCGCGACCGGCGAGCACAGGCACGAGGCCGACGTTCGCGCCAAAGCCCGCGTAGAAGTACAACGCGCGCGGCACGCCGAGGAAATCGGCCAGCCGTTCCTCCAGCGCCTGGTGCGAGGCCGTGTGCCCGCACACCAGGGGCGAAGCCGTGGAGCCCACGCCCCAGCGCGCGGCGCCGCGCTGCGCGGCCTCCACCAGGGCCGGGTGCTGCGCGATGCCGAGGTAGTCGTTGCTGCAGAAGGCCAGCATCTGCCGGCCGGATACCGTGAGTTGCACGCCGCACAGGGCCTCCACGGTGCGGCGAGTGCGGCGTAGCTGCGCCGATTGCAGGGCTTCCAGGTCCTGCGCGTAGCGGTCGAGAAGGTTCATGCGGATTCGGGAAGGTGGAGCCAGGTGGCGATGGCAGCGGGGTCTGGCCGGGCCTGCCACGGAACGACGCCCAGGCACGGGGCGCCAAGGCGCTCGACCAGCAGCGCGAGGTTGGCTTCGACCTCCGGCATCTGGGGGTCGATCAGGTTGCCTGCCCACCCCGCCAGCGTGAGGCCTCGGGCGGCGATGGCTTCGGCGGTGAGCAGCGCGTGGTTGAGGCAACCCAGCCGCAGCCCGACGACCAGCAGCACCGGCAGCCCCAGGGCGACGGCGAGGTCCGCGCCGTCCAGGCGGTCGGACAGTGGCACGCGAAAGCCGCCCGCGCCTTCGACCATCACCGCATCGGCCTGCGCGCGCAGTGCCTGGCAGGCTTCGACGATGCGCGCCAACTCGATTGCCACGCCCTCGTGTCGCGCCGCGATGTGCGGCGAGACGGCAGCGCGCAGAAGATACGGGTTCACGATCGCGGCCGGCGCCTGCATGCTCGACACCGTACGCAGCGCGACCACGTCTTCGTTGTCCCACTGGCCGTCTGCGCCGGGCGTGGCGCCGGCCGCGATGGGCTTCATGCCAGTCACCCGCGCATGGCGCTCGCGCAGCTTCAGCATCCAGGCCTGCGTGAGGAGCGTCTTGCCGACCCCGGTGTCCGTGCCGGTCACGAACCATGCCGCCGCGGTCATGCCTCCTCCAGCGTGCGCTCCAGCGCCGCCACCGCGCCGGCCGCCAGCCGGTCGATCCCTTCGTCGTCGATGACGTAAGGCGGCATCGCATAGAGCGTGCGGCCGATGGGGCGCAGCAGCAGTCCTTCGGCGAGCGCATGCCGGTAATAGCGGCGCGCGAACGTGGGCTCGTCGGTGGACACGTCCCAGGCCCAGATCATGCCGAGCTGGCGCGCGTGCGACACGCGAGGGTGTTCGCTCAGTGCCCGCAGCGCGTCTGTGAGCCGCTGCGACGTGGCACGGTTGCGCGCCAGCGCGGCATCGTCCAGCAGGTCCAGCGTGGCCAGTGCCGCCCGGCAGGCGAGCGGGTTGCCGGTGTACGAATGCGAGTGCAGGAAGCCGCGCGCGCTGTCATCGTCGTAGAAAGCGGCGTACACCTCTTCGGTCGTGAGTACGGCAGCGAGCGGCAAGTAGCCGCCAGTCAGCCCCTTCGAAAGGCAGATGAAGTCCGGCCGCACCCCGGCTTGCTCTGAGGCAAAGCGCGTGCCGGTGCGGCCGAAGCCGACGGCGATCTCGTCGGCGATCAGGTGCACGTCGTATCGGCTGCACAGTTCCCGCGCACGGCGCAGGTAATGCGGGTGGTACATCGCCATGCCGGCCGCGCATTGCACCAGCGGCTCGACGATCAGTGCGGCGGTGGTGTGGTGGTGCTCCTCCAGCCAAGCCTCGAGCGCAGCCGCACAGTGCTCGGCGTGCGCGCTGGCATGCGCGCCGGGCGCGGCTTGCCTGGCATCCGGGCTGGGCAGCACGGCCGAAGGCCGCAGCAGCGGCGCATAGGCTTCACGAAACAGGGCAATGTCGGTCACCGCCAGCGCGCCCACCGTCTCGCCGTGGTAGCCCTGGGCGAGGCTCGCGAAGCCGTTCTTCTGCGGGCGGTCGCGGTTGCGCCAGCTGTGCATGCTCATCTTGAGCGCGATTTCTGTCGCGCTCGCGCCGTCGCCTGCATAGAAGGCGTGCCGCAGGCCGGTGAGGGCGGCCAGGCGCTCCGATAGCTCGATCACCGGCTCGTGCGTCAAGCCCGCCAGCATCACGTGCTCGATGCGCTCCATCTGGTCGGCAATCGCCGCTTTGATGTGGGGCTGGTTGTGGCCGAAGAGATTGGTCCACCAAGAACTCACCGCGTCGAGGTAGCGCCCGCCCTCGGCGTCGAATAACCAAGCGCCTTCGCCACGGACGATGGGCACCAGCGGTTGGGTCTCGTGGTGCTTCATCTGAGTGCACGGGTGCCAGACCGCACGGCGGCTGCGCTCCAGCAGGTCGGCATTGCGCATGGTGCTCACTCCTGCACCTTGCGCATGCCGCGCCGGAAGGTCTCTGCAATCACCATGCGCGGCCCTTCCGGAGTGAACACCCGGTAGGCGCGAGCAGCGTGCGGGTCGGGCAGACCCACCGCATGCCAGAGCCGGTCGTGCAGTGCGGCGGCATCGGCCAGCGACTCCCGGTGGACCCATAGGCGCGCTAGCAGGTGGCCAATGGGGGTTTGCCCCGCTTCCAACTCCTCGCGCAGGGGCTTGTCGATCCCCTCCAGCGCGATGTACGAGAGGTTGTCCATCATGACCTGTCCGCGCGCGAATAGGCAGGTGATGCGCTCGATGAACCGTGTGCCCGGCAGCAATTCGCGCACCGTGCGCGGCACGTTCTCCGTGGGCGACTGGTGCAGCAGCTTCAGGCTCACGGGGCCGCCCACCAGTGCTTCGCACAGACGCGTGGCGGAGCCGTCCTGCGCGACCAGCAAGGTGAGCAGGCGCCTCGCATGGGCGGCCTCGGCGGCATCGTCCGAGGTGTCGAAGTAGGGTTCGCGACGCAGGGAAGGGGCGCTAAAACTCATGACGGACGGACATCAAGAAAATGCGTCGCCGCGCCGGCTCGCGGCATGGCGCAATCGGCGCGGCACTGGCCATGCCAACCAGAGACCGCTCCTGAGAACAGAACTGAAGACGGCTGAACTCATGCGACCGTCTCCTGGGCCTGCTCAGCAAGCAGCGTCTTGCGCTGGCGCCTCACCGCGCGCAGCACGCACACCTCGGCGCTGAGCCGCCACGCCGGGCGCGGTCATCTTGCATTCGTTCACACGTTCTCAGTGCAGCGACGAGCCCGGAGGTGTTTCGTTCACCACCGAGAAGACGGGCTGGCCGACGCTGCCGGCCTCGACTTCTTCTTCAGTGGCTTCGCGTACGTCGCGCACCTGAAGGTCGAGTCGCAGGGCGATGCCGGCGAGAGGGTGATTGCCGTCCAGCACCACGTGGCTCGAGTAGACCTCGGTCACGGTATAGAGAGCCTCTGCCGGCATGTCGGGCGTGGTGGCGCCTTCAGGCAGGCCGTCGAACTGCATACCGGGTTCTACCTCCTCGGGGAAGATGGAACGCTCCTCGAAGAACACGAGGTCCGGGTCGTACTCGCCGAAGGCGTGCTGCGGCTCGAGGTGGAGCTTGGTGGAGTAACCGGTTTCCTGGTCGGCGAGGGCCTCCTCGACCTTGGGCAGCAAGTCTTCTCCCCCGTAGAAGAACTCCAGCGGCTCCTTCAATTCGTCGATGAGGTTGCCCTGGGTATCTTCAAGTCGCCAGACGAGGCTGACGACGCACGGCGCGGTGATGTTCATAGGGAAAATCATCTCACACGCGACAATCCCACCCCATGGACATTGCACTTGCCGCGCCCCTGCTGGGCGGGCTCACACCTCAGGTTTTCATGCGCCGGCACTGGCAGAAACAGCCCCTGCTGATCCGGCAGGCGCTGCCCGGCATCGTGCCGCCAGTCTCTCGCACCGAGCTTTTTACACTGGCGGCCGACGAGGAGGTCGAATCCCGCTTGGTCGAGCGCGAGGGTGACACCTGGAGGCTGCGCCATGGCCCCTTCGCCCGCCGCCAACTTCCCGGCGTGCGCCAGCCCGCCTGGACCTTGCTGGTGCAAGGCGTGGACTTGCACATCGACGCGGCCCATGAGCTGCTCAATCGTTTTCGCTTCGTGCCCGACGCGCGGCTGGACGACCTCATGATTTCCTACGCCACCGACGGCGGCGGCGTGGGTCCGCACATGGATTCATACGACGTGTTCCTGCTGCAGGTGCACGGCCGGCGTCGCTGGCGCATCTCGCAGCCGTATGAGGGCACGCTGCGCCCCGACATGCCGGTCAAGATCCTCTCCGACTTCAAGGCCGAGGAGGAGTGGGTGCTGGAGCCGGGCGACATGCTCTACCTGCCGCCGCGCTGGGCGCACGACGGTGTCGCCGAGGGTGAGTGCATGACCTGCTCCGTAGGCTTTCGCGTGCCGGCCAAGGACGAGGTGGGCCGTGAGGTGCTGCAGCGCCTGCTCGACGGCGAGCCACCCAACACCCCGTCCGTGCTTTACCGGGACGGGGCGCAGCCCGCCACCGACACCCCGGGGCGCATCCCGGCCACGCTGCAGGCGTTCACTGCGGAGGCGGTATCGCGCCTGGTCGAGCACCCCAAGGCACTAGCCTGCGCCCTGGGCGAGTGGTTGAGCGAGCCCAAACCTCGCGTGTATTTCGATCCGGGCGCGCCCTTGCGCCGCGATGCAGGCGTCGTGCTCGACCGCCGCACCCGCATGCTCTACGACGACGACCACGTCTTCATCAACGGCGAGTCCTACCGTGCGACGGGGGCGGATGCCACGCTCATGCGCCACCTAGCCGACCATCGTCGACTCGCCCCCGCGTCCTGGCAACGCGCCAGCGAAGATGCCCGCAGGCTGCTCGATCACTGGGCCGAGGTCGGCTGGGTACATGTCGAGCCGTCCCCGTCGGAGCAGGCATGAGCGACACGCCGGATCGCCTGATCGCCACGCGTGCCGAGTTCCAGGCAAGCTTGCGCGAAGCGTTCACAGAGATGGCGCGCGCCGGCTGCCGCGAAGTCTGGCTGTGCGACGACGACTTCGCCGATTGGCCGCTCAATGACCGCGAGGTGGTGGAGCATTTGACCCAGTGGGCGTATGCCCACCGGAAGCTCACTGTCATTGCACGTCACTTCGATGAGGTGGCGCGGCGCCATCCTCGCTGGGTGGCATGGCGCCGGCAGTGGTCGCACGTTGTCGAGTGTCTGGCCTGCGAGGACGCGGGAACGACGATGCCTACCGTGCTGCTCGCGGGTGGGCTGTTGGTTGTGCGCTTGGCTGATCCGCTGCGGCATCGCGGGCTGGTTTCGCACGAGGCGAACGAACTTCAACAGCAGCGCGAGCTGATTGACGTAGTTTCGCAACGCGCAGTGCCTTCGTTTCCTGCCACCGTGACCGGCCTTTGAATAGCTGCACTCTATAATCGCGGGCTGGGCCATGAGGATGCTCGAGCTCCTCTGGCCCTTCGACCGTGTGGGCTCTGCGATGGATAGGAGGGGTCCCACGACGACAGGTGATCGTTCGAGTT
This sequence comes from uncultured Burkholderiaceae bacterium, assembly GCA_966251135.1. GTDB lineage: Bacteria > Pseudomonadota > Gammaproteobacteria > Burkholderiales > Burkholderiaceae_C > Albitalea. The sequence goes on from CBINKC010000018.1 coordinate 24,796, forward strand.
CGAACCTACTACTCATGAGGACAATTATGAAAAAGTCGCTTCTGTTGGCTTCCCTGGTTGCTGCTGTCGCTCTCGCCGCTTGCAGCAAGAAGGAAGAAGCTCCCGCTCCCACGACGGCAACTGCTCCCGCTCCTGAGGCTTCTGCTCCCGAGGCTGCGGCTCCTGCCGCCACCGCTTCGGCTCCTGCCGATGCCGCTTCGGCTGCCGAGCCTGCTGCTTCTGCCGCTTCGCAGTAAGCGCATCTGCTGCAGAAAAAAGCCGCTTTCGGGCGGCTTTTTCGTTGGTGCGCTCACCCAGCATGTTGCGACCTTCGGGAGAGGCGGGTGGAGCGCAACGGCGCGAGGAGGGTGGCCGAGCGCGAGGAGGTGCGGCCTCGATGCGGGCCCCGCTTGTGCGGAGCAAAGCGTGGCGGCGCAGGCGGGGTGGGGTGCTGCTCGAACAGATGGGGTCGGGGCTGGAAGGCCTACTTCCGGCAGGTGCAGACGACGCGGCTCATGCCTGCACTGGACGGGTGGCTGCAACACGGGTGCGCGTGCGCCAAAGCAGTGGCATCGAGATCGACACCCCCGATTCTGCTGTGCCTGCTTGCGCCGCGAGTCAGTCGCTGTCGCCGCCCGCGAAGCCCAGGAGCATCAGCAGGCTCTGGAAAACGTTGTACGCGTCGAGATAGAGCGCCAGCGTCGCACTGATGTAGTTGGTCTCGCCGCCATCGATAATCCGCTTGATGTCGTAGAGCATGAAACCGGAGAACAGACCGATGGCGATGACTGCCAGGGTGAGCGTCAACGCGCTGGATTGCACGAAGATGTTAATGAGACCCGCCGCAATCAGCATGACGGCGCCGACGAACAGGAACTTGCCCATGTTCGACAGGTCACGCTTGATCACTGTCGCGAGGCTCGCCATGGCGAAGAACACTCCTGCCGTGCCACCGAAGGCGGTCATGATGAGTGCCGGGCCGTTGTGGAAGCCCAGAACGGCCGACACGAGGCGCGACAGCATCAGCCCCATGAAGAACGTGAAGGCCAGCAACACCGGCACGCCAGCGCCACTGTTCTTGGTCTTCTCAATGGCGAAGATGAAGCCGAACGCGCCCGCCAGGAAGACGATGGCGCTCATGCCCACGCCCATGGCATTAACCACGCCCGTCGCGACCCCGATGCTTGCGCCCAGAACGGTGGGCACCAGCGACAGCGCCAGCAGCCAATAGGTGTTGCGCAGCACGCGATTGCGAGCCAGCGCGACCGAGCTTGCTCCACCATAGACGGTTTGCAGGCTTTCGTCCATGAATCCTCCAGGGCTTGAATGAACATGGGCTCAGACCCACGAGGGGCATTCTAGTTCCCGGTGGCCCAGGCGGAGCCCAAGCGGTCCATGCGGGACAGGGTCATGCGTACAGTCCGAAGCTTCTTACCAAGAGCGATCGTGGATCGTGAAAGCCATGAATCCGCACTGGCCCTGGGCGACGTCACGCGCAGCGGCGGCCTGCGAGGCGAGGCTGTCAACCAGGGTCCGACCGTGTTGGAAGGCATGCTCTTCCAGTCGGGGGCGGCGTCAATCCCATGGAGGATGCGCAAGTGGTGAGGGCCGGTGTTGCTGCGTTGGGGGCCGAGGTGTGCTCCAGGATCGAGCTGAGAACCCCGTGAGATATACTTCTCAGGTTTATCTGCAGCAAAAGCGCTCATAGGCGAAACCTCCAGCGTTTCCCAAAGCTCGATATTCGCGAGCGGACCCTCACTGCCGTCATCGTCGGTGTATGGGCGCACAACGGAGTCTTTTCCTTGCTACCCCTCCTGCCTCCTGCCGTTCTTGCGCTCGCAGACGGAGCAATCTTCAAAGGCAGTTCGATCGGGATCCCAGGCGAGACTGTTGGCGAAGTGGTGTTCAACACCTCGCTGACCGGCTACCAGGAAATCATCACCGATCCGAGCTACGCCCAGCAGATCGTCACGCTGACGTATCCACACATAGGCAACTACGGCGTCAACCATGAAGACGTCGAGGCGAAGAAGGTGTTTGCAGCCGGCCTCGTGATCAAGGACCTGCCAATCCTCCAGTCCAACTTCCGCCTCTCCATGACGTTGCCTGAGTACCTGCAACGTGAAGGAACGGTTGCCATCGCCAACCTCGACACCCGTCGACTCACCAGACTGCTGCGCACTAAGGGCGCGCAAAACGGCTGCGTCCTCGCCTTGCCCGCCGGCGCCAGCCTTACGTCTCAGGACATTGATCGTGCGGTAGCGCGCGCGCAGGCGGCGCCCAGCATGGCAGGCCTGGATCTCGCCAAGGTGGTGAGCGAGAAGGAGCCCTACGAGTGGACCGAGGGTGAATGGTCTCTGGGCAGCGGTTACGGGGTTGCGTGTGAACCGCGCCACCACGTCGTGGCGTACGACTTCGGGGTAAAGCGCAATATCCTGCGCATGTTGGCGAGCCGCGGCTGCCGCATCACGGTTGTGCCGGCGCAGACCCCGGCTGCGGAGGTGCTGAAGTACAAACCCGACGGCGTGTTCCTTTCCAACGGCCCGGGCGACCCGCAGCCCTGTGACTACGCCATCCAGGCCGCGCGCGACATCATTGACGCCGGCATCCCGACCTTCGGCATCTGCCTGGGGCACCAGATCATGGCCCTGGCGTCTGGCGCGCGGACCTTCAAGATGAAGTTCGGGCACCACGGCGCGAACCACCCGGTGAAGGACCTGGATTCCGGCCGCGTCAGCATTACGAGCCAGAACCACGGTTTCGCGGTCGATGACCAGACCCTGCCTGCCAACCTGAGGCCGACCCATGTCTCACTGTTCGATGGCACGCTGCAGGGCCTGGCTCGCACCGACAAGCCTGCGTTTTGTTTCCAGGGCCATCCCGAAGCCTCACCCGGACCCCATGACGTCTCCTACTTGTTCGACCGCTTCGTTGCGCTGATGGAGGGCCAGTAAATGCCCAAGCGCACAGACATCCAGAGCATCCTCATCATCGGTGCCGGCCCCATCGTGATTGGGCAGGCGTGCGAGTTCGACTACTCCGGCGCTCAGGCGTGCAAGGCGCTGCGTGAGGAGGGCTACCGAGTCATCCTGGTCAACAGCAACCCTGCGACCATCATGACTGATCCGGAGATGGCCGATGCGACCTACATCGAGCCGATCACGTGGCAGGTGCTCGAGAAGATCATTGCCAAGGAGAGGCCGGACGCGGTGCTGCCTACCATGGGCGGGCAGACGGCGCTCAACTGCGCGCTCGACCTTCACCGCCATGGCGTGCTCGCGAAGTACGGCGTCGAGATGATTGGAGCGAACGAGAAGGCCATCGAGAAGGCGGAAGACCGCCTCAAGTTCAAGGACGCGATGACCAGCATCGGGCTGCAGTCGGCCAAGAGTGGCATCGCGCACTCGATGGAAGAGGCCTGGGCAGTGCAGAAGCGAATCTGCCAGGAGATTGGCGGTACCGGCTTTCCCATGGTGATCCGTCCCAGCTTCACGCTCGGCGGCACTGGTGGCGGCATTGCCTACAACCCCGAGGAGTTCGAGGAGATCTGCAAGCGTGGCCTCGACCTGTCGCCCACTAATGAACTGCTGATCGAGGAGTCGCTCATTGGTTGGAAGGAGTTCGAGATGGAGGTGGTCCGCGACAAGGCGGACAACTGCATCATCGTATGCTCCATCGAGAACCTTGATCCCATGGGCGTCCATACCGGTGACTCCATCACCGTTGCGCCTTCGCAGACGCTGACCGACAAGGAGTACCAGCTGATGCGAGATGCCTCGATCGCGATCCTGCGTGAGATCGGCGTGGATACCGGCGGCTCGAATGTGCAATTCTCGGTGAACCCACAGAACGGCCGGGTGATCGTCATCGAGATGAATCCGCGCGTGTCGCGTTCGTCGGCTCTTGCATCCAAGGCGACCGGGTTCCCCATCGCAAAGGTTGCGGCCAAGCTGGCGGTGGGCTACACCCTCGACGAGTTGCGAAATGACATCACTGGCGGCGCCACGCCGGCCAGTTTCGAACCCAGCATCGACTACGTCGTCACCAAGATTCCGCGCTTCGCGTTCGAAAAGTTTCCGGCCGCCGACTCCCGCCTGACCACGCAGATGAAGTCGGTGGGTGAGGTCATGGCCATGGGCCGCACTTTCCAGGAGAGTTTTCAGAAGGCGCTGCGCGGCCTCGAGACCGGCATTGACGGCCTCACCGAGCGCAGCACAGACCGCGAGGAGATCGTCCAGGAGATCGGCGAGCCCGGCCCCGAGCGCATCCTTTACGTGGCCGATGCCTTCCGCCTCGGCATGACCCTTGACGAGGTGTTCGAAGAAACCGCCATCGACCGGTGGTTCCTGGCGCAGATCGAAGACCTCGTCTGCACCGAGGCGGCGCTCGCCGAGCGCCCGCTGGCGTCGCTGTCGGCCGACGAGCTGCGTCGACTCAAGCAGAAGGGCTTCTCCGATCGCCGGTTGGGCAAGCTGCTGGGCACGAACCAGCATGAGGTTCGTGCCCGCCGGTATTCGCTCGGTGTGCGCCCCGTGTACAAGCGGGTGGATACGTGCGCTGCGGAGTTCGCCACGCAGACGGCCTACATGTATTCGACGTACGAGGAAGAGTGCGAGGCTGAGCCCACCGGCCGCAAGAAGATCATGGTGCTTGGCGGTGGACCGAACCGCATCGGCCAGGGGATCGAGTTCGACTACTGTTGCGTCCACGCTGCCCTTGCAATGCGTGAGGATGGCTACGAAACCATCATGGTCAACTGCAATCCCGAGACGGTTTCCACTGACTACGACATCTCCGATCGCCTGTACTTCGAACCGGTAACGCTTGAGGACGTGCTTGAGATCGTCGACAAGGAGAAGCCTGCGGGTGTGATCGTGCAGTTCGGCGGCCAGACGCCCCTCAAGCTGGCGCTCGACCTGGAACGTGCCGGCGTGCCAATCGTGGGGACCACGCCGGACAGCATCGATATCGCCGAGGACCGTGAGCGTTTCCAGAAGCTGCTGCACGAACTGGGGCTGCGGCAGCCGCCGAACCGCACGGCGCGCACCGAGGAGCAGGCACTAGAGATGGCGCACGAGATCGGTTATCCGCTCGTGGTGCGCCCGAGCTATGTGCTTGGAGGTCGTGCGATGGAGATCGTGCACGGCGACAAGGATCTCGAGCGTTACATGCGGGAGGCGGTCAAGGTCAGCGAAAAATCTCCCGTGCTGCTCGACCGTTTCCTCGACGACGCCATCGAGGTTGACGTCGACTGCATCGCCGATGGCACGGACCGACCAGACGGTGTGATGATTGCCGGGATCATGGAGCACGTGGAGCAGGCTGGTATCCACTCCGGTGATTCGGCGTGCTCGCTCCCCCCTTACTCCCTGCCGGAATCGTTGCAGGAGGAACTGCGCCGGCAGACCCGGCTCATGGCGCGCGCCCTCAACGTCAAGGGTCTCATGAACGTCCAGTTCGCGATCCAGACCGAGGGTGGTGACCCTGTGGTGTATGTGCTGGAGGTGAACCCTCGCGCCTCGCGCACGGTGCCATTCGTGTCCAAGTCAACGGGCCAGCCTCTTGCCAAGATCGCCGCGCGCTGTATGGTGGGCCAGATGCTTGCAGAGCAAAAGAGTGTCGGCGGTCGGCCGCCTCGCGAGGTGGTACCGCCGTACTTCAGTGTCAAGGAGGCCGTGTTCCCCTTCAACAAGTTTCCGGGCGTCGATCCCATCCTGGGGCCGGAAATGCGTTCCACGGGTGAAGTCATGGGCAGCGGCCGCACTTTCGGCGAAGCCATGCTCAAGAGCCAGCTTGGCGCGGGTTCACGGCTTCCGAGTAAGGGCACGGTGTGCATCACCGTCAAGAACGGTGACAAGGCTCGAGCGGTGGCAGTCGCGCGAGACCTGCACCAGTTGGGCTTTCAGCTTGTTGCCACCAAGGGGACGGCTGCGGCAATCACGCAAGGTGGTGTGCCGGTCAAGGTGGTGCACAAGGTGAAGGATGGGCGGCCGCACATCGTCGATATGGTCAAGGCTGGCGAGATCCAGCTCGTGTTCACGACGGTGGACGAAACCCGCACAGCCATCGCAGACTCCCGGCACATTCGCCAGGCCGCACTCGCCAACCGGGTGACGTACTACACCAGCATGGCGGGGTGCGAGGCCGCCGTGGAGGGGATGAAGCACCAGAGCGATTTGGTCGTCATGTCCCTGCAGGAGTTGCATCAGCAGCTGGGTGACCACTTGCACTAAACTTCGGCGCACTCATTCGAAAACGGCCGCCGCCGGTGCTCCTGGCGGCGGCTTCATTTTTGCTGCAAGGTTCCACATGGTCACTATTCCGATCACTAGACGAGGTGCAGAGAAGCTCAAGGAGGAGCTGCAACGACTAAAGTCGGTTGAGCGCCATGCCGTCATCCAGGCCATCGCCGAAGCTCGCGCACAGGGCGACCTGTCGGAGAACGCCGAGTATGAGGCGGCCAAAGACAAGCAAGGCTTCATTGAAGGCCGCATCAACGAGCTCGAGGGCAAGCTTGCGGCCGCGCAGATCATCGATCCCTCTGCGCTTGATGCGGGAGGCAAGGTTGTTTTCGGCTCCACCGTGGACCTCGAGGACGAACACACCGGTACGCAGGTGACTTACCAGATCGTCGGGGACGACGAAGCCGACCTCAAGCAGGGTCTCATCTCAATCAGTTCCCCCATCGCGCGCGCCCTCATCGGAAGAGAAGCGGGTGATGTGGCTGACGTGCAGGCGCCCGGTGGCGTCAAGAGCTACGAGATCGTTGAAGTCCGCTACGTTTGAAGCATGAATGCCGCGCGCTGGGCTGCCTGGCTGGCAGGCCTCTGGGCCGGCCTCCTGTGGGGTATTGGTGCCATAGGGGCACCGGCCGCCTTCACGGTGACCGTGCCCGAGCTTGCCGGTCGCATTGCCGGTCGCATGTTCGCGCAAGAGGCCTATCTAGGCTTGGCCGTGGCGGTCGCGCTGTTCTTGATGCTTCGGCGAATGGCTCGGGCGAGGGCAAAAGCGGGCGCCGGCTCGGTGCTCAGTACGGACATGCTGCTCGTATTGGGGGCGCTGTTCTGTACCGTGGCGGGCTATTTCGCACTGCAGCCTATGATGATCGCGGCAAGGGCCGGGCAGGGGCCATGGTCCTTCGCCGCACTGCATGGCGCCTCGGCCGCCTTCTATGGCTTGAAGCTCACAGTGGTGTCCGTGGTGGCGTGGCGCCTCGCGCGTCCCTGAGTATCGTCGGTCAGCTGCCTCCCGTCTTTTTTACGCTACTCATGCGGCGCTTGACCCGCTTGAGTGCGCCCCCGGCCGCTATGCGCTGGTTTCCGAGGACTTTGACGGTCTTTACTTGGGGGCGGTGGTTGCCGCTCTTGGAGAACTTGACGAGCTTCACCAAGCGCGGTCCGGGCAGACGGTCCTCGCGCTCCACCGGAGGTTTGTCCGGTACCGGGCGCCACAGTACCAGCAGCTTGCCAATGTGCTGGATCGGGGCGGCTCCCAGTTCCTCTGCGAGGGTCGCGAGCATTTGCTCCCGTGCGTCGCGATCATCGGAGAACACGCGTACCTTGATGAGCCCGTGAGCGCTGAGCGCGGCATCGGCCTCCTTCAGGACAGCAGGGCTTAGGCCCTCGCTGCCGATGTGCACAACGGGATGCAGATGGTGGGCCTGCGCGCGTTTTTCCTTGCGCTGGGCGATGGTCAATTGAATGGCTGGCATCAACCTATTATGAACGCCGCATGAAGACGAAGACCAAGAGCCGCAAAGTCAACCGGGCGTGGTTGCACGACCACCTGACCGACCCTTATGTCAAGCTGGCCCAGAAAGAAGGGTACCGCTCGCGCGCGGCATACAAGCTCAAGGAGATCGACGAGGAACTGAAGCTGCTGCGCCCGGGCCAGTTGGTGGTGGATCTCGGCGCTACTCCGGGGGCTTGGAGCCAGTATGTCCGGCTGCGTTTCGCACAACGCGTCACTGGCAGCACCGCGTGCCCGCCGACGGGCACGATCATCGCACTCGATATCCTAGACTTCGAGCCCATCGATGGCGTGACGTTCATCCACGGTGACTTCCGCGAGGAGTCAGTGCTGGCTCGGCTCGAGGAGACGATTGCTGGCCGCCCTGTGGATGTTGTGGTTTCGGACATGGCGCCCAACCTGTCGGGCATCGCCAGCGCCGATTCGGCGCGTATCTCACACTTGGTGGAGATCGCGGTGGACTTCTCGGGCCGGCACCTGTGCGCCCAGGGGGCGCTGGTCTGCAAGGTGTTCCACGGCAGCGGCTACAGCCAGCTCGTCAAGCTTTTCAAGGAACATTTTTGCCACGTGAAGGCGATCAAACCCAAGGCCTCCCGGGACAAATCGTCTGAAACCTTTCTGGTTGGTATCGGTCTCAAGGCGGCCGAGGGCCGCGCCGATATGGCGAAGAAGCGTTCGACAGGCGCCGATGCACCTTGACCAACCGGGTGATCCGAGGGGGTGGCCGTGGCTTGACTCGCATAGAATCGTCCGCACATGCCGAGGAAGCCCGTGGCATGCGGTCGGGCTTGGAATTTTGGACCCGGAAAAGGAGCCGCGGTGAACAATCAATGGTTCTCGAAAATCGCTGTTTGGCTGGTGATCGCTCTCGTGCTGTTCACTGTGTTCAAGCAGTTCGATCGCGGCACGGCGCGGGCCAACGAGATCGGCTATTCCGACTTCCTTGAGGAGGTGCGCAGCAAGCGCATCAAGAGCGTCCAACTCCAGGAAGGGCCTAGCGGCACCGAGATCAAGGCGCGCACGAACGACGATAAGGAACTGCGCACCACCGCCACGTACCTCGACCGTGGCCTGGTGGGTGATCTCATCAGCAACGGGGTCAAGTTCGACGTGAAGCCCCGTGAGGAGCCGTCGATCCTGATGAGCATTCTCGTCTCGTGGGGTCCGATGCTGTTGCTCATCGGCGTGTGGATCTACTTCATGCGCCAGATGCAGGGGGGCGGCAAGGGCGGTGCATTCAGCTTTGGAAAGTCCAAGGCGCGCATGCTCGATGAGGCCAACAACAGCACCACCTTCGCTGACGTTGCCGGCTGCGACGAGGCCAAGGAAGAGGTGAAGGAGCTGGTCGACTTCCTCAAGGATCCACAGAAGTTTCAGAAGCTGGGTGGTCGCATTCCGCGTGGCGTGCTCCTGGTCGGCCCGCCGGGTACCGGCAAGACACTCCTGGCCAAGGCCATCGCCGGGGAGGCCAAGGTTCCGTTTTTCAGCATCTCCGGCTCCGACTTCGTCGAGATGTTCGTGGGGGTCGGTGCGGCTCGCGTGCGAGACATGTTTGAGCAGGCCAAAAAGAGTGCTCCGTGCATCATCTTTGTGGACGAGATCGACGCTGTCGGGCGGCATCGGGGTGCGGGCCTGGGTGGAGGCAACGATGAGCGCGAGCAGACGTTGAACCAGATGCTCGTCGAGATGGACGGTTTTGAGACCAACCTGGGTGTGATTGTCATGGCCGCGACCAATCGGCCCGACATCCTGGATCCCGCACTGCTGCGCCCGGGTCGCTTTGATCGCCAAGTTTATGTCACGCTGCCCGATGTTCGTGGCCGCGAGCAGATCCTCAACGTGCATATGCGCAAGGTGCCGCTGGGTCAGGACGTGAAGGCAGATATCCTTGCGCGGGGTACGCCAGGCTTCTCGGGGGCGGACCTCGCGAATCTGGTGAATGAGGCTGCTCTCTTCGCTGCACGTCGCAACGCCCGCGTGGTCGAGATGATCGACTTCGAGCGCGCCAAGGACAAGATCATGATGGGAACTGAGCGCAAGTCCATGGTCATGGACGAGGAAGAGCGCCGCAATACTGCCTATCACGAGGCGGGGCACGCCTTGGTGGCGCGCTTGCTGCCGAAGACCGATCCGGTGCACAAGGTAACGATCATCCCGCGCGGCGGTGCGCTGGGCCTAACCATGTATCTGCCGGAAGGCGATCGTTACAGCACCGATAAGGTCCGCATCCTGAGCCGCATCTCTATGCTCTTCGGTGGCCGGATCGCCGAGGAGGTGTTCATGAATCAGATGACCACTGGCGCGAGCAACGATTTCGAGAGGGCCACGCAGCTGGCTCGAGACATGGTCATGCGCTACGGCATGAGTGATGCACTGGGCCCGATGGTGTACGCCGAGAACGAGGGCGAAGTCTTTCTCGGTCGCTCGGTGACCAAGACCACGAACATGTCCGAGGAAACCATGCAGCGCGTCGATGCCGAGGTGCGTCGGATCATAGACGAGCAGTATGCGGTCGCCCGCAGGCTCATCGAGGAGAACAAAGACAAGATGCATTCCATGGCGCAGGCGCTGCTGGAGTGGGAAACCATCGACGGCGAGCAGGTGGACGACATCATGAACGGTCGCCCGCCGCGCCCCCCGAAGGACTGGACACCCTCCTCGAACAAACCAGGCGGTGCCACGCCTCCCGTCAGCACGGACGGCCAGCCAGCCACGGCCTGACAAGGCGGCGTTAGTTCAAGTTCACACGGGGCTTCGGCCCCGTTCTCGTTTCAGGAGCAGGCATGCACTGGCACACGACACGTTTTCGTATCGACCTCACCCAAGCGAAGGTCATGGGGATCGTGAACGTCACACCCGACTCCTTCTCCGACGGAGGTGAGCACGCGGACGCGTCCTCCGCGCTCGCTCATTGCGAACAGTTGCTGGAGGAGGGCGCCGATATCCTGGACATCGGCGGCGAGTCCAGCCGGCCCGGCGCTACTCCCGTGCCGGTGCAGGTTGAGCTGGATCGCGTGCTTCCCGTCCTGGAGGCTGCCCTGAAGCTGGGCTGCCCGGTCTCGGTGGACACGGCAAAGCCGGAGGTGATGCGGGCAGCGCTGGAGTGCGGCGTAGACATCGTGAACGATATTTGCGCGCTGCGGGCGCCTGGGGCGCTGGAGCTGGTGGCCGGGCATCCGGACTGCGGAGTGTGTCTGATGCACATGCGAGGAGATCCGCAGTCGATGCAGGATGATCCGTGCTACGGCGATGTGGTGGCGGAAGTCGGCGCCTTCCTGTCTGAGCGTGCATACACACTACGCCAGCACGGTGTTGCCGGCGAGCGCATCGTGCTTGATCCGGGTGTCGGCTTCGGCAAGACCACGGCACACAATTTCGAACTGCTGTGTCGTCAGGCGGAGTTGCTGCGGATGGGCTATCCGCTGCTGGTCGGGTGGTCGCGCAAGGGCTCCCTGGGCAAGGTGACTGGGCGCGCGGCGGGCGAGCGGCTCGTGCCCAGCGTGGCCGCTGCCCTGGCTGCAGTGCGCCAGGGCGCGCGCGTGCTACGGGTGCACGACGTGGCTGCGACCGTCGATGCACTCAAGGTGTGGGGGGCGGCCGGCCTGGCCTGATGGCCGACAATCTGCCACCCTTCTCACACCCCATTCCATGAGCAGAACCTACTTCGGCACCGACGGTATCCGGGGCACCGTCGGTCAGGAGCCGATCACTCCCGATTTCATGTTGCGCCTGGGGCATGCGGTGGGCCGAGTGCTCAGGCGCAGCGAATCGCGTCCAAGCGTGCTGATCGGCAAGGACACCCGCATCTCGGGCTACATGATCGAGTCGGCCCTGGAGGCGGGTTTTGCCGCTGCCGGGGTGGACGTGTTGCTCACGGGCCCGCTGCCGACACCTGGCGTGGCCTACCTTACCCGTGCCCTGCGACAAAGCCTGGGTGTCGTTATCAGTGCATCGCACAATCCGTTTGGCGACAACGGCATCAAGTTCTTCTCCGCACGCGGAGAGAAGCTGCCCGATGCTTGGGAGCAGGAGGTGGAGGCCGCGCTGGGTGAGAGCCCGCAGTGGGCGGATTCGGCCCACCTCGGCAGGGCAAGGCGGCTGGACGATGCAGGCGGTCGCTATATCGAGTTCTGCAAGAACACATTCTCGGCCGATCTCTCCCTGAAAGGACTGAAGATCGTCATCGACGCGGCGCATGGAGCTGCGTACAACATCGCGCCGGCGGTCTTCCACGAACTGGGCGCCGAGACGGAGTGCATTGGGTGCAGGCCTGACGGGTTCAACATCAATGCCGGCGTGGGTGCGACGGCGCCGACAAGCCTGGTCACTATGGTGCGCGAGAAGGGCGCGGACTATGGGGTTGCCCTTGATGGCGATGCCGATCGGCTGCAGTTGGTCGACCGCGAGGGACGGCTGTACAACGGTGATGAGCTGCTGTACGTGATGGTGCATGACCGTCTGGCGCAGGCTCAGGCCGTGTCGGGTGTCGTCGGGACATTGATGACGAACATGGCAGTGGAACTTGCGCTGCGTGAACGAGGCGTGGCATGCGTGCGCGCCAAGGTCGGAGACCGCTACGTGCTGGAGGAGCTGGTTGCGCGTGGCTGGCTCCTGGGGGGAGAAGGTTCGGGCCACCTCCTGGCACTGGACAAGCACACAACCGGCGATGGGATCGTCAGCGCGCTTCAGGTGCTGCAGGCGGTGGCTCGGGCCGGGTGCAGTCTGCCAGAGCTCCTGTCGGGCGTTAACCTGTTTCCCCAATGCCTGATCAACGTGCGGCTCGCCTCGGGCCAAGACTGGAAGGCGAGCCGGATGCTGGCCGAGATGAAGACGGCAGTCGAGCGTGAACTCGGGGGGCACGGACGCGTGCTGATCCGACCGTCAGGGACGGAGCCCTTGGTGCGAGTGATGGTGGAAGCGCGCGATGCCCAGGTGGCGAAGTCGTGCGCGGAGCGTCTGGCCGCGACCTTGCGCGGCTGACGGGAGGATGACAGGGGCGAGAAAGCGGTGTGTACGGCGGGATGCTGTGTCACAAATCATGGGGATTCTGTCACGCAGTTGTCACGTCCGGTTCCTAAAGTCCTGCCCATCGTAAACCTGCCTCTAAAGAAGGTTCTCCCATGACGCTCCGACTGCTATGTCCGCTTCTGGCCGCCACATCGTTGTGCGGCCTCGTCTTCCCTGCTGCCGCTCAAGATGTCACGGGGGCTGGCGCTACCTTCCCCGCCCCCCTGTACGCCAAGTGGGCTGATGCCTACCACAAGGCGACGGGTGCACGCATCAATTACCAGTCGGTGGGCTCGGGTGCGGGGCTGAAGCAGATCCGCTCCAAGACGGTCGACTTCGGGGCTTCCGACATGCCCCTGTCAGATGAGGAACTCGCTAAAGATGGTTTGGTGCAGTTCCCCACCGTCATCGGTGGCGTCGTGCCGGTGGTCAACATCCAGGGGATCCAGCCCGGGCAAATCAAGCTCACCGGCCAGGTGCTGGGAGACATCTACCTGGGCAAGGTCACCAAGTGGAACGACGCCGCACTCGCGGCCCTCAATCCGGGCCTGCCGTTGCCCGATGCCACCATCTCCGTGGTGCGTCGCGCAGATGGTTCGGGCACCAGCTTCGTGTTCACCAACTACTTGTCGAAGGTGAATAGCGAGTGGAAGCAGAAAGTGGGTGAGGGCACGGCGGTGAACTGGCCCATCGGCGCGGGTGGCAAGGGCAACGAAGGCGTGGCGGCATTCGTCAACCGGCTACCGAACTCCATCGGCTATGTGGAGTACGCCTACGTCAAGCAAAGCAAGATGACGTATGTGCAGCTGAAGAACAAGGACGGCCAGTTTGTCTCCCCCGACGGAGACAACTTCAAGGCCGCTGCCGCGGGTGCAGACTGGAATAAGAGCTTCTACCAGATCCTGACCGATCAGCCCGGCAAGTCCACCTGGCCCATTTCTGGCGCCACCTTCATCATGATGCATAAGGCGCAGGACAAGCCCGCTCAAGCGGCGGCTGCGCTCAAGTTCTTCGACTGGGCCTACACACAGGGCGACAAGATGGCCGATGACCTCGACTATGTCCCCCTGCCTGGTGCAGTGAAGGATGCTGTCCGCAAGCAGTGGACAGCGATCAAGGACACGTCGGGCAAGGTTGTCGCATCTAAGTGATCCGGTCGATCATTGTCTGAATCCCTGCGGCGGGCGCCTTGTGCACCCGCCGCCTGTTCGTTTGGAGCCAGCGTGGCGGTTACTTTCCCTGCATCTCGTCAAGACCCTGATGCCATGCCGCGATCCCGGCCACTCGGGCGGCCACCTGCCACGCGAACGGCTGGTCCCTGGGCAGACAGGTTGTTCTCGCTAATGGCCCACAGCGCGGCAATTTTGACCTTGCTGCTGCTGGCCGGGATCATCGTTTCGCTGATCATCGGTGCCGCGCCTGCCATCCAGGCCTATGGTCTCGGGTTTCTTTGGCACAGCGAGTGGGATCCCGTGCAGGACCGCTACGGCGGCCTGGTCATGATCTACGGCACACTGGTCACCTCGTTTATCGCGTTGGTGATTGCGGTCCCCGTGAGCTTCGGCATCGCGTTGTTCCTGACCGAACTGGCGCCCGGTTGGCTGCGCCGGCCGCTGGGGGTCGCCATTGAACTGCTGGCGGCTGTGCCATCCATCGTGTATGGCATGTGGGGATTGCTGGTCTTCAGCCCCGTGTTGTCTCAGTTTGTGCAGCAGCCACTGCAACGTCTGCTGGGGGACACGCCGGTGCTCAGGGAACTCGTGTCCGGCGCCCCGGTGGGCATCGGCATCCTGTCGGCGGGAATCATCCTGGCGATCATGATCATTCCTTTCATCGCTGCCGTGATGCGCGACGTGTTCGAGGTTACCCCGGCGATGCTTAAGGAGTCAGCCTACGGACTCGGCTCCACCACCTGGGAGGTGGTGTTCAAGGTGGTGCTGCCATATACCAAGACCGGGGTCATCGGCGGCATCATGCTTGGGCTGGGGCGGGCGCTCGGTGAGACGATGGCAGTCACATTCGTCATTGGCAACTTCAACCAGCTGAGCAGCCCTTCACTGTTCGAGGCCGCCAACAGCATCACCTCAGCGCTCGCCAACGAGTTTGCGGAAGCAGGCGAGGGCCTGCACCAGGCTTCGTTGATCTACCTGGGTCTCGTGTTGTTCTTCATCACCTTCGTCGTGCTTGTCCTGTCCAAGATTTTGCTGGCGCAACTGCGCAAGGGCGAAGGTGTGCGGACATGAGCGCGACATTGAACTTCGCCGAATCGGCCCGGTTGGCGAAGCATCGGCGGCGCAAGCGGGTCAATGCGATCGCACTGACGCTGTCGATGTCGGCCATGGCCTTCGGTCTGTTCTGGCTGGCCTGGATACTGATCGAGACTGTGCGGCTGGGCCTGGGCGGACTGAGTTTGGTCACCTTTACGGAAATGACGCCGCCACCCCAGGCCGACTCGGGCGGTCTGGCCAACGCCATCTTCGGCTCGTTGGTCATGGTGTCGCTGGCGACGCTGGTGGGCACGCCCGTGGGCGTACTCGCCGGCATCTACCTCGCCGAGTACGGCCAGAAGGGCTGGCTGGGGCAGCTCACCCGCTTCATCAATGACATCCTGCTGTCAGCGCCGTCCATTGTCATCGGCCTGTTCATCTACGCGATGGTGGTGTCTCGCATGAGGAGCTTCTCCGCCCTGGCTGGAGTGCTGGCCTTGTCGTTGATCGTGATCCCCGTGGTGATCCGCACCACGGAGAACATGCTCGCGTTGGTCCCCAACGCATTGCGGGAGGCCGCCTATGCGCTGGGCACGCCGAAGTGGAAGGTCATCACGCTCGTCACTCTGAAGGCCGCCCGTGCAGGCGTGGTCACAGGAGTGCTGCTGGCCTTCGCGCGAATCGCCGGTGAGACGGCGCCGCTGCTCTTCACCGCGCTGTCCAACCAGTTCTGGACCTGGAGCTTGGCCGAGCCCATGGCAAGCTTGCCCGTCACCATCTTCAAGTTCGCCATGAGCCCCTATGACAACTGGCAGAAGCTGGCGTGGGCCGGTGTGTTTCTCATCACGCTCGGGGTGTTGGCGCTCAACATCCTGGCCCGCATCATGTTCCGGCAGAAGTAGTCGCAGAAGGTTTTGAGATCCATGGACGCGAAAGTCGAACTCCCGCTTACCGAAAGGGCAAAGCTTTCGGTGCGCAACCTCAGCTTCTACTACGGTAGCTTTCAAGCGCTCAGGCACGTCAACCTCGACATCCCGGAGAAGAAGGTCACGGCCTTCATCGGCCCCTCGGGCTGTGGCAAGTCGACTCTGCTGCGCACATTCAACCGGATGTTTGAGCTGTATCCCGAACAGCGCGCCGAAGGGGAGATCCTGCTCGATGGCGAGGACATCCTGCGCACCAAGCGCGATGTGTCGCTGATCCGGGCCAAGGTGGGCATGGTGTTCCAGAAGCCCACGCCGTTTCCGATGTCGATCTACGACAACATCGCTTTCGGGGTACGGCTGTTCGAGACGCTGCCGCGCATCGAGATGGACGAGCGCGTCGAGTGGGCGCTGAAGAAGGCGGCGCTCTGGAGCGAAGTCAAGGACAAGCTCAACCAAAGCGGCGCCGGTCTATCGGGCGGACAGCAGCAGCGCTTGTGCATCGCGCGCGGCATCGCGATCAAGCCCGAAGTGCTGCTCCTCGACGAGCCTTGCTCCGCGCTGGACCCCATTTCCACCGGCAAGATCGAGGAGCTCATCCATGAGCTCAAGAGCGACTACACGGTCGTGATCGTGACGCACAACATGCAGCAGGCCGCGCGCACCTCGGACTACACCGCGTACATGTATCTGGGCGACCTGATCGAGTTCGGACCCACGGCAGATCTGTTCATGAAACCCAGGAAAAAGGATACCGAGGACTACATCACCGGGCGCTTCGGCTGACGCCTGGTGCCTTCGAGAGGGCCATGACCATGAGCGACAAGCATCTGTCCACCCAATTCGATGCCGAACTGAGCGGCATCTCCACCCGCGTGCTGGAAATGGGCGGCCTGGTCGAATCCCAGGTTGCCCAGGCCGTCGAGGCGCTCACCCACTTCAGCGCTGACATCGCATTGCAGGTCCTCGCCCGCGAGGAGACCGTCAATTCGATGGAAGTGGAGATCGACCGTGATTTGTCCACCATCATCGCGAGACGCCAACCCACTGCCCGTGACCTGCGTTTGTTGATTGCCATCAGCAAAACCATCGCCAACCTCGAGCGCGTGGGCGACGAGGCGGCCCGCGTGGCGCGCACCGTGCAGCGTCTGATCGAAAGCGGTGTGTCGAGCCGGCTTCGGCTGCCAGTGACCGACCTGGTGTTCGAGTCCGAGCTGGCGACCAAACAGTTGCGCAAGGCGCTCGACGCTTTTGCCCGCTTGGATACCGAGAAGGCCCTGGAGGTGCTCAAGCAAGACGATCAGATCGACCAGGAGTTCGAGGGACTTCTGCGCAAGCTCATCACGTTCATGATGGAGGACCCGCGCACGATTTCGTCGAGCATCGACCTGGTGTTTGTCGCCAAGGCGATCGAGCGCGTGGGCGACCATGCCAAGAACCTCGCGGAGGTCATCATCTACGTTGTCAAAGGCACCGATGTTCGCCACAACCCGGTGGCCACCATCGAGAACTTGATGCGGTGATGGGGAGCATCGACATGAGCCGCATCCTGGTTGTCGAGGACGAACCCGCGATCGCCGAGCTGATCGCCCTGAATCTGCGCCATGCCGGTTACGAAGTGACCATGGCCGCCAGCGCTGACCAGGCTCGTTACGAAGTGGACGCCGTGCTGCCGGACCTCGTGGTGCTTGACTGGATGCTTCCGGGCCAGAGCGGCGTCACTCTGGCCCGGACATGGCGCACCCAGCAGCGCACCCGTGAGCTGCCCATCATCATGCTGACCGCTCGATCGGAGGAGGCCGACAAGGTGGCGGGGCTCGACGCAGGGGCCGACGACTACCTCGTCAAGCCGTTCTCGACCAATGAGTTGCTGGCGCGCATTCGGGCGGTGCTGCGCCGCAGAGCCCCCGAGGCCTTGGACAGTGCGGTCGAGGTGGGCGGCCTCAGGCTGGATCCCGCCACCCGGAGGGTGACGCGGGAGCAGCATGAAGTTCGCATCGGCCCCACCGAGTTCCGCCTGTTGCACTTCTTCATGACGCATCCCGAGCGTGTGCACAGCCGCGCGCAGCTCTTGGACCGCGTGTGGGGAGACCACGTCTTCATCGAGGAGCGTACGGTCGACGTGCACGTCAAGCGCCTGCGCGAGGCGCTGGAGCCGGTGAACTGCTCTCGAATGATCGAGACGGTTCGCGGAGCCGGGTATAGGCTTGCTCGGCAGGTTTCCGCACTCTCGGACTGAAACCGCGGGCTCTGATCATTTTTCCCATGGGTTGGTTGTTTCCCCGCCTGCTGGCGGCCGTGCTCATCGCTGTCGTGGGTGCGCTAATTGGTCTGCTTGCGGGGCTCCTGTGGCGGGTGCCCACTCTGGGCGCGGTGACCGGCGCTGCAGGGGCCGTTTTCCTGCATGCACTTCGCGATGCATGGCGAGCGCATCGCTTCATGGAATGGCTGCGTGGGCAGATGGAAGGCGCTGCACCGCGCGATGCCGGTTTCTGGGGCGAGGTCGGCTATCGCGTCGAGCGGGCGGTGCGGCTACTGGAGCGACGTATACGAACCGAGAGTGCGCGCCTGGATGAGTTCCTCTCTGCCATCGAGGCGTCGCCCAACGGCGTGCTGCTTCTCGATCAAGGGGACCAGATCGAGTGGTGCAACCGCGTCGCGGCGGACCACTTCGCGCTCGATCCCCTGCGCGACCGTGCCCAGCCGATTACCAATCTCGTCCGCGCGCCGGGGTTTGTCTCGTATCTCCAGGCGGCCGACTTCACAGCACCCGTGACGTTCATCGCCTCGGGGTCGGGCGGCACCGTATCGGTCGCTGTGCGGGAGTATGGGGAGGGCAAGAAACTGCTGCTGTCCCAGGACATCACCGAGAGGGAGCGCACAGATGCCATGCGGCGCGACTTCGTGGCCAATGTCTCGCACGAGATCAGAACGCCGCTCACGGTGCTGGCCGGCTTCATCGAGACCATGGGCAACCTGTCGCTGACCGAGGTGGAGCTCCGGCGAGTACTGGAACTGATGTCGCAGCAAACGAAACGCATGCAGGCCCTCGTCGGCGACCTGCTCACCCTGGCCCAACTCGAAGGCAGCCCTCGTCCTGCGGGCGATCGGTGGGTGCCTATCAGCAAGCTCCTGGCCCATGCGCTGGCTGATGCCGAAGCCCTCTCTGCGGGGCGGCACGCCTTGTCGTTCAGCGGCGGTGAAGGCTGGCTGGTGGCAGGCGCGGAGTCGGAACTGCTGAGCGCAGTCGGCAACCTGGTGAGCAATGCCGTGCGCTATACGCCCACCGGCGGCCGCGTTGACGTGTCATTTACGCTGCGCGGCGATGGGGCAGGGGAGGTCGACGTGCGCGATACCGGCATAGGTATATCGCGCGATCATCTTCCGCGATTGACTGAGCGTTTCTACCGTGTCGACGGCAGCCGATCCCGCGACACTGGCGGAACGGGACTAGGTTTGTCGATCGTCAAGCACGTCGTCCAGCGGCACGGCGGTGAACTGGAAATGGCCAGCGAGCCCGGCAAGGGCTCCAGCTTCACACTGGTGCTGCCCGCGGTGCGGATTCGAGCCGTGGCACACGCAGGGGATGCCGAGCGTTCCGACGACCGGGTGGCTGCCGGCGGATCTCACTCTCCACGTCGATAGATTGCGGTCACCTCGTCGCGGTCGTTTGGCCGCCGTTCCCGGGCCACAAGCGTCCAGTCAGCAGGTGGGTCCAATACCCGGTCGCGCGGCTCCAAGCGCAAGAGGAACGTGCAGCCGCTGGTCGCCGGTGGCGATACGCCGTCCACACGCCAGCCGCCGAAGTGCTCGAGTGCGACCAGTTGTCCGCGCGGCAGATGGGGGGCGGAGATGCACGACTGTGCCGGGATATGGGGGCGGATACGTTCGATGAGCACCCGGTAGCTGCGCGCGTAGTCGAGCAGGGGCAGCCAGAGGGTCATGAGCAGCAGCCAGCAGAGGGCCACGCCGCTCGCCGGGAGGATGAGGCTCTTCCACAGCGCGTGGCGGTGACGACCCGTGCGCCAGCGGACG
The DNA here is from genome assembly GCA_966251135.1 of uncultured Burkholderiaceae bacterium. GTDB lineage: Bacteria > Pseudomonadota > Gammaproteobacteria > Burkholderiales > Burkholderiaceae_C > Albitalea. The sequence continues at coordinate 44,696 of CBINKC010000018.1, forward strand.
AGCCACAGCCAGGCCAGGGTACCGGCCACGGCGAACAGGAGCGCTACCAGCGAAAAACGAGACTCGAATCCAGGAACTAGTCTCGCCACATTGGCGGCGGGTCGGGGTGGCACGCCGGTCTGTATCGCAGCGTAGATTACCCAGATGATGAGCGCGCAGATGCTGAAGAAGAACACCGAGAACCAGTCGATGGCCGCGGCGGTGCTTCGTTGCAGCGTCGGCAGGGCGAACGACGCAAGCACCGCGAGTGGGGGCAGGGCGAGCATCAACGCGCGGTCAGAGCCCCCCATGGCTACACACGCGACGAGGCTCACCAGTGCGCATCCGAGTGGCACCGCGATGTGGCGGCGAAGCAAGTGGTGCCGCCAGCGCCACAAGGTCCAGAGGGCGAGCGGCCATGCTGGCCACATGAACCAGATGAGCAGCCGCCCCAGCGAGACCAGCTGTTCGCTTGAGCGGTAGCTCCCCAGTCGCCATGCCCAGCCCCCGAGCTGCCATGCGGTCAGAGCGCCGAGCGCCGTGGCCAAGGCGATCCACGCCACGAAGCGACGTGCAGGTGCATGTTCGGATGCGCCGCATACGGCCATGCCGACCAAACCCAGGGCGAGCGATATGGAGGGTGCTCCGCTTGCCGACAGGGCAGGGAGAGCGACCAGCACGGCGATGCGCGGTGCCCAGCCGCGAAATGGCGTGGCTGACAAGGCATAGAGGTACAGCGAAACGTTGGCCAGTTGGGCCAGTTCCGGTGTCGTCTCGTGTCCGAGCAACAGGAGACCCAGTGTGGCGATAAGCGCGAGCAGGGCGCCATCAGCGATGGCACGCGCATAGTCCACCGGGTCGGCCTCACCGCCGAAAGCGAAGGGCAGTGGCTGCGCTGCCTCAGTACGTGCGAGGTGATACGTGCTGTACCAGACCAGCACCAGCGTTGCGACGAGCAGTAGTGCAAAGGGAATGCGCGCGGCGAGCGGCGCACCGAGCCAGGGCTCCAGTACCTTCACGAACAACGCACCCATCCAGTAAGGCAGCAATGCGGTGTCGGCAGATGGCAGGCCGGCGACCATGGGTGCGAACCATGAAGAGCGTCCCTCGGCCAAGTTCACCATGTAGCCGAAGGCCGTGATGTCGGCGTTGCGCCACGGATCCCGGCCGAACAGCCCCGGCACGACGTACGCCGCGCAGAACAGCAGCAGCGCAACCCTGGGTAGGCGTTGCGCTGCACGCTGGGTGACGAGGGCGGGGTTGGGTGAGTTCGAGTTCAAAGGGACCGGCCGATGTCGAGCGGCGCATCATGCAGCAACGCCGCGCGCATGAAAAAAGGCAGCCTGGGCTGCCTTCCTTTCGCAATTGGCGCGCCGCGCCTGGACTTACTTTCTGATACCGACGCGGGCGAACTTGTTGCGGAACTTCTCAACGCGTCCGCCCAGGCTGTCCACGCTCTTTTGCGTGCCGGTGTAGAAGGGATGCGACTCGCTGGTTGTCTCGAGCTTGATCAACGGCAGTTCGCGGCCGTCGTCGAGCTTCACCGTTTCGCGTGTCTGCGCGCAAGAACGCGTGACGAACTGAAAACCATTCGACAGGTCGACGAAGCAGACCTCGCGGTAGGTGGGGTGGATGCCTTCTTTCATGGACGGACCTCTGGTCAGAAACCGGGAGCCACGCCGAACCATTCGGCGCACTTTCCGTGTCGAGGAAAACCAAAAATTATAGCCGCAAGGCTCAACCACCTCGCCGCATCATGTCAAAGAAGTCGAGGTTGGTCTTCGTGGATTTCATCTTGTCGAGGATGAACTCCATTGCCTCGATCTCGTCCATCGGGTAGAGCAACTTGCGCAGGATCCAGGTCTTCTGGAGGATCTCAGGCTTGAGCAGCAACTCCTCGCGGCGCGTGCCTGACTTGTTCAGCAGGATCGACGGGTAGACCCGCTTTTCCGACATTCGGCGATCCAGGTGGATCTCGCAATTCCCGGTGCCCTTGAATTCTTCGTAGATCACCTCGTCCATCCGGCTGCCTGTATCAACCAGCGCGGTGCCGATGATCGTGAGCGAGCCACCTTCCTCAATGTTGCGGGCCGCGCCGAAGAAGCGCTTGGGCCGCTGTAGTGCATTGGCGTCCACACCGCCGGTGAGCACTTTGCCCGAGGAGGGCAGCACGTTGTTGTAGGCCCGCGCCAGGCGGGTGATGGAGTCGAGCAGGATGACAACATCCTTCCTCAGTTCCACAAGGCGCTTGGCGCGCTCGATCACCATCTCGGCCACCTGGACGTGCCGAGCAGCAGGTTCGTCAAAGGTGGAGCTAATGACCTCGCCGCGCACCGTGCGCTGCATCTCGGTCACCTCCTCGGGGCGCTCGTCAACGAGCAGCACGATGAGGTAGACGTCGGGGTAGTTGGTTGTGATCGCGTGTGCCAGGTGCTGCATCATCACGGTCTTGCCGCTCTTGGGCGGTGCAACGAGCAGCGCGCGCTGGCCTTTGCCGATGGGCGCGATGAGGTCAACGATTCGGCTGGTGATGTTCTCGTCGGCCCTGATGTCGCGCTCAAGCCTGAACTGCTCTTTGGGGAAGAGCGGTGTCAGGTTCTCGAACATGATCTTGTGCTTGCTCTCCTCTGGTGTGAGGCCGTTCACGCGGTCCACCTTCACCAGCGCGAAATACCGC
>CBINKC010000019.1:0-45658 GCA_966251135.1 uncultured Burkholderiaceae bacterium
TGCGGTACAGCGCGCTGGTGATGCCCAGGGCCTGGACGGTCAGCGTCTCATCGAGACCCTCGCGAAGGCTCGCTGCAGTACGGCGCTGCGCGTGCTGCCGCCACGCACCGCGCGGCGTTCGGGATCCGGTACGCCCTTGGGACCACACAGTTCAATCCTGTTGGCTTCCATCATGGCCGCCAGCACTTGCTTGCCGGCGTTGATGCACAGCCCGTAGAACGCATGCTTCACGTCCTGCAGCACGCCCTCCATCGGCAGCGACAGCTGCACTTGCGCAGCAGGAACAACCCGCAGCGCGGGCTTCATGCGAGACTTCATTTCGGTGGCTCCTTTGGTTGCTTGCTAGGCAAACCCGCATGGTCACATGCGGGTCAAAGGAGCCGCCACCTCAGCTCATGAGTTCAACACTTCGCGGGACATCGCCGGGTTGTGCGGGCAACTCTCGGTGCCATCCTCATCTCGACTTCCGCATGGCGTCGAAAGCCGCACCAGTGCTGCGTACAGCCGCGGCGGGCAGCGTGAGTCGCAGCAGCACCGGGTCGTGATCGCTGGCCGCTTCGGCGAACGCGGCGTTGACATGCACCGCGTCGAGCGCCGGATCGGCGCCCTGGGCCAACGCACGGCTCACGAGCGCGTGGTCGAGCATCCGGGCTTCGCCTTGGTGGATGTAGGTGTAGCGGTCGGCGACGGGCAGCCGCAGCGCAGGGTTCACCAGCGGTGCGCGCTCCAGCGTCTTCAGCGTGTTGGAGGACTCGTGGTCGTTCAGATCGCCGAGCACAGCGACCTTGGCCTGCGGGTCGACGGCCAGCAGGGTGCGCACGAAGTCGGCCACCACGCCCGCCTGCCCGACGCGCTGCGGCTCGGTGGTGGACACGGGCGGCTGGAACCGGCCCCACGCGGGTGGATCTCGCCACTTCGATGCGAAGTGGTTGGCGATCACGAAGAGCGTGTGTCCGTTGAACGTGAGCTGCGCGGCCAGCGGCTTGCGGCTGGCGCGGAATGCCGGGTGTTCCGGCGCGATGCGCCCGGGTGAGGCGTTCAGCGCCGGTCCGCGGGCGGTGCGTAGGACCGACACGCCCCCGGCATCCCGCGGGGCGGGGCGATCGACGAAGCGTACGCGCGCCGGGTTGAACAGCAGCACCTGGCGGATGTTGCCGCCGGGCTCGCCGCCGTCCTCGTTGGGCCGCGGGTCGATCTGACGGTGCGCATAGGCCGGGCCGCCTTCGGCGCGGATGGCGTCGAGCAGCCGGTCGATGGTCAGCCGCGCGCCGGATCGGCCATCGTCGACGGCGCCGTTGTCGTCCTGCACTTCGCTGAGTGCGAGCACGTCGGGCGCCCGCAGGTAATGCACGATTTGTGCGGCGATCTTCTGGAATCGTCGGGTGGCGTCGGTGGCGTCGAGGTTGTGGACGTTGAGCGTAGCCAGCGTCAGGTGATCGGCATCGCCTTGCAGCTGAGCAACCTCGCCCGTGAGGCGAGAACGCACGACCCGCGGCTTGTCCGTGACCAGGAGCTTGTAGCGGCCATAGCTGTAGTCGACGATGGCGGTCACGGCCTCCACGGTGTCGCCGGCATCGAGCTTCGGCAGCCTCCCCTTGGGAAGGATCGCTCCAGACACCAGCATGCGGGCGGAAGGAGCACTTGCCGGCGCAGGTGCGGTCGCGACGGGCGCAGGAATCGGGTCGCCGCCGGGCACCTCGATCGCCACCTCATTGAACTTCATCGGGCCCACGGCCCTGGCGGCCGGCACGGCGACGCGCATCGCTTCCAGGCTCTCGTAGAAATCGATGGCATGCCGCATGGGATCGAGCCGCGTGGCGGCTTCCACATTGCCACCGGGCGCTGCACCGGCCAGCAAGCGATGGTTCAACTGCCGCCCTCCGGGGCCCAGGACCGCCGGCGGCGGCAAGCGGCGGCCACCGGCTGCATCGGCGGACACGGTGCGCGCGACGATGAGCGTGAGGCTCAGGTTGTTCACGCCGGCCACGTCGCCGCCCGGGCGGTGTTCTTCCACGCGGCCGCTGACACGCACCGTGTCGTTCACGCGCACGCCCGGTGGGCCCGCCGTCGCCACGTAAATGCCCTCCGAAGTGGCGGTGTCGGCATCCGCCTGCCAGTCCTCCATGTAGAACCCCTTGTCGCGCACGGCCGTCACGATGCCGGGAACGTCCGACACCTGACGGCCGTTGAGCGCAGACAGATGTGCGCGGCCCTGGATGTGGTGGATGCGCAAGGGCTCGGCGCGCGCCAGCGTTGGCGTGGCCAGCGCTGCGGCGACCAGCGGCACGGCAGCGAGCAAGCGGTGGAGCAAGCGGTGGAGCAAGCGATTCATCGGCAGGAAATCAGGGTGCGCAGTGTGCCTGCCGTGCGATGGCGTCTTGGCTGCAAGCGCACGCGAATTCGAGGGATCCTCCACGAGGGGGATGTCTCGCGCTGCAGGACCCCGACCTCGGCGGGATGGCGACCGCAGCCTCGCGCTGCGCACACTCGCCGTCCATTGCCACATCACACATCACAGGGAGGACAAGTGGACGACTTCCATATCGAGCCTGGCCCGCGCCGCGGCCCGGCAGCGGGAGCGGGTTGGTACGAATCGAGCTGGGACTTGATGCGAGGACTCGAGGTGCGCGAAGGGCCCCCGGCCGATGCGGCGCCGGGCGAGTGGTGCCAATTCGCCGCGCCGCTCGGAAAAATGCCCGGCCCGGGGGCTCAGGCGGCAGGGCCGAGCGCTGCCTTCACTGCCTTGCCCAGCTCGATCACCGCCATGGCGTAGTAGCTCGACCAGTTGTAGCGGGTGAGGGCGTAGAAGTTGGTCGTGCCCGCGACGTAGCTGGGCGCTGCGTCCCCGTTTTGCAGCTCCACGAGTGCCAGCTTGCTGGCCTCCAGCGTCCGCGCGGGCTCGGGCAGCTCCGCCCCGAGTTCGATGAACTCCTCGGGGCTGAACAGCGGAACGATGTCGGGGGCCAGCAGCCGGGCGCGCGCGGTGGTGTCCACCGGCACGGCCACGTCGAAGTGCGTGGCCAGTCCGGGCTGCCAGCCCGCCATCGCCAGGAAGTGCGCGATGCTGCCGATCACGTCCGCCGCGCTGGAGTGCAGGTCGATGCGGCCATCGCCGTCGAAATCGACCGCTCGCGTCGCGATGCTCGATGGCATGAATTGCGGCATGCCGATCGCTCCCGCATAACTGCCGCGCCACGCGAGCGGGTCCACGCCCTGGTCGCGGCACAGCACCAGGTAGGTCTCGAGTTCGTCGCGGAAGAAGCCGCTGCGGTCGCGCCGGCCCGGGGGGAAATCGAAGCTCAGCGTGGCGAGCGCATCGAGGATGCGAAACGACCCCATGTGCTGCCCGTAGTACGTCTCCACGCCCACGATCCCCATCACGATCTCGGGTGGCACACCGTAGCGCTCTTCGGCCTGGGCCAGCCAGTGGGCATGCTCCCGCCAGAACGCCACGCCGGCAGCGATGCGCTTGCGCTCGACGAAACGCGCCCGGTACGCCGCCCAGTTCTTCGCCGTGCCGGCCGGCGGGGGAAGGATGAGCTTGGCCACCGCCGGCTGGAAGCGGGCCTGCGCCAGCGCGGCCTGCACCCAGGCAGGGTCCAGGCCGCGCCGCTGGGCGAGGTCGGCGCCGTAGCGCATGACGTCGTCGCGCTGGCCGTAGGCGGGTGTTTGCGGCTGGACATGAGGGCGCGAGGCCGAGACACGCTGGTGCTTCTTCTTCGCCATGGCAGGCGAGGGCATGAGCGACAGGCCCAGCACGGCGGCGGCGAGCAGGGGCAGGGCGTAGGCGGAGGATCGGCGTTTCATGAGGACTCACAGCATAGGGGCTGCGAAGGGTGCACGCCGCAGCCCGCGCACCGCTGCGCGCACCCGTCGTGTGAGGCTCGCATCCGGCCGGCGGGCGGCATCGCGGCCATAACGCTGTCGCTCCAGCGCGTGGAGCAGTTCGGCCAGGCCCTCGCCGGAGCATCCCAGGCGGTCGCGCACCCGCCCTGCGAGCGTGCGCGGCGCCTCGTGCCCGGCAGCCTCGATGCCGAGGGTGCGCAGCGCGCGGCGCACGCGGTCCATCTGCCGCACCCAGGGGTCCACGCGACGCCGATCCCACCATGCCCACGCTGCGCCAGCCAGCGCCAGGCCGCTGAGCACGAGGATCAGCACCAGCGAGAGGTCCTGCCAGCTGGGTGAGCGTACGCCCAGCGTCCTGAGCAGGTCGAGCTGCTGGCCGCGCGAGTAGCTCAGCACCCACTGGTTCCATCGGTTGTTCATCGCCTCCCATGCGGTGCGCAACTGGGCCATGAGCTGCGGGCTCACGCTGCCCAGTGCACCGGCCACCAGGCCCGGCGCGGGCGCGAGGTGACGGCTGCGCACGATGCGCTCGGGCGCCACTGCCCCGGTGGGGTCGGCACGCACCCAGCCGGCGGCCGGATCCCAGTACTCGGCCCAGGCATGGGCGTGGCTGTTGCGGACGATGTAATACCCGTCCACCGGCAACGGGTCGGTGCCCTGGTAGCCGGTGACCACGCGCGCCGGCACGCCCATCGCCCGCATGATCACGACGAACGCCGCCGAGAAGTGCTCGCAAAACCCCAGCTTGCGGTCCAGCCAGAACTCGTCGATGGCGCCGAAGGGGTCCGTCTCGCCGTACACCCCGGGGGCGAGGGTGTAGGTGTAGTCGCCGTTTCGGATGTGCGCCATCACCGCTTGCGCCAGGGCCCTGGGGTTGGCTCCGGCCAGTCGAGGCTCGGCGCGCAGGGCGCGGGCCCAGGCGAGGGTGCGCGGGTTGAATCGCGTGGGCAGCTGCAGCGCGTCATCGAGTGCACTGGAGTTCGGCCCCAACCCGAGCCGGAAGTCGATGGCGGCCGTGGCCTCGAAGCGCAGGCGCTCGTTCACCGGCCGTTCGGTCACCCACACGAGCTCTTCACGGGGTGTTACGGCGCGCTCGTCGAGCCGCGGTGCGCTGGCGCTGGCCTCCAGCAGCGGAAGCACGGCGAGGCGCTGCGGTTCCAGCGTCATCTCGTAGCGCACCGGCGAACCCCGGGTGTGCAGCTCAGGCTGTACACGCGGGGCAGCGAAGGACGGCCGTTGCGGCCGCCACTCGAGTCCGTCGAATCGCGTGAGCACCGGCCCGCGGAAGTACAGGGTCTCGGGCGGGGGCACGGCACTGCGGAAACGCACGCGCAGCGCGATTCGATCGTCCTGGGCAAGCTCGGCCATCGTGCCCATGGCCATCTCGCCGGACAGCCCCGTGGAGGGCCGGCCGTCCTGGGGCACCCCCCACAGCGGCCCCATCCGAGGAAACAGCAGGAACAGCAGCGCCATGATGGGCGCGCCCAGCACCGCCGTGCGCAGGGCGAGCGCGGCGGCCTGCCGCAGCCCTGGCTGCCCCACGGGCATGTGCGCCAGCACCAGCGCGGTGAGCAGCCCCCATACCGACACCAGCATCGCCACCGCCACCGGCAGCGACTGCGAGTAGAGGAAGTGGGTGAGGACGATGAAGAACCCGAGGAAGAACACCACGAAGGCGTCGCGCCGCGCACGCAGTTCCAGGGTCTTGAGCGCCATCAGCGTCACCGCCATCGTGACGCCAGGCTCCTTGCCCAGGAGCGTGCGGTAGCTCCATAGCGTGAGGCCGACCGACACGACCAGTAGCACCGCCAGCCAGCCTCGCCCGGGCAGTGGCCCATGCGTCAGGGCCAGCTGCGTGCGCCAGATCAGCATCACCGCCGTGAGCAGCGTGCACCACATGGGCAGGTGCGGCACGTGGGGCAGCACCGTCCAGGCGATCACGCCGAGCAGGAACAGCGTGTCGCGGGAGTCCCGGGGCAGGTGGCGCCACTGCTGCGCGAGCTTCAGTGCCACAGCGCCAGCGCCTCCAGACATCGGCGCCGCTGATCGGCACCGTGGCCGCGGGGCAGCTCCACGCCGGGCAAGTGCAGCCCGTAATGGACGCCCGCACGCTCGGCGGCCGTCACCCAGGCGCACAGCCGCGACAGTCGTTCCTCGGGTGCGAGCGCACCGCAGCCCCGCCACTCCAGCCACAGCTCCTGCTGCGCCGAGGCGCTGGTGTCCCGGCTGACCAGCTCGCCGCCGCTTTCCAACGATTGCGCGGCCTTCTTCCACGCCACGCTGCGCAGGGAGTCGCCTCGCCGATAGGCCCGGATGCCTTCCACCTCGCCGCCTTGCAGGTGCGCCGCGCGCGCAGGCCCACCCGGCACGGGCCGAGGCAAGGGCAGAGGAGCGGCGGGCTCCTCGGGCCGGGGGTACACCATCACCTCGCCGACCGGTCGCCACACCGTCCAGGCGCGAAAGAGCCCCAGCGGGAAGCGCGTCTCGGCGCTCACCGTAGGGATTTCGTGGCAGCCGCGCGCATCGGGGATGAAGCTGACCTGCGCGCTCGCGTGCCCGCCGTCGGGCACGTCGACCCAGCTGAGCGTCCAGCCGCTGGCCGCCTCGATCTTCAGCCCGATCCCATGCCGTGCGCCCCCCGGGCTGCTGAGCACCACCTCCAGCGCTGCCGGATCACCCGCGTACACGGGCGTGACAGGCCGCAGCCGCAGCGTGAGGCCGCGCAGCGTGTTGTGCGTGAGGTGGATGGACACCCCGCCGCAGCCCGCCAGCAGAAAGGTGAGCGCGTAGCCCAGGTTCAGCTGGTAGTTGATCGAGGCCACGAGCAGCGTCACGATCGTGAGGGCGAACAGCAGGCCGGCCCTCGTGGGCAGGATGTAGATGTTGCGCTGGTTCAGCGTGTGCGTGGCGGTGCGCGCGAGCCGTCCTTGCCACCATGAGCGAAAGCGCCGGCGCGGCCAGCCCAGGAGTCCGTGCAGCGCGCCCTGCGGCTCGGAGCCCAGGTGCGGCAGGCGGGCCAGGGACTGCGGACTCGCGCCCATGTGCGGCTCGGCCTCTCAGGGCAGCGGCACGGCCGCGATCATGGCGCGCACTTGCTCTACCCGTCCGCGCCCGGCGCCCGGCACGGGCACCAGCCGGTGCGCGGCCGACTGCGGCAGGATGGCCTGGAGGTCGTCGGGCGCCACGTAGTCGCGCTGGTCCAGCAGGGCTCGCGCCTTGGCGGCGCGCAGCACGGCGATGCCCGCACGCGGACTCAGCCCTTCCACGAACCAGGCCCCAGAACGCGTGGCGGCGATGAGCGCCTGCAGGTAGTCGAGCAGGGCGTCCGAAGCGTGCACGGCCAGCACCGCCTTCTGCGCTTCGGTGAGATCGGCTGGCGTCATGACGGGCCGCAGCTGGCCGATGGCCTCGCGCCGGTCATGCCCCGCCAGCAGTGCCCGTTCGCTGTGGCGATCGGGGTAGCCGAGCGTGATGCACATGAGGAAGCGGTCGAGCTGCGACTCGGGCAGCGGGTAGGTGCCGAGCTGGTCGGAGGGGTTCTGCGTGGCGATCACGAAGAAGGGCTGCGGCAGCGCACGCGTCTCGCCCTCCACCGACGCCTGCTGCTCCTCCATCGCCTCCAGCAGCGCGCTTTGCGTCTTCGGCCCCGCCCGGTTGATCTCATCGGCCAGCAGCACCTGCGTGAATACCGGCCCGGGGTGAAAGACGAAGGATTCCTTGCCGCGCTCGTACACGCTCACGCCAATCAGATCAGAAGGCATGAGGTCTGCCGTGAACTGCACGCGTGAGAACCGCAGCCCGAGCGACACCGCCAGTGCATGCGCCAACGTGGTTTTTCCCACGCCCGGCACGTCTTCGATGAGCAGATGCCCCCCGGCCAGCAGGCAGGCCACGCAGTCCTCGATCTGCGGGCGCTTGCCTACGATGATCGTGCTAATCTGGTTTATTAGTCGGTCTAGCTGGGTGGCAAGCGGCGTCGGCATGCGGCCCACGTTACCCGAAAAACGGAGCGCTGAAGCCGATGTCCACCGCCTACTACAGCCACTCCGACTGCAGACTGCACGACATGGGGCCCGGCCATCCCGAGTGTCCGCAGCGCCTCGATGCCATCGCCGACCACCTGCGCGCCACGGGCCTCGATGTGGCGCTGGACATGCGCGATGCGCCCGAGGTCGATTTGGCCGATGTACGGCTCGCCCACAGCAGCGGCTATGTCGCGGAGATCCAGTCCGCGCTCGACATGGTGGCCCGCACGGGCGAATCACGCGCCTTCGATCCTGACACCGCGGCGTGTCCGGCCACCTGGCGAGCGGTGCTGCGCGCGGCGGGCGCTGCCGTGGCCGCCACCGACGCGGTGCTCGATGGCGAAGTGGATGCGGCGTTTTGCGCCGTGCGTCCGCCCGGCCACCACGCCACGCGCAATCAGGCCATGGGCTTTTGCTTCTTCAACAACGTAGCCATTGCCGCCAGGCATGCGCTCGATGCTCGCGGACTCAGTCGCGCGGCCATCGTCGACTTCGATGTGCATCACGGCAACGGCACCGAGGACATCATCGCCGGTGACGAGCGCGTGCTGATGGTGAGCATCTTCCAGCACCCGCTGTATCCGTACAGCGGCGCCGTGCCCAAGGGCACCAACATGATCAACGTGCCGGTGCCGCCTTACACGCGCGGCATGGAAGTGCGCGAGATGATCGACACGATGTGGATGCCGCGGCTGGAAGAGTTCCGCCCCGAGATGCTGTTCATCTCCGCCGGCTTCGACGCCCATCGTGAAGATGAGCTCGGCCAGCTTGGCCTCGTGGAGGCCGATTACGAGTGGATCACGCGCCGCGTGAAGGACGTGGCGGACCGTCATGCGCGTGGGCGCATCGTGTCCTGCCTAGAAGGCGGCTATGCGCTTGGTGCGCTTGCTCGTAGCGTGGCCGCGCATTTGAGGGTGCTGGCGGAACTTGCGTGAGGCGCCTACCTTCGGCAGCTCTCCTCGATCCACTGCGCATACGGCCCGAACGCGTGCTCGAAGCGCAGCGCGTAGATGGCGGGCACCTCATACGCGTGCAGTTCGCGGATTGCGCTTTCCACCTCCGCGTAGCGCTCGTCCACCGTCTTGAACAGGATTCGGAACTCGGTGTCGGTGTGCACCGAATCCTTCCAGGTGTAGATGCTGTCGATCTGCGAGATCTGCGCACAGGCCGCGAGCCCGCGCTCCACCAGCGCATGCGCCATGTCCTCGGCTTCTGTGCGTGTGGCTACGGTGGTGAAGACGGCGATGGGTGGCATGGGGGAGTTCTCCCGTCGTGACGATGCAGCAAGCGTCCAAGCTTCAGCTGTGAACAGCGCGCCCGGTAGACCGGCTCTGAGCGACTAGCCGGAATCGCGGCCGATTCTGGCCCCGATGCGCCTGCTATGGTTGCGCCCCTGTCTTTACACGCTCCGCTGCCTCATGTCGCGACTGTCCGCCCCCGAGCTGAACGTTCTGGCCGATTCCCTGCTGCGGCCCCCGGCGTTGATCGAGATGGCGGTCCTGGCCACCTGCGTGGCGCTGGCTTGGGCCGCCGCGCGCAAGCTCCGAGGCCGGCAGATGCAGCCCTCATCGGTGCTCTTCGGGGAGCGGGCGTTCGACGGTGCGCTGTTCCCGGTGCTCGCGCTGCTGCTGGCCTTCGGCGCCCGGGTGTTGCTGGCGGCGCTCGACGTACCGAGTGCGCTGATGCGCGTGGCCATTCCCGTGCTCGTATCGCTGGCGGTCATCCGCCTGACGGTGCGCGTCCTGCAACTGGCCTTTCCCGCTTCGAGGGCCATCCGGGTGGTCGAACGCACGGTGTCGTGGGTGGCGTGGATCGGCATGGTGCTGTGGGTCACAGGCGTGCTGCCCATGGTGATGCAGGACCTGGAGACGATCAGCTGGAAGATCGGTAGCACCCGCATCTCATTGCGCAACCTTGTCGAGGGGACGCTGTCGGCCGTATCGGTGCTGATGCTGGCGCTGTGGATGTCCGCGGTCATCGAGGCCCGGCTGATCCGCGGCGCCACCGCTGACAACCTGTCGCTGCGCAAAATCGCGGCCAGCGCCGTGCGCGCGCTGCTGCTTTTCGCGGGCCTGCTGCTCGCGCTGTCGGCGGCCGGCATCGACCTCACCGCGCTCAGCGTATTCGGCGGCGCCATCGGCGTGGGCCTCGGCTTCGGCCTGCAGAAGATCGCGGCCAATTACGTGAGCGGATTCGTCATCCTGGCCGAGCACAGCTTGCGCATCGGTGACATGGTCAAGCTCGATGACTTCGAAGGCCGCATCACTGACATCCGCACTCGCTACACCGTGATTCGCGCCCTGAACGGGCGCGAGGCCATCGTGCCCAACGAGCAGCTCATCACCGAGCGCGTGGAGAACCTTTCCTTGGCCGACGCATGCGTATCGATTACGACCACGGTCCAGGTGGCGTACAGCACCGATGTACGCGCACTCCTGCCCCAGATCGTGGAGGCGGTGGGCGCCGTCCCGCGTGTCATCGCCAACCCCGCGCCATGCGCGCAGCTCGCGCGCTTTGGCGACGATGGCATCGACCTGGCCGTCATTTTCTGGATTCAGGATCCGGAGAACGGACTGGGTGGAGTGCGCTCCGACGTCAACCTCGCGGTGCTCGACCTGTTGAACGCGCGGGGTGTTGAGATCCCGTTCCCGCAGCGCGTCGTGCATATGCTGCCGGCCGCGCAGCCGGCGCTGCGGGCGGAAGTGCTCATCGAGGATTAGCGTACCCCGACACCCGGGCCCGGTGTCGAACCGGGACTCGCATCGCGATCTATCGTAGCTCGCTCAGCTCTTCGTCCGTGAAGCCGGCGGCACGGCGCGCCTCGTGATTGAAGGGTGGGCGCAGCCGAGGCGCCTCGTGGCGCCGCACGAGTTCGGGGTACAGCGCGACGGGATCATGCTTGTCGCGCTGGCACAGCCATCGGTACCAGCGATTGCCGATCGCCACATGGCCCACCTCGTCGCGCAGGATGACGTCGAGGATTTCGACCGCTCGACTGTCCCCTGCCCGTGCCAGCTTGGCCTGCAGCGGCGGCGTGGCGTCCAGACCGCGCGCCTCCAGCGTGCGGGGCACGAGCGCCATGCGCGCCACCACGTCGTGCGCGGTGCGTTGTGCCATGAGCCACAGCCCGTCATGCGCGTCGAACGCACCGTAGTCGTACCCCTGCGCCTGCAGATGCCCTCGCAGCAGGCCGAAGTGCAGGGCTTCCTCGCTCGCGACCTGAAGCCAGTCCCGGTAGAACTCGCGCGGCATGCCGTGAAACCGCCAGACCGCGTCGAGCGCCAGGTTGATGGCGTTGAATTCGATGTGCGCGATCGCATGCAGCAGTGCGACTCGCCCTTCGAGGGTGAAGGGCGAACGCGTGGGTACATCCTTCGGCGGCACGAGGCGCGGCCGGTCTGGGCGGCCAGGCAGGTTCGCCGGCTCCTCGATGACGGCATCGGGCTCGATCGTGGTCATGTCGAGCTGCGCGTACAGCTCAAGCGCATGCGCAGCCTTGGCATCCGGATCCGGCATGCGCAGCACGTGCAGCGCCGCATCGCGTGGGGGCATGGAGGGCATCCGTAGAATTATCGGCCTGACCCTCGGAGCTTCTTGCATGGCGCTGTACCAACTGGACGAACACCGGCCCGAAGTGGCTGAAGGCGCGTGGGTGGCCGACAGCGCACAAGTCATCGGCCGCGTGGTCCTCGACGAAGATGCGAGCGTGTGGTTCGGCACGGTGTTGCGCGGCGACACCGAGCGCCTGCACGTAGGGCGTGGCAGCAACATCCAGGACGGCAGTGTCGTGCATGCCGATCCCGGCTTCCCCGTGGAGATCGGCGAGAACGTGACTGTGGGCCACCAGGTCATGCTGCACGGATGCACGATCGGCGACGGCTCGCTCATCGGCATCCAAGCCGTGGTGCTCAACGGAGCGCGCATCGGCAGGAACTGCCTGGTGGGCGCGGGATCGCTGGTCACCGAGGGCAAGGAGTTCCCCGACGGCTCCCTCATCATGGGTGCGCCGGCCAAGGTGGTGCGGCAGCTGACGCCGGAACAGATCGAGCGTGTCAAGCACGGCGCCAAGCACTACATCGACAACGCCCGCCGCTATCGAGCCGGGCTACGCAGACTGGATGCAACGGATTGAGCGAGCTGCACAAATTCATCTTCGACGGGCTGCCGGTGCGCGGCATGCTCGTGCGTCTCACCGACAGCTGGCGGGAACTGCTGCGCCGGCGCGCTGCCTCGCAGGTGCCGTTTCCGGAGCCTGTGCGCAGGCTCATGGGGGAGATGGCAGCCGCGGGCACACTGATGCAGTCGAACATCAAGTTCAACGGTGCGCTGATCCTGCAGGTGCACGGCGACGGACCGGTCAAGCTGGCGGTGGCGGAGGTGCAACCGGACCTGGCATTCCGGGCGACGGCCAAGGTGATGGGCGAGGTGCCCGCGGATGCCCGGCTAGAGGCCATGCTCAACGTGCACGGCCGCGGTCGCTGCGCGATCACGCTGGATCCGCGCGACAAGCTTCCCGGGCAACAGCCCTACCAGGGCGTGGTGCCCCTGCACGGTGATCGAGGCGAGCCCTTGCAGGAACTGTCGCGGGTGCTGGAGCACTACATGCTGCAGTCCGAGCAACTCGACACGCGGCTCGTCCTCGCAGCCAATGAGGAAGTCGCCGCAGGCCTGCTCATCCAGCGCCTTCCCGCCGAGGGAGGCATCGGCGGCGCCCGCCTGGAGGACGAGATCGGCGTGAACGAGGGTTTCAATCGCATCGCCCACCTCACCGCCACGCTGACGCAGGAGGAACTCCTGACGCTGGATGCCGACACGGTGCTGCACCGGCTGTATTGGGAGGAGTCACTGCGGCGCTTCGAACCGCTCGCCGGCTTGAGCGGGCCGCGCTTCACCTGCACCTGCTCACGGGAACGCGTGGGGTACATGCTCAAAGGCCTGGGGCGGGAGGAGGTCGATGACATCGTCGCGGAGCAGGGCCGGGTAGAGATTGCCTGCGAGTTCTGCGGTAGCCGCTACCACTTTGACGCGGTGGATGTGGGCGAGTTGTTCACCCAGGCCTTGAATCAGCCGCCCACGCCCGGCGGAGTGCACTAGTGCAGGGGCTTCATCCCCGCGCCAGAAGATGCCGTTCGCAGTCGACGTCGCCGCAGCGGTCGCACACCCACTGCCATCGCGTCCGGACCTGTGCGGCCAGCTCGTCCGGCTCGCGCATGGCATGCCTTGCCGCGGTCAGTGCGGCGGCGAGACCTTGCGCCCCGCTCGCTATCACGGAGTACTCGCAGCCAGCACGCGTGAGCGCGCTGCGCAGCAGCGAGTCTGCCCGCTCGTGCATGGGCGCACTGCCGCGCTGTCTGTTCGATGGCTGCGGTACGTCAAGTGCGTGGAACAGAGTGAGGTGGACAACCTTGTGTGCGGCGAGTGCCTGCGGGTACAGCGAAACGTCGCCGAAGACCCGTTCGTTGTAGGCCGCCACCGTGAGCGCGGTGGCGGCGCTCACCACGAGGTCGTACGTTGCGGCAGCGGTCGCGATGCGGTCGGTCTGCTCCAGGGCAACCTGGGGCAACTCCTCCTGCTCGGGGGTGCGCCGAAGTCGCTCGCGGAACTCGCGCAGTGCGTCCGGCACCACAGCCACACGCCGACCCTCGGCGGCAAGCGCGTGGCCTAGCCGAACTGCCAGGTTCGCCGGGCCAGTGCTTTCCGCGCCCACGATCGCGATTACGAAGGCCGGTGGCATGCCGGCCTCACACGCTTCGGCCCGCTCCGGCACCTGCGGCCCGGACGAGCCGCTCATCATTTCACAGGGGAGAGCTGGACGAAGATCTCGTCGGGCTTGACCATGCCCAGGTCGTAGCGAGCCTTCTCCTCGACCATCTCCAGGCCTTCCTTGAGGTCGCGCACCTCGGCATCGAGTTGCGCATTGCGCGCTCGGGCCAGCTCGTTGGCGGCCTTCTGCTGGGCCAGCTTGGCCTGCAACTCCATGACCCGCGGCACGCCACCCTTGCCGAACCAGAGCTCGATGTGCACCAAGCCGATGAGGACAAGCAGGGCGAGGGTGACGGCACGCATGACGATAGGTACTGCTATTTCAGATGTCAGCGCAAGTTGTAGAAGGCAGCGCGGCCTGGGTAGCTTGCCACGTCGCCCAGGTCCTCCTCGATGCGCAGGAGCTGGTTGTACTTGGCGATGCGGTCGCTGCGGCTCATCGAACCGGTCTTGATTTGGCCGGCGTTGGTACCCACCGCGATGTCGGCGATGGTGGAGTCTTCCGTTTCGCCCGAGCGATGGCTGATCACGGCGGTGTAGCCCGCGCGCTTGGCCATCTCGATGGCGGCGAAGGTCTCGGTGAGCGTGCCGATCTGGTTGATCTTGATGAGGATCGAGTTGGCGATACGCCGCTCGATGCCTTCTTTCAGGATCTTGGTGTTGGTAACGAAGAGGTCGTCACCCACCAGCTGCACCTTGCTCGCCAAGCGGTCGGTCAGGTGTTTCCAGCCGTCCCAGTCGCCCTCGGCCATGCCGTCTTCGATGCTGATGATCGGGTACTTGTCGCACCAAGTGGCGAGGATGTTGGTCCACTCGGCGGCATTCAGCGTCAGGCCTTCGCCTCCGAGCACGTACTTGCCCTCCTTGTAGAACTCGCTGGCCGCGCAGTCTAGGCCGATGGCCACCTGCTCGCCAGCAGTGAAGCCAGCCTTGTCGATGGCCTGAAGGATCAGCTGGATGGCCGCCTCGTGGCTTTCGACGCTGGGGGCGAAGCCGCCTTCGTCGCCCACTGCGGTGCTCATGCCTTTGTCGTGGATGATCTTCTTGAGCGCGTGAAAGACCTCGGCGCCGTAGCGCACCGCTTCGCGGAAGCTGGGGGCGCCCACGGGAATGATCATCAGCTCCTGGAGGTCCAGGTTGTTGTTGGCATGTGCGCCGCCGTTGATCACGTTCATCATCGGCACCGGAAGCTGCATGCCGGCCGAGCCGCCGAAGTAGCGGTACAGCGGCAGCCCCGATTCCTCCGCTGCGGCGCGCGCGACGGCCATGGAGACCGCGAGCGTGGCGTTGGCGCCCAGGCGGCTTTTGTTCTCGGTGCCGTCCAGGTCGATCAGCGTGCGGTCGAGAAAGGCCTGCTCGGAAGCGTCCAGGCCCATCACGGCTTCGCTGATCTCGGTATTGATGTGCTCCACGGCCTTGAGCACGCCCTTGCCGAGGTAGCGCGCCTTGTCGCCGTCGCGCAACTCGATGGCTTCGCGCGAGCCGGTGGATGCACCGGAGGGGACGGCCGCGCGGCCCATGGTGCCGGATTCCAGCAGCACGTCGCATTCGACCGTCGGGTTGCCACGGCTGTCGAGGATTTCGCGGCCGACGATATCAACGATGGCGCTCATTGAGTCTCTCCTTGTTTTTTCAGATGGATCGGGGGCCACCCGCGAGCGAGGCGGGCGAGGGCGGTGCTCAGAAGGGGAGAGGCAATCCGGCGTGACCGAGCAGGCCCAGCGAAGGCACCCGGTTTAGGCGCAAAGCACAGCCGTAGCTCGAGCTACGGCGAGCATTTGCAACGACAAGCGGGTGCCTTCGGTGGGCAGGAGCGGTCATGTTGGATTGCCTTCTCACCCTCTCAGGCGCCTTCCACGAGCACTGCACGCATCACTGCGGCATCGGCACGCGCCTCGCGGGCGCGGCGGTATTCGGGCGAGTCGTAGAAGGCGCGTGCCTGCGTGGCCGAGGGAAACTTCAGCACCACCAGGCGCTCGGGCTGCCAATCGCCTTCAAGCACCTCGATCGTGCCGCCGCGCACACACACCTCGGCACCATGCGCCTGCATCGCGAGCGTGGAAAGCTTCTTGTACGCCTCGTACTGCACCGGGTCGGTGACGCTGACACTGAAGATGATGTAGGCACCGGGCATGGTGATGTCCTCAGCAGGAGAAGTCGTTCTCGAGCAAGGGCTGGTGCTTGACCACGCGGTCCAGCGCGACGAGCTGCTCCAGCAGCGCCTTCATGTGGCGCAGCGGCACGGCGTTCGGCCCATCGCTCAGCGCCCGCGCAGGATCGGGGTGGGTTTCCATGAAGAGCCCCGCTACACCCACCGCCACCGCGGCGCGTGAAAGCACGGGCACGAATTCGCGCTGGCCGCCGGAGCTGGTGCCCTGTCCGCCGGGTAGCTGCACCGAATGCGTGGCATCGAAGACCACGGGCGCGCCGGTCTCACGCATGATGGCCAGCGACCGCATGTCGCTCACTAGGTTGTTGTAGCCGAAGCTTGCACCGCGTTCGCAGGCCATGAAGTTGTCTTCGGGCAGGCCCTTTTCGCGTGCTGCCGCGCGAGCCTTGTCGATGACGTTCTTCATGTCGTGCGGCGCGAGGAACTGGCCCTTCTTGATGTTCACCGGCTTGCCCGACTGGGCCACTGCGCGGATGAAATCGGTCTGCCGGCACAGGAAGGCGGGCGTTTGCAGCACATCGACCACCTGGGCCACGGCGGGGATCTCTGCTTCGGTGTGGACATCGGTCAACACCGGAACCTTCAGCTCACGGCGCACCTTGGCCAGGATCTCAAGCCCCTTTTCCATGCCCGGACCCCGGAAGGAGGTGCCACTGGAACGGTTGGCCTTGTCGTAGCTGCTCTTGAAGATGAAGGGGACGCCCAGCTCGGAGGTGATCTCCTTGAGATGGCCTGCCACGTCCATCTGGAGCTGCTCCGATTCCACCACGCAGGGGCCGGAGATGAGAAAGAAGGGCCGGTCCAGCCCCACGGCGAAACCGCACAGCTTCATGCTTCGATCGCTTCCTTGGTAGGCTTGCGCTCGGCCTGTTGGCGCAGCGCAGCCTGGATGTAAGACTTGAACAGCGGATGCCCGCCCCAAGGGGTGGACTTGAACTCGGGGTGGAACTGCACGCCCATGAACCACGGGTGGGCGCTGCGCGGCAGCTCGACGATCTCGGTGAGCTGTTCGCGCTGCGTGAGCGCGGAAATAACGAGGCCTGCGTTAGACAGCTGCTCGAGGTAGTTCACGTTGGCCTCGTAGCGATGGCGATGGCGCTCGGTGACCACGTCGCCATAGATCTCGTGTGCGAGCGTGCCCTGTTTCACGTCGGAGCTTTGCGCACCCAGCCGCATGGTGCCGCCCAGGTCGGACTGCGCGCTGCGCTTCTGGATGGACCCATCACGGTCGTGCCACTCCTCGATCAGCGCGATCACGGGATGCGGAGTCTCGGGATCGAACTCCGTGCTGTTGGCTCCGGCAAGGCCCGCTTTGTGGCGCGCGTATTCGATGGTGGCCACCTGCATGCCCAGGCAGATGCCCAGGTAGGGGATGCCATGCTCGCGGGCGTATTGCGCGGTGAGAATCTTGCCCTCCACCCCGCGCTTGCCGAAGCCGCCGGGTACCAGCAGCGCGTCGTAGCGGCTGAGCTGGTGCACGTTCTCGGGCATGAGGGTCTCGGAGTCGATGTACTCGATGTTGACCCGTGCGTGGTTGTGAATGCCGGCGTGGCGCAACGCCTCGTTGAGCGACTTGTACGAATCCGACAGGTCGGTGTACTTGCCACACATGCCGATGGTGACTTCGCGCTGGGCATGTTCGACCTCGGCCACGAGGTCGTCCCAGCGCTTCAGGTTGGCCGGCGGGGTATTGAGGCGCAGCTTGTCGCAGATGAGCCCGTCCAGCCCCTGCTCGTGCAGCATGCGCGGCACCTTGTAGATGGTGTCGGCATCCCAGACCGAGATCACACCCCACTCGGGCACATTGGTAAACAGCGAGATCTTTTGCCGCTCCTCTTCAGGAATGGCGCGATCGGCCCGGCACAGGAGGGCATCGGGCTGGATGCCGATCTCGCGCATCTTCTGCACGGTGTGCTGAGTGGGCTTGGTCTTGAGCTCTCCGGCGGCGGCAATCCAGGGCACGTACGTGAGGTGCACGAAGGCACAGCTGTTGGGGCCCAGGCGCAGGCTCATCTGGCGCACGGCCTCCAGGAAGGGCAGGGACTCGATGTCACCCACCGTGCCGCCCACCTCGACGATGGCCACGTCGACTGCCGCATCGCTGCCCAGGCCGGCGCCGCGCTTGATGAACTCCTGGATCTCGTTCGTAACGTGCGGGATGACTTGGACCGTCTTGCCGAGGTAGTCGCCGCGCCGCTCCTTCTCGAGGACGCTCTTGTAGATCTGGCCGGTGGTGAAGTTGTTGCTGCGCTTCATCCGGGTGGTGATGAAGCGCTCGTAGTGGCCGAGATCGAGATCCGTTTCGGCGCCGTCGTCGGTGACGAACACCTCGCCGTGTTGGAACGGCGACATCGTGCCGGGATCGACGTTGAGATAGGGGTCGAGCTTGATCAGGGTGACCCGCAGACCCCGCGATTCGAGAATCGCCGCAAGCGACGCAGCCGCGATGCCCTTGCCCAGCGAGGACACCACACCGCCGGTGACAAAGACGAACTTGGTCATTGCGTGCGGCATTCGCTGCTCACGAATGCCGTGGTGGTAAAGCGCGATTATAGGCGCGCCTCCCTGGGCGACCCGGTGTGCGCAGTGGGCTCAGGCGCGTGGAGTCTTGTGCCAACGCAGCAGGTCATGAGCCGCCTTCGCGCTGCAATGCCTTGAGTCGATAAAGCGCGTCCAGCGCCTCCTTCGGCGAGAGGACATCGGGGTTGATCGAGGACAGCGCGGTTTCCACCACGGAGTACTCACGCTCGGGTGGCGGTGAGGGCGGTGCGAACAGGTCGATTTGGCTATCGGCCGCCTGCTGCTGTGTCTCCAGGGCCTCCAGCGTGGCGCGGGCCTGACGGATCAGGGAGGCCGGCATGCCGGCCAAGCGAGCCACGTGCACGCCGTAGCTGCGGCTGGCCGGGCCGGGCTGGATGTCGTGCAGGAACACGATGTCGTCACCGCTCTCGGCCGCCGACACATGCACGTTGATGGCGCGCTCGTGCTTGAGCGGGAAGTGCGTCAGCTCAAAGTAGTGTGTCGCGAAGAGCGTGAAGGATCGGTTGCGCTCGTGCAGATGGCTGGCGATGGCGCCGGCAAGCGCCAGCCCGTCGAAGGTAGAAGTGCCGCGGCCGATCTCGTCCATGAGCACCAGCGACTGGTCAGTGGCTGTGTGCAGTATGGCAGCGGCCTCGGTCATCTCCAGCATGAACGTGGACTGCGCATTCGCCAGGTCGTCGGCTGCGCCGATGCGGGTGTGGATGGCGTCGATGGGCCCCAGGCGGCACGCGCGGGCCGGCACGAAGGAGCCCATCGCGGCCAGCAGGGCAATCAGTGCCACCTGACGCATGAACGTGCTCTTGCCGCCCATGTTGGGGCCGGTGATGACGAGCATCCTGCGGCTCGCGTCGAGCCGGCAGTCGTTGGGCATGAAGTTGCCGGTGCCGGCTTCCAGCAGCCGCGCCTCCACCACGGGATGCCGGCCGGCTTCGATCGCAATGCAAGGCTCGCGCACAAACTGCGGCCGGCACCAGCCGAGCGTGGCAGCGCGCTCGGCCAGTGACGCGAGTGCATCCAGGCTGGCCAGCGCGCGCGCCAGGCCTGACAGCTGATCGAGGTGGGACTGCAACTGGTCGATCACCTGCTCATACAGCAGCTTCTCGCGCGCCAGGGCCCGCTCCTGGGCTGACAGCGCCTTGTCCTCGAAGGTCTTCAGCTCCGGCGTGATGAACCGCTCGGCGCTCTTGAGGGTCTGCCGGCGCTGATAGTCCAGCGGCACCTTGTCGAGCTGACCCTGGGTCACCTCGATGTAGAAGCCGTGCACCCTGTTGAACTGCACGCGCAGGTTGGCAATGCCAGTGCGGGCCCGCTCGCGGGCTTCCAGGTCCAGCAGGAAGGCATCGCAGTTCTGCGAGATGGCGCGCAGCTCGTCGAGCTGGGGGTCGAAGCCCAAGGCGATCACGCCACCGTCGCGCAGCAGTACCGCGGGCTCCTCGGCGATCGCGGCGGTGAGCAGGGCTTCGATGTCGCCGGACGGCTGCAGCGCTTCAGCCAGCATGTCCAGCAGGACGGTCGCGCCCACCGGCAGCCGGCTGCGCAGCGCGGGCAGGGATTGCAGCGTGGCGCGCAAGCCGGTGAGCTCACGCGGGCGCACCTGGCGCAAGGCAATGCGCGCGGTGATGCGCTCCACGTCGCTCATGCCCCGCAGCGCCTCGCGCAACGGCTCGACCCCGTGCTCGATGAGCACATCGAGCGCATCGTGCCGCTGCGTGGCGATGGTGCGCTCGCGCAGCGGGTGTGTGAGCCAATGCCGCAAGGCGCGGCTGCCCATGCCGGTGCGGCAGGTGTCGAGCAGCGAAAACAACGTGGGAGCGTCCTCGCCCCGCAAGGTCTGCGTCAGTTCGAGATTGCGGTGGGTGAGCGCAGGCAGGTCGAGCAGTTCGCTGGCCCGCTCGACTTGCAGGGTGCGTACATGTGCCAACGCCTGGCCTTGCGTGTGCTCGGCATAGCTGAGCAGGGCCGCAGCCGCTGCATGGGCGCTCGGCAGGTCCTGCGCGTTGAAGCCGGCGAGGCTGGCCACGAGCAGCTGCTCGCACAGCTTGCGCTGGCCCAGTGCGGCGTCGAACTGCCACGACGGGCGATGTGTCACCGGCGCGCGGCTCGCAAGCAGGGCGGGCGGAACATGATCGCGGTCGACCAGCACCTCCGCGGCGTTGAGCCGTGAGAGCCAGCCGGCAAGTTGGCGATCGTCGCATTCCGTCAGGCCCAGCTGGCCGCTGGTGAGCCCCAGCCACGCCAGCCCGTGGGTGGTGACGCCGCGATGCGTGCGGCTCGCCAGGGCCAGCAGCAGCCCATCGCTCTTGTCGGCCAGCAACTCCGTGTCGGTCACCGTGCCGGGTGTCACGATGCGCACCACCTTGCGCTCCACTGGCCCCTTGGCCGTGGCGACGTCGCCCACCTGCTCGCAGATGGCTACCGATTCACCGAGCTTGATGAGCTTGGCCAGGTAACCTTCGACGGAATGCACCGGCACGCCGGCCATCACGACCGGCTCCCCCGCGCTCATGCCGCGGGTGGTGATCGTGATATCGAGGAGCCGGTTGGCACGCCGCGCGTCTTCGTAGAAGAGCTCGTAGAAGTCGCCCATCCGGTAGAACACGAGCGTGTCGGGATGCTCTGCCTTGATGCGCAGGTACTGCTGCATCATGGGGGTGTGCGAGCGTTCCGCGGCCTTGTCTGGTTCCTGGGTGGGCGTGCGTCCGGTCGACAAGTGGTTATCCTGCAAGAGATTTCTTTCCTACGCCTTGGTCTTGTCCCGCGACATGGCGCACTCATGGCGCCCCATGCCATGGTGCCTCGTCGCACTTCGGCAGCTGAGGGCCGCATCTTACGTTCGGCCATGGGACCTTCGCGCTCCGCGCCTCGAAGGGCCAGTGTGCAGACACACGGGGCGGGGAGAACGTTCTGATACCCTGACTGTCCTTGCATGCCAAGGAAGGGCGGCGCAACCGAGAGTGCATCGATTGCGAGCCGGTGAGGTGGGCCGTGGCTGTGGTGCATACCGACAAGACCGAGTCCGGATACGGGCCTGCCGATCCGGTAGCTCGCCTGCTCCTGCGTTCGCTGCAGACCTCTGCCGACGCCATCGTCGTCGTCGACGGGCGAGGCCGGTTCGTCTACGTCAACGACGCCGCATGCCGCCGCCGCGGCTGCAGCCGGGAGCAGCACCTGCAGCTGCACTTGGAGCAGGTGGACCCTGATCTGTGGCAAGCATGGTTGCACCGCAGCCCGGCACTCGGCGCGGATGGCGCGTCGTCGACCTGGACCTCATGGTGCGTGGCGCCCGACGGCCGGCGGATCGGCTTGCCGGGCCGTCTGGACCTGCTGGACCTGCCGGAATGCCGCTACCTAATGCTCAGGTCGAACCCGGCGGCCGGTCCTGCGGCTGCCGACGTTCATGCGATCCCGCGCAGCCTGATCGAAAGCCTGCCCTTTCTCGTCTGGCTCGAAGATGGGCTGGGCCGGCTGGTGCTGGGCAACGAGGCGTTCGGCCACTGGCTCCAAGATTGCGCGCCACTGGCCGCCGGGTCGGGCGACGGCGGCGCCTTGGCGTTTGCCAGTGCGGATGGACTTTCCGAGCACACATACACCGACCGGCGTGGCGAGCGGCACTGGCTGGAAGTTTGACGCGCCACGATGGACAACGGCGCGACGATTTGCTGCGCGCGCGACATCTCGGCTCGCAAGGCCGTCGAGCAGGAGCTGAAGCGCACGCTCGCGTTCGTGCAGGGCGTCATCGACGCGTTCCCGGACTTCCTGTTCGAGGGAAGTGCCGAAGGCCGCTACCTCAACGCCTGGACCAAGAACCCCGAGCTTCTCGCCGCCTCGCGCGAACACATGTTGGGCCGCACGCTCGACGAGGTGCTGTCGCCCGACAGCGCCGCTATCGCGAAGGCCGCCTTTCGAGAGGCCGACGAGGCCGGGCTCTCGTTCGACAAGGTCATCGCCATCGATACCGAGGTCGGCCGGCGCCATTTCGAGCTGTCGGTGTCCAAGATGCCGATAGGCGAAGGTGAGGCGCCGCACTTCATTACTGTCTCGCGCGACGTCACCGCCCGCCTGGACTTGCAGGCCGCGTTGGAGCAGCAGGAGCGGCAGTTCCGCACGCTGGTCGAGAACTCCCCGGATCTGGTCGCTCGCTTCGCGAACACGCAGCGCTGCCTTTATGCCAATCCGGCATTGGCCGCACGCACGCCCTGCATTACCCGCGAACTGGTCGGCAGCAATCCTGCAGACCTCTTCGGCGCCGGCGCCGGCCAAGAGCTGCAAGAGCGCCTGCAGAGCGTGCAGCGCAGCGGCGCGACGTTGGATTTCGAGCTGAACTGGAACGACGCGCAGGGGCGGGCGGTGTGCTGCCTCGTCAGCCTGACGCCGGAGTTCGACGCCCGGCGCGAGATGACGAGCATCCTGCTGGTGGGCCGTGACGTGCATGGTGGGCATCAAGGCCGACGAGAAGGGTGTGGAGCTGGTCTTCGACGTCGCCCCGCAGTTGCCCTCGCGCCTGGTGGGCGACCCCACCCGGCTGGGCCAGGTGCTCATCAACTTGTGCAACAACGCCGTCAAGTTCACCGAGCGCGGCGAGATCGTCGTCGCTGTCGAAGTGCAGGAGCGCGACGCGACGTCGGCACTGCTGCGCTTCGAGGTGCGCGATACCGGCATCGGCATGAACGCCGATCAGCAGCGTCAGCTGTTCCAGGCCTTCTCGCAGGCCGACGCGTCGACCAGCCGCCGCTACGGTGGCACCGGCTTCGGCCTGGCGATATGCCGTCGGCTGGTGGGCCTGATGGGCGGGCAGATCGACGTCGAAAGCGAGCCCGGCAAGGGCAGCTGCTTTCACTTCAGCGCCCGCCTGGGCGTGCCGGCGGAAAGCATGCAGCCTGGTGCGAACGAAGGCCTGCGGGGGACGCGCATCCTCGTCGTTGACGACAACGCAAGCGCGTGCCAGGTGCTGGTGGGGATGGCGCGCTCATTCGGCATGCGGGGCGACAGCGCTTGCGACGGTGCCCAGGCGCTGCAACTGCTGGCACGAGAAGACGCACAAGGCGATCCCTACGACCTGGTGCTGGTCGACTGGAAGATGCCGCGCATGGATGGCCCGGCCTGCGTGCGCGAAATCGAGCGCGCAACCTTCCGGCACGGCGCGCCAGCCGTCATCATCGTCACCGGCTTCGGAGGCGAGGACCTGAAGCAGCGCCTCGTGGATGCCGGGATGAGCGCCGCCGCGCTGCTGACGAAGCCGGTGATGCCTTCGTCCTTGCTCGACGCGTGCCTGACTGCGCTGGGTCGGGTCGCGCCGGGCAAGGGCCGGATGACGCTGCGGGATGAGGCGTTGGAAGCGCAGCAGGCACACCTGCGCGGCGCCCGCATCCTGCTGGTCGAGGACAACGCCATCAACCAGGAGATTGCGCGCGACCTGCTCGGCCGTTCCGGCATCGTCGTTACCGTGGTCGAGGATGGCCAGCAGGCGATCGACATCCTGGCGCGGCAGTCCTTCGATGGCGTGCTGATGGACTGCCAGATGCCGGTGCTGGACGGTTACGCGGCGACCGCCATCCTGCGGCGCCAGGAGCGGTTGCGTGACCTTCCCATCATCGCGATGACGGCCAACGCGATGGTCGGCGACAGGGACAAGGCGCTCGCCGCCGGCGCGACCTTCCACGCCCTTCACATAGAACGCCATGCGGCGCAGGAACGCGTCATCCGCGACCTGGCCCGGGCCGAGCACCCGCTTGCCACCATTGTCGAACAGCGGATCTTGAAGATCAGCCGATGGCCCTGCGCCCCAGCGGCGTCAGGCCGCGGCGTCGTCCTTGCCGGTCAGATCGGCCTTGCGGATGCGTACCGGCCCCTTTTTCTTAACCGGTTCGGCCGGCTTGCCCTGCGTGGCCGCGAGCGCGGCTTCCGGGGTGATGTGCGCCGCTTCTGCTTCCGCAGCCGGTGCGTCGTCCTGCTTGATGACCCGGGTGTAGGGCCCGAGGATCGGGACGAGTTGTGCGTAGATGCGAGGGTTGCCCGCCACCACTTCTCGCTGGAAGAGGTAGTCCGGCTCGCCTGTGAAGTTGCCGACGAGCCCCCCAGCTTCGGTGATGAGCAGCGAGCCGGCCGCCACATCCCAGGGGCTCAGGCCCGTTTCAAAGAAGCCGTCGTAATAGCCGGCGGCCACATAGCACAGGTCGAGGGCGGCCGCGCCCGGCCGGCGCAGGCCGGCGCAGTTCTGCATCACGGCCTCGAACATTTGAAGGTAGCGCTTGAGGTTGTCGCCCTTGCGGAACGGGAAGCCTGTGCCGATCAGCGAATCCTGCAGGCGAGTTCGCTTGGACACGCGAAGGCGCTTGTCGTTGAGGAAGGCACCGCGCCCTTTGGATGCGTAGAACAAGTCGTTGCGCGACGGGTCGTAGACCATGGCCTGCTGTACCTGGCCCCTGAACGCGAGGGCGATGGAGACCGCGTACACCGGCAGGCCGTGGATGAAGTTCGTGGTCCCATCCAGCGGGTCGATGATCCAGAGGTAGTCGCTGTCCTTGGCGCCGTGCGAGCGGCCCGACTCCTCGGCCAGGATGCCGTGGCCGGGGTAGGCGGTGAGCAGGATCTCGATGATGGCCTGCTCGGCGGCCTGATCGACTTCAGTCACGAAATCGTTGGGCGACTTGGCGCTGATCCTGAGCAGCTCGAGATCCAGCGATGCCCGGTTGATGATCGCCCCTGCTGCACGTGCCGCCTTGATGGCGATGTTGAGCATGGGATGGAGCGCTTGCGACATGAGGCGGCCTCGGGCAATCGGGGAGGTGGTGGGGAGATGGATGGGCCGCGGCATCGGGCCGGGCAGGGCGCGGCGTGGCACACGCTGCGGATAATGTCCCGCGATTTTAGCCGCCGCCCCATGCCAGTCTCCGACCCCACGCGATTCATTCTTCTCAATACCAGCCATCCGGGCAATGTGGGAGCGGCGGCGCGCGCCATGAGGGTGATGGGCTTTTCCGAACTGGTGCTCGTGGCGCCACGCCATGCCGGCGTGCTGACCCACCCCGAAGCCGTCGCGATGGCCAGCGGTGCCACCGACGTGCTCGATCGCGCTCGGGTCGTGACCTGCCTGGCTGAGGCCCTCGATGGTGTGACCTACGCCTGTGCCACCGCGATGACGCCCCGGGATTTCGGTCCACCGGTGTTTGCCCCGCGCGAGCTCTTCGCCACGCTCGCGGCCGAGCCGCATTCGGTGGCCTTTGTCTTCGGTTCCGAGCGCTTTGGCATGAGCAACGATGACGTCTATCGGTGCCATGCCTGCCTGAGCATTCCCACGGACCCGGCCTACGGGTCGCTCAACCTGGCCCAGGCGGTGCAGTTGATCGCGTACGACTGGCGACAGGCTCAGGGCGGGTTTCCCGTCGTGGCGCGTACACCGACCGCCGGGCTGGCCGATGGCGCGGCCGTGCAGGGCTTGCTTGCACACTGGCAGACGGCACTGCAGGAGATCGGCTTTCTCGACCCCGCGGTCCCGAAGAAGCTCATGCCCCGCTTGAACCAGCTGCTCAACCGCACCCAGCTCACCCGAGAGGAAGTGCACATCTTGCGCGGCATCGCTCGCGCCATGCAACGGCCCCGCTGACCGCGGCTCGCGCGCGACCCCGAGGCCGGGCGGGCTCATCCCCGGCCGCTACACTGACGAGCACCCCGTTCCCTGCGTTTTTCCATGTTCGAACGCCTCCGAGAAGACATCGCCTGCATCGTCGAGCGGGACCCCGCCGCGCGGTCGAAGTGGGAGGTGTTCACGTGCTATCCGGGGTTGCATGCGCTGGTGTTGCATCGCTGGGCGCATCGCTGCTGGATGAACGGCTGGCACGTCACGGGGCGCTTCATCTCGAACTTCTCACGTTGGCTCACCGGCATCGAGATTCATCCGGGCGCCAAGATCGGCCGGCGTGTGTTCATCGACCACGGCATGGGCGTCGTCATCGGCGAAACCGCCGAGGTGGGCGACGAATGCACGCTCTACCAGGGCGTCACCCTCGGCGGCACGTCGCTGTACAAGGGCACCAAGCGGCACCCCACGCTCGGGCGCGGCGTCGTGGTAAGCGCCGGGGCGAAGGTGTTGGGCGGATTCACCGTCGGCGACGGGGCGCGCGTGGGCGCGAATGCCGTGCTGCTCAAACCGGTGCCTCCCAACGCAACGGCCGTGGGCATCCCCGCGCGCATCATCGAGGCGTCTGCCGACGGGCGCCGCGAGGAAGCCCCGGCGCCCGTCCCGTTCTCGGCCTATGGCGTGACGCAGGGCGACGACCCCGTGGTGCTGGCCATGAAGGGTCTCATCGACAACGCCGCCGGTCACGAGCACCAGATCGCGCTGCTATGGGCTGCCATCGAGCAACTATTGTCCGAGCGCACCGAGGGCTGCGTGCCCAATGATGCGCAAAGGGCCGAGCAGTTCGACGCCGACCACCTCAAGCAGCTGATGCGGTAGTGCATCCCATCTTCCGTCGCGCTACGGCGCCGTTTGGGGTCGCCGCGCCGACTTCGGCCGGAACGCCTTGCACACGGCCTCGTTGCACTCGATGTAGGGCCCGCCGATAAGGTCCATGCAGTAGGGCACCGCCGCGAAGATGCCGTGCACGGGCGGATCGTGGCGCGGCAAGCCTTCCAGTGTCTCTGCGATCGACTTGGGCTGCCCGGGCAGGTTGATGATGAGCGCGCGGCCGCGGATCACCGCGACCTGCCGCGACAGGATGGCCGTGGGCACGAAGTTCAGGCTGATCTGCCTCATCTGCTCGCCGAAGCCGGGCATCACCTTGTCGGCCAGTGCCAGCGTGGCTTCGGGCGTCACGTCGCGCGGCGCGGGGCCGGTGCCGCCGGTAGTGAGCACGAGGTCGCAGCACGTTTCGTCGACGAGATCGCGCAGGGCGGCCGAAATGGCGTGCTGCTCGTCGGGGATGAGCCGTGTTTCCCAATCGACAGGGTTGCGCAAGGCGCGCGCGAGCCACTCCTGCAGCGCCGGGATGCCCTGGTCCTGATAGACGCCTGCACTGGCACGGTCGCTCACGGAGACGAGGCCGATGCGGACGCGGTCGGGGGTGTTGCTCATGGCGGGTCCTTGTGCATCAGTGCGCCGCAGCCTCGCACGCCCTGATGAAGCGGAAGAGATCCCGGTAGGCCCGACCGCTGCGTTGCTCTGCAGCGGCGGCGGCATCCTTGCGCGCTGCGCGGATGAGGCTGCGCAACTGCTGCACGTCGGCTCCGGGATGGGCGCTGGTGAAGCGGGTGAGGGCGTCGTCGCTGTCGATCAACTCGGTGCGCCAGCGCTCGGCTTCATGCAGCGCGAGAGCGTCTTTCGCCCGGCCGAGCTGCATGGCGGCCACGGCTTCGCGCAGCGGCTCAGGATCGTTGCGCCGCATCAGCTTGCCCACGTACTGCAGTTGCCGCCGGCGGCCCTCGTGCGTGCGGGTGCGCTTGAGCGCGCGGATGGCGTCCAGCAGCGACTCGTCCATGTCCAGCGCGGCGAGGCGATCGTCGGGCATCTGCGCCAGGGCTTCGCCCAGGTCCTGCAGGTCGTGTGAGGCCTTCTTGAGCTGGGTCTTGCTGGGGCGCTCGGACGGCTCGGTGCCGGCTTCGCCGGGCTCGGGAGATGGGGGGGCAATGCGCACGGTAGCGTCGGCGTGGGGTGCTGGTCGGTGGGTATGATAGTTTCGCTGCCCCATCAGAACGGCGCGCGCCCCAGCCGCCCCTTGTTTATGGCCATTGCCACCCCCCACGCCGCCACGCCCGCCACCCGCTCGGATTTCGCCTATGCGCGAGACCAGTTCCGCCAGATCGTCGAGGATGCGCTGTCATACGCGAAGCAACTCGGTGCCAGCGATGCCGGCGTGGAGGTGTCCGAAGGCGTGGGCCTGTCGGTCTCGGTGCGCAAGGGCGAGGTCGAGAACGTGGAGCGCAACCGCGACAAGTCCATCGGGGTGTCGGTCTACATCGGCCAGCGGCGCGGCAACGCCAGCACCTCCGACTTCTCGCGCGCCGCGTTGGAGCAAACCGTGCGGGCGGCCTACGACATTGCCCGCTTCACCGCCGAGGATCCCGCAGCCGGCCTGCCCGATGAAGAAGACCTTGCGCGTGGCGCCGATGCCGAGCGCGACCTCGACCTCTACCACCCGTGGGCGATTGACGCCCATGGTGCGGTCGAAATTGCGCGTCGTTGCGAGGGCGCGGCGCTTGCCGTGGATCGGCGCATCACCAATTCCGAAGGTGCGGGCGTCTCCGCCCAGCAGTCGCACTTCTTCTCGGGCAACACACGCGGGTTCCGCGGCGGCTATGCGAGTTCGCGGCATTCATTGTCGGTGGCGCCCATTGCTTCGCTTCCGCGCAGGGGTGGCAACGACATGCAGCGCGATGCCTGGTACAGCTCCATGCGCGCCCCCGAAGATCTCGCCGCTCCAGAAGCAGTGGGCCGCTATGCCGCCGAGCGGGCGCTTTCCCGTCTGAACTCCCGCAAGATCGCCACGTGCGAGGTCCCGGTGCTCTATGAGTCAACGGTGGCGGCGGGACTGCTGGGGGCTTACGTCCAGGCTACGAGCGGCGGGGCGCTGTATCGGAAGTCGAGCTTCCTGCTCGATGCACTGGGCCGCCAGGTTCTCGCTGAACACATCGACATCCACGAGGACCCGCACCGCCCGCGCGGCAAGGGCAGCGCGCCCTTCGACGACGAGGGCGTGATCACGCGGGGGCGTGATGTCGTGCGCGGTGGCGTGGTGCAGGGCTATTTCCTGTCCAGCTACTCGGCGCGCAAGCTGGGCCTGCGCACCACCGGCCATGCCGGAGGCTCGCAGAATCTCACGCTCACGAGCCGTCTCACCCAGCCGGGCGACGACCTTGAGGCCATGCTGCGCAAGCTGCATCGTGGCCTGTTCGTCATCGAACTCATGGGGCAGGGCGTCAACTACGTGACCGGCGACTATTCGCGCGGTGCCGCGGGCTTCTGGGTCGAGGACGGGCGCATCGCCTATCCGGTTCATGAGATCACCATCGCCGGCAACCTGCGCGACATCTTCATGCGCGTTGCGGCGGTGGGGGCGGATGCGTACACGCTGGGCGGCAAGACCATCGGCTCGGTGCTGATTGAGCGCATGAAAATCGCCGGCTCCTGAGCGTCTCCATCGGCCGGGCCGCGCCCCATGCAGTAAGCAGCGTGGGGCTCCCCGACGCTTCCTGAAAGGCTCCGGCAAGGCTTCGTTCGCGGTGCCGCTCGTGGCCGACGCGCGCGGGTATTTCCGGGTCGCCATGCGAGGACCGGCTCCTAGAATCCGCCGGGCTTTTTCCGAACATTCAGGAGAGAAACATGGAACGTCGTTCCTTTGTGCGTGGTGCAGGCCTGGCAGGGGTTGTTGCTGGCGCAGGTGCGATCCTTGCAGCCTGCGGAAAGAAGGAGGAGCAACCCGCGGCAGGTGCGTCGCCAACCACGGCGCCTGCGGTCAGCACTGGCGAGTCCATCCGTTGGAGACTCGCGTCCAGCTTCCCCAAGTCGCTCGACACTATCTTCGGCGCGGCCGAAGTGTTCGCCAAGAAGGTCAGCGAGATGACCGGCGGGAAGTTCCAGATCTCTGTCCACGCGGGTGGCGAGCTCATGCCTCCGTTCGGCGTGGTCGACGGTGTGCAGAAGGGCACGGTCGAGATGGCGCACACCGCGCCGTACTACTTCTTCGGCAAGGACGAAACCTTCGCGCTCGCCTGCGCGATCCCCTTCGGCCTCAACTCGCGCCAGATGACTGCCTGGATGTACGAGGGCAACGGCCTGAAGCTCATCCGCGAGTTCTACGCCCAGTACAACATCATCAGCTTCCCGATGGGCAACACCGGTGCCCAGATGGGCGGCTGGTACCGCAAGGAAATCAAGTCGGCCGCCGACATGAAGGGGCTGAAGATCCGCATCGGCGGCTTCGCTGGCAAGGTCGTGGAGCGCATGGGCGGTGTGCCGCAGAACATTCCTGGCGGCGAGATCTATCAGGCGCTGGAGAAGGGCACCATCGACGCCACCGAGTGGGTGGGGCCGTACGACGACCAGAAGCTCGGCTTCAACAAGGTCGCGCCCAACTACTACTACCCCGGCTGGTGGGAAGGTGGTCCGCAGCTCGACCTGTACATCAACACGGCGGCCTATCAGGGACTGTCGGCCGAATACAAGGCGGTGATCGAGAGCGCCGCAGCGTATGCCCACACGCATATGCAGGCCCGCTACGACGCCAAGAATCCGGAGGCCCTGCGCCAGCTGGTGGCAGGCGGCACCAAGCTGTTCCGCTTCCCCAAGGATGTGCTCGATGCGGCGTTCAAGGAGTCGCTGGCACTCTACAGCGAGCTGTCGGCCAAGAACCCGAACTGGAAGAAGGTCTACGAGGACTACGCCAAGTTCCGTACCGAGCAGAACCTGTGGTTCCGGTTTGCCGAAGCCGGCTTCGACAGCTACATGCACCAGCAGAAGCTGTGATGCCTTTGGCGGGCGGGGTCTGTCCACGCCCGCTGCCGGTGGCCACGGCGTAAACCCATTCGAGTGGTGTTTGGCGGCGAGGTGAGCCGCGAGTCAGGGGCCCGTCGGGCCCCTGACTTTTTGCCGCATGAGCCGGCTCTTTTCGCGCTCCCAGTCCTTCTTCTTCTCGGTTTCGCGCTTGTCGTGCTGGGCCTTGCCCTTGGCCAGCGCAATTTCGGCCTTCACGCGGCCACCTTTGTAGTGCAGGTCCAGCGGCACGAGCGTGAAGCCCTTCTGCTCGACCTTGCCCACGAGGCGCCGGATCTCGTCCTTGTGCATCAGCAGCTTTTTGGTGCGATCGGCCTCGGGTTTCACATGGGTGGAGGCGCTGCGCAGCGCGTTGATGCGGCAGCCGATGAGGAACAACTCGCCGTCGCGGATCATCACGTAGCCGTCAGTCAGCTGCACCTGCCCGGCGCGCACAGCCTTGATCTCCCAGCCCTGCAGCACCATGCCGGCCTCGAAGCGTTCCTCGATGTGATAGTCGAACCGCGCGCGGCGGTTCTCGGCGATGGACATGGCTTGATGAGTGGGCGTAGGCCCTCAATACAATGCGGTGCATTGTATGAAGCATGTGAAAAAGTCCGTCCTGTTGTGGTACTCGGTGAGCGAGATGTACGAGCTGGTGACCGGCGTGCACGACTATCCCCAGTTCCTGCCGTGGTGCGACCGGGCGGAGGTGCTCGAGAACCATGAGGGCGGCATGACGGCGCGCCTGCACCTGCACTACGCAGGGATGCGCCACGCCTTCACGACCCGCAACGAGCACGTACACAACTGTTCGGTGGTTGTCACGCTCGTCGATGGCCCGTTCTCCCGCCTCGACGGCCACTGGCAGTTCCTGCCCCTCGGTTCCGGCAGCGCGTGCAAGATCGAGTTCGATCTGGTCTATGCCTTCTCCAGCAAGCCGCTGGAATCGCTGCTGAGCCCCGTGTTCGACCGCATCGCCAACACGTTCGTCGACTCGTTTGTGAAGCGGGCGGAGCAGGTTTACGGAGCACGTTGATGGCCGAGGAGCACGCGACAGAGCGCATCGAGGCCGTGGTGGCCTTCAGCGCCGCGCCTCGGCGGGTGGAACGGGTACGGGTATCACTGCCCGCCGGCGCCACGGTGCGCGATGCACTGGAGGCCAGTGGGATGCTTATGCGCCATCCCGACATCGACCTATCGGGGCAGAAGGTCGGTGTGTGGGGAAAGCTCAAACCGCTGGAGACACCCCTGAGAGACCGGGACCGCGTCGAGGTCTACCGAGCGTTGCAGGTAGATCCGAAGGAGGCCAGGCGCCAGCGCTATCGAAGCCAGCGGGAGAAGGCGAAGGCCTCCCGATGAAGAGGTCGAGCCGGGTGGGGGCCGGGCCCTTTACTTGCAGTCGGAGGCGATGATGTCGCGTGTGCGGCGGGCTTCCTCGATGCGGGCCTTGTCATCGAGGATCTCGCGCTCGCCCTTGTCGTTGGTGCGTGCGATGCGGATCCCGTCGTCCAGGGTACGAAGGTAGCCGCGGGCACGGGCACAGTTGTCGGCTCGCGCCGCGGCCAAGCGCTCCTGTTCGGCCTTGCGCTTGGCTTCTTCATCCTGCTCGGCCTTGCGTCGCTTGGCTTCCAGCTCCGGATCCACAGCCTTGCCTTCCGCAGCGGCAGATGCGCTGGCCGAGGGCGATGACGCTGCGGTCGATGCCGACTCCATGCGCCGTTGTGCGGCAGCCGGCCTTTGCAGGATGTCTTTCTCGGACACCGTGGCCGGCGGGGGGAGATCGCTGTACTGGATGTGACCGCCCTTGTCGCGCCACTTCCACTGAGCTGCGGCCGGCAAGGCGACAGCTGCGGCCACCAGGGCGCATGCGAGGGAGGCAACGAGTCGAGGCATGGCGAAGATCGAAGAGCCGCGTACGTGGGCCAGTGTAGCCAGGGCGTGCATCCGGGTCAGTGCGCAAGCATGCAATGAATCGTGAAGTTGTGGCGGTCCCTATAATCCGCTTTTGTCTTCGGCCGGCGCTTCGCCCCATGGCTTGCTGCATGAAGCCAGCCGTGAACGCCACGGCGCAGGGCCGCTTCTGGAGCCCCTCCTCATGCGCCTTCTCGGCAAAGCACTCACCTTCGACGATGTGTTGCTGGTGCCGGCGTTTTCGCAGGTGTTGCCTCGCGACACCAGCCTCGCCACCTCTCTCTCGCGCAACATCCGGCTAAACCTGCCGCTCGTTTCCGCGGCCATGGACACCGTCACCGAGGCGCGCCTGGCGATTGCCATCGCCCAGGAAGGCGGCATCGGTATCGTGCACAAGAACATGACGGCCAGGCAGCAGGCCGCTGAAGTGGCGCGCGTCAAGCGCTACGAGTCCGGCGTGTTGCGCGATCCGATCACCATCACGCCGACCACCACGGTGCGCGAGGTGAAGGCGCTGTCGGAACAGCACGGCGTCTCAGGCTTTCCGGTGCTGGAAGACGGCAAGGTGGTGGGCATCGTCACCAACCGAGACCTGCGCTTCGAGACGCGCATGGAAGTGCCGGTGCGCGAGATCATGACGCCGCGCGAGCGCTTGGTCACCGTGCGTGAAGGCGCGTCGCTCGACGAGGGCAAGGCGCTGATGCACCGCCACAAGCTCGAGCGCGTGCTGGTCGTCAACGACGCGTTCGAACTGCGCGGCCTGATGACCGTCAAGGACATCACCAAGCAGACCACGTTCCCCAATGCCGCGCGTGATCCACACGGTAAGCTGCGCGTGGGCGCCGCAGTGGGCGTGGGCGAGGGCACCGAGGAGCGCGTCGATGCGCTGGTGAAGGCGGGCGTCGACGTGCTCGTGGTCGACACCGCGCACGGTCACAGTGCCGGCGTGCTGGATCGCGTGCGCTGGGTGAAGCAAAACTACCCAGGTGTCGACGTGATCGGCGGCAACATCGCCACCGGCGCGGCCGCCCTTGCGTTGGTCGAAGCCGGTGCGGATGGTGTGAAGGTCGGTATTGGCCCCGGCTCCATCTGCACCACGCGCATCGTGGCAGGTGTGGGCGTGCCGCAGATCACCGCGATCGACAACGTGGCCTCGGCCTTGAGGGGCACCGGCGTGCCCCTCATCGCCGACGGGGGCGTTCGCTACTCCGGCGACATTGCGAAGGCCATCGCGGCGGGCGCCTGTTGCGTGATGATGGGCGGCATGTTCGCCGGCACCGAGGAGGCGCCGGGCGAGATCGTGCTGTTCCAGGGTCGCAGCTACAAGAGCTACCGTGGCATGGGCTCCCTGGGTGCCATGCAGCAGGGCAGCGCCGACCGCTATTTCCAGGACACGGGCGGCACCAACCCGAACGCGGACAAACTGGTGCCCGAGGGCATCGAAGGGCGTGTCCCGTACAAGGGTTCCATGGTGTCCATCGTGTACCAGATGGCGGGCGGCCTGCGTGCTGCGATGGGCTATTGCGGGTGCGCCACGATCGACGAGATGCGCGACAAGGCGGAGTTCGTCGAGATCACCTCGGCCGGCATCCGTGAGAGCCACGTGCACGACGTGCAGATCACCAAGGAAGCACCCAACTATCGGTTGGAGTGATGCTGCCGCGGCGCAGTGGAGCCTGGAGCGCGGCAGCGCGCCCTCGGGCTCGCCGCGCTGAACCACTCGTCTCCGCGGGGTGCACCTAAGGCCTGTGCTACGGCCCGTGCCGCTGCATAAGTTCAGCCCCTCCGCACCGATCCTGATTTCTGATCGCCGCCATGCACCACGACAAGATCCTCATCCTCGACTTCGGTTCCCAGGTCACGCAGCTGATCGCCCGCCGCGTGCGCGAGGCACACGTCTACTGCGAGATCCATCCGAACGACGTGAGCGAAGCCTTCATCCGCGAGTTCGCGCCCAAGGGAATCATCCTCTCGGGCAGCCATGCCAGCACCTACGAGGACCAGGAGCTGCGCGCGGCGCAGGTGGTGTGGGAGCTGGGCGTGCCGGTGCTGGGCATCTGCTACGGCATGTTCGCCATGACCGTGCAGCTGGGCGGCGAGGTGGAGCCGAGTACGCACCGCGAGTTCGGCTACGCCGAGGTGCGCGCCCACGGCCATACCGAGCTGCTGCGCGCCATCGAGGACTTCCGCACCGATGAGGGCCACGGCATGCTCAAGGTCTGGATGAGCCACGGCGACAAGGTCACCAAGCTGCCGCCCGGCTTCAAGCTGATGGCTTCCACGCCGAGCTGCCCCATCGCCGGCATCGCCGACGAATCGCGGCGCTATTACGGCGTGCAGTTCCACCCCGAGGTCACGCATACCGTGCAGGGGCGCGAGCTGCTGAATCGCTTCGTGCTTGGCGTTTGCGGCGCGAGGCCCGACTGGGTGATGGGTAACTACATCGATGAGGCGGTGGCGCGCATCCGTGAACAGGTGGGCAGCGAGGAGGTGATCCTCGGCCTCTCGGGCGGCGTCGATTCCAGCGTGGCCGCGGCGCTGATCCAGCGCGCCATCGGTGACCAGCTCACCTGCGTTTTCGTCGACCACGGTCTGCTGCGCCTCAATGAGGCCGATCTGGTGATGGAGATGTTCGCCGGCCGGCTGCACGCGAAGGTCGTGCACGTGGACGCAAGCTTGCAGTTCCTCGGAAAGCTTGCCGGGGTGAGCGATCCCGAGGCCAAGCGCAAGATCATTGGGCGCGAGTTCGTGGAGGTGTTTCAGGCCGAGGCAGCCAAGCTGAAATCGGCGCGCTGGCTGGCCCAAGGCACCATCTACCCCGACGTGGTCGAGAGCGGCGGCGCCAAGACCAAGAAGGCCACCACGATCAAGAGCCATCACAACGTGGGTGGCCTGCCCGAGACGCTCGGCCTGAAGCTGCTGGAGCCCTTGCGCGAACTCTTCAAAGATGAGGTGCGCGAGCTGGGCGTGGCGCTCGGCCTACCCCATGACATGGTCTACCGGCACCCGTTCCCCGGGCCCGGCCTGGGTGTGCGCATCCTGGGTGAAGTGCGCAAGGAACATGCCGACCTGCTGCGTCGTGCCGATGCGATATTTATCGAGGAGCTGCGCAACACCCGCGACGACGCGAGCGGCAAGACCTGGTACGAGCTTACCAGCCAGGCCTTCGCAGTGTTCCTGCCTGTCAAGAGCGTGGGCGTGATGGGTGACGGGCGGACCTACGACTACGTAGTGGCGCTGCGCGCCGTGCAAACCAGCGACTTCATGACGGCCGACTGGGCCGAACTGCCCTATGCGCTGCTCAAGCGCGTGTCGTCTCGCATCATCAACGAGGTGCGCGGCATCAACCGCGTGACCTACGATGTGTCCTCGAAGCCGCCGGCGACCATCGAGTGGGAATGAGTCAACATCGTCCCGCGGTGTTTCCGAGCGTCCCAAGACAACCTGATTTCGGCGGAGGGACAGGGACTTGGCGTCCTGCCGCGTCCCACTGGATTCAGAGACGCCCCAGGCGTCCTGAGGGTAACCTAGTTTGGTGCGCCATTCTGTTCTGCACTTATCGCGTGGTCGCGGCCAAGGTAGCCTTGGCTCGTGTGACCTTGGCCAGGATGTCCGAGGCGCTGGCCGTCCATATGAAGGGCTTGGGGTTGGCGTTGTGATGGGCGACGTACAAGTCAATGACCAGGTTCGAGCTCGGCCACGCTGGTGAAGCTGTCGCGCTTGATGCGGTTTTCGGAGATGTCGCGGAGAAAGCGCTCGACCACGTTCAGCCAGGACGCCAGGGGGCATGAAGTGCATGACGAAGCGCGGTCGCTTGGGCCAGCCAGGCCTGCAGGTCCGGATGGGTGTGCGTGGCGTAGTTGTCCACGATCGGTGCAGCGTCAGATGCTTCCTCGGGCCGACATTGCGGCTGGCACATGGAGATGACGGTGCCGTCCAGCGTGTTCAGTGCCGCGAACCGAGTGGTAGTGCGGTTGCGCTTGTAGTCGTGCGTGAAGGTGCCCGCGGCCAGCCCTGCGCCGCCAACAGAATTACCCGAACGCGCTGTTGAAGCCTCGCCTCGACACGCCGGCGTTTGGACAGCGCTTGCAACTCGCGCTCGGTCGCGACATCCAGATCAATCCTCTCAGCAACACGCATCTCTCCAGCCTCCTGCGCCATTCGAGTATGCCGACAGGGATACGTTCATCAACTTTCGGCGCAGTGCACTAGCGGTATCCGAGAACCTGGGCGGGCAGGCCTGAGGCGAAGCCGTCAACCCCATGGCGGTATCGGTCCTGCGGCAAGGGACGGATCGGAAATGTCATGGACACCTCGTTGATCGGGTTCACGCTGGGCAGGCGGAAGCCTGCACACCCACCGGCAGGGTCCCGGCGGCCGTGCGAGCGACCCTGGACTTCCTTCCCATCGAATTCCCCGGTGCAGATCCGGACCCTTGGCTCGCGGGCGACGTCCGGCGGCAGGCACGGCTGCGGCTTGCGGCCTGAGCGCAAGCAGCACGAGCGCACGCCACCGGATCCTCACCGCCTGCCGTGCGCGCCCGTTGCGCCGAGCGCGCTGCCCACCTCCTGCAGGCGCGACCGGAGTCCGCCGAAGCGCCGCCGGTACTGCGTTGCCGACATCAGCACCTTGCGTCGGAACAGCCGGTTGAAGAAGCTGGCGTCACGGTAGCCGACCTCGAAGGCAATCGACTCGATCGACGCGCCGCCTGATTCGAGCATCTGCTTGGCCCCTCCAGACGCAGGTGGTGCACGTAGTCGAGCGGCGCCATGCCGGTGGCCTGCGCGAAGCGCCGCTTGAAGGTGCGCTCCGCCAGGCCGGAGACCGCGATCATGTGCGCCACCGGGGCCTCGTGGCGGTAGTGCTCGGCGGCCCACGCCTGCGCGGCCCCGACCGCCGGATCGTTCGCCTGCGCACCGTGGCGCAACGACGCGTAGGCGATCGGGCTCGTCGCCGCCCAGTCGATGAGGTTGATGCGCGCCACCTGCATCGCCGCCTCGGCGCCTGCGAAGCGACTGATCAAGGCCATCACGAGCTGGTGCCACGCGATGCCGCTGCCCGCCATCACGATGCGCTGGCCGACACCGGCGAAGAGCAGGCCGCGCTCCGGATGCCAGCGTGTGCGCGGGTACTCGCGCCGCAGCGCTTCGCAATAGGCCCAGTGCGAGGTGGCGTCCAACCCGTCGAGCAGCCCGGTGCGCGCAAGCAGTACCGCGCCCGAGCACGACGACGCGAGGACCGCTCCCTGCGCATGGCGCTCGCGCAGCCAGGCCACCTCGTCGTCGTAGGCGTCGCCGAGCGGCTCGCCGGGCGGCACCGCGATGTCGGTCACGCACACCACGTCCGGCGACCCGCAGGCCGCGAACGAGGCGTCCGGGGCGATGCGCACGCCATTTGCGGCCTCGAGCGGCGCTCCGTCGCGGCTGACGATGAGCGAACGGAATGGCGATTCGGCCTTGCCGCCGTGCAGCATCGACCAGTCGCGGTGCACGCCGGACAGGCAGTCGTGGAAACCGTAGAGCGTCGCCGCGGTGACTCCGGGCATCGCCAGCAATGCCACGGTGATCGGTCGCTTCGTCATGGACGCCTCCGTGTGGCCGGAATGGACGGAATTCTGCCGAATCGCCGCTGGTGGGCATCAGGCCGCGTCCGCAGACTGCCTCTCCTGTGCAGTCCCGCGCTCAACCGACTTTTCCGCAGCCTTGCGATGCCGACCCCTCTCGACCTGCGGCTCGATCCGATAACCCAGATCATGCTTGCCATGTTCGCCCTGCTGGCGATCGCCGAGCGGCTCTTTTCCCGGCCTGCCGCTGCCCCGCGTGCCCGGCTGGCACACCCGCGCGCTGGTGGTGTTCGCCGCCTACTTCCTGCTTCCCTCGTACCTGCCGCTGCTGTGGGCCGACGCCCTCGTGCCGCTGCAGCTCTTGGACGTGTCCGGCTGGCCGATGGGGGCCGCGATGGCCCTCGGCCTCGTGGTCTACGAGCTGTTCGCCTACGCCTACCACCGCGGCATGCACAGCATCGACGCCTGGTGCCGAGCGTGGCGCTCACGCTGCTCGGCCTGCCGCCTGCCGCCTGCCCCCGCGACGGCGACGGCGACGATGCTGGTGATCACCAGCATCGGAATCTTCCAGCACGCCAACCTGCGCACGCCGCACTGGCTCGGCTACTTCGTGCAGCGCCCGGAGAGCCACACGATCCACCATGCATGCAGGATCCATGCCAAGAACTATGCCGACCTGCCGGTGATCGACATGCTCTTCGGCAGCTTCGAGAATCCGCGCCGCTTCCAGCACGCCACCGGTTTTTGGGACGGCGCCTCGGCCCGCGTGCTCGACATGCTGCTCGCGCGCGACGTCTCCCGCCCCGCCTCCAACCGCCCCTGAGGACCCACCGATGAAGACCACCTTTCGCCAGATCCAGCTGCCCGGCCGCGTGCGGCTCGAGTTCGCCGA
Source organism: uncultured Burkholderiaceae bacterium (assembly GCA_966251135.1). Classification (GTDB taxonomy): domain Bacteria; phylum Pseudomonadota; class Gammaproteobacteria; order Burkholderiales; family Burkholderiaceae_C; genus Albitalea. The sequence goes on from CBINKC010000019.1 coordinate 39,181, forward strand.
ACAAGGGGAGCGCGGCGTCCTGCCGTTCATTGCGCTGCAACGCGTCAACAACTCGTGGCGCTCGTTCGAGCCGGTGTTGTCATACCTGCCGCCCGACCTGCCGGCCACGCGATGCACCGGGAAGAACCGCAGCGCTTCGCACTAGACCTCATCCAGTTCGCCAATCGGTGGCCGTCGACGCGGCGACCGCCTGACACGCCAGGAGACCCGACATGAGCACCTTGATCGATGCCCTCGGCCATCCGGTGAGCGGCGCCACCGCCGCCGCCATCGACCACTACGAGCAGGCCGCGCACGAGCTGCGCTGCCTGATCGGCGACCCCCTCGCGACGATCGACCGCGCGCTCGCCGACGCGCCCGCGATGTCGATTGCGCACACGCTGCGCGCCTGGCTGCACCTGCTCGGCACAGAAGCGAGCGCGCTCGCGACGGCGCGCAACGCGGCCGACGCCGCGGTGCGTCACGCAGGCACCGAGCGCGAGCGCATGCATGCGCAGGCGGCCGCCTTGGTGGCCGCCGGCCGCTGGCGCGACGGTGCGCGACTGCTTGAGGACCTTTCCGCGCGGCACCCGCGCGACGTGCTCGCACTCCAGGCCGGTCACCAGCTGGACTTCTTCGTTGGCGACTCGCGGATGCTGCGCGACCGCATCGCCCGCGTGCGGCTGCACTGGAACGACGCAATGCCCGGCCACCATGCGGTGCTCGGGATGCATGCCTTCGGCCTGGAGGAGTGCGGCGACTACGCGCAGGCCGAGCGGACCGGCCGGCGCGCGATCGAGCTGCAGCCGCGCGACACCTGGGCTTGGCACGCGGTGGCGCATGTGCACGAGATGCGCAACGCGCCGCAGGATGGCATCGCCTGGCTGGAGCCGAACGCGGCGCATTGGTCGCGCGACAGCTTCTTCGCGGTGCATAACTGGTGGCACCTGGCGCTGTTCAAGCTCGAGGAGGACCGCCACGACGAGGTGCTTGCGATGTACGACGCCTCGATCGGCGGCCCGGGCTCGGGCGTGGTGCTCGACATGATCGACCAGAGCGCGCTGCTGTGGCGGCTCGCACTGCGCGGCGTCGACGTCGGCGAACGCTGGAAGCCGCTGGCCGAGCGCTGGGCGCCGCACGCCGCCTCGGGGAACTACGCGTTCAACGACCTGCACGCGATGATGGCCTTCGCGAGTGCCGATCGTGCGGAACTTGCAGAGCAGCTCCGCGAATCGCAGCGCGCCACGCTCGGCGGCGATGGCGACAACCGCGCCTTCACTGCCGAGGTTGGCGAGTCGGCCACGCGGGCGGTACAGGCCTTCGTTGCCGGCGACTTCGCCACCGTGGTCGCACTGCTGCGACCGATCCGCTCCCATGCGCACCGCTTCGGCGGCAGCCATGCGCAGCGGGATCTGCTCGCTTTGACGCTGATCGAAGGCGCGCTGCGCGGTGGCGACCGCTCGCTCGCTGCGGCGCTGGCCGCCGAACGGGCCGAGATGCGGCGCGGGAGCCCGCTGGCGCGGCGCTTCGTCGAGCGGGCTGCGGGGATCGGCGCGGCGTGATGCGATGCGCGCCCATGAATCGTCTCTTCAAGTGGAGAGTGCGGCCCAACGCGCGATGCGCTGGTTCAGCTTGCCGCCGGTATGGGTATGTATGCGTGGAGACCTGGACGCGCCCAGGGAGATCCTGGCGGGGCTGCTCACACTCCTGCCTCCGATTCGATCTTGAAGGTGCGCGTGAATGCGCCTGTCGATCTGTGTCTGCGTCGTGTGGCCACGCGCGGCAGCGCGGGCCGGATCCCGACGGACAGCGAGTCTGCACTCGGGCAAGGTGCTCGGCCGGGTCGATACCGGGCGGTATCGACCCGGCTGGGCAACGCCGCGATTGCCCCGTGTCGGCCCGCTTCGTAGGGAGTTCCGCCAGATGGCGCACGATCATCACCATCTAAGTCGAATCCAAATGCCAGGTATTCCAACTCACGACCCTAGTGCTCTGCGCGGAACAAAGCGTCATGAAGACCGCAGCACGGGTCGCCTGCCGTTGTTGCACCGCTTGCGCAGGGGCCCACCCTGAGCCGCGCGGCGCGCCTAGTCAGGCGACCCGTGTTGCGGTCTTCGAACCGTCGGCCTGCTTCGGACAGATCGCTGACGCTTTGTTCCGCGCAGAGCACTAGAGCCGCGTGATCGCGGGCACGGCCGCTGCTGACACTACCAACACGCGCAGCGGCCTGGCGTACGCCAGGCTGCTTGCGCGCAACGTGGCCAGCAGCGCTGCGGCAACGGCAGGATCCGGTTCGCGCAGCATCAGCAGCGTGGCCCGGCGCGGTCGGAACGCTTCGGCAGGGCCCAGTGGCCCGTCTCGCCACCAACCGCAATCCCAGGGGGCGCCGGGCTGAGTGCCGCGCCCCATCACATGCTCCTGCCACAGAATCTGCAAGCGCCACCACAGACCGCGCCAGCGGCCCAGCCGTGCCAGCTCGTGGCTGCCATCCAGCACGCACGCTGCGGCGTCCAGACCGGCGTGCGGCCCGATGCTGGCCACGCGCAGCGGCTCCGTCAGCACCGGGCCGGCACCGCCCTCGCACCAGGCCCGCAGCGAGGCGAGCAGCGCTGCGTCGACGGGGTTGCGGGCGTCGGGCGGGTGCATCAGGGCGTCGTCGAAGCGGCGGGGCAGGCGCATGGCAAGGCGGCAAGAGGGGCGTTTCTTGCGGCCATTGCAGCACACCGCAGGCCGCTGGCAATTTGTGAAGCCGACAGCCAGGATGGTGGGGCTAGGACCGCTCGAGCCGGTTGCATCGGGGCAGGAGCTCGAGAAGCTCGACTCGGCCGGGCCATGGGCAACAACGTGATGCTGTACCTCGACGACATCCAGCACACGAACGCCGAGTTCCTGCAGAAGTTCATTGCGCTGGCCGACGGCACGCGCCGCATCGAAGGGGTCTTCGCCCACGGCTACAGCGCCGCCGAGCTCGACGAGACTGACGGCGCTGTTTAAGCGGCTGTTCCGCGCCCGCGACCTGCTGCTGAAGGTCAACCTCGCCTACATCGAGTCGGCGGCGTAGCAGGGCGCTTATCGGACCGAGCCGCCGTTCAAGCTGCAGGGCAGCTACCGCAACATGATCAAGCTCGCCAACAGCGCCTCAACCTTGACCATTCGATCCGCAAGAGGTTGAGCGCGTCCGCGCCAGCTCGATGAGCGCGCAGGCCGGATCATGAAGAAGGAGCCTTGAGCGGTGCCTGTGGCGACGATGTGAGGCGCAGCCTCGCCGCCACCTTGCCTGGCAGGTCGCGAGATCGCCTACAGCCTGTGGTGGATTGATGGGCGGAATCCACGTCTGATGCCAGCATGCTTGCATGCTTCGCAGCAGTACTGTTCCGAAATGATCAGACGACAACCATGAGGACGAGCCAGACCCATGCCACGAGCCGAACAGCGTGGCCGCCGGGCTTCGACTTCAGGACCGACCCGAACAGGAACAGGTTGTAGGGCACCGGCGCGAAGTTCAAGACGACCGCAATCCACGACGGCGCCCCCTGGCTGACGAAGATGAGGGCGACGAAGCTCGCGAGGAGGTTCAGGACCGTGCCGACTCCCAGCATGTCACGCCAGAAGACCGTCCGCGTGGGCACAGCACCGCGCCACCGATTGCCGATAAAGGACATCATGTGGAGCGCTCTGTGGAGCGCTCGCCGTAGCGGACGCTGTCAGTCACCACCGGCCCTGATGGCCCAGGAATCGCTCACGGCCCCGTGCCCGAGGCGCGTGCGCCAGGCCCAGCAGCGCGATCGGCAGCGTGCCGACGAGGATCGGCCAGCTCATGCGCGAGTCGGCATCGCTATGCCGCCCGCCGCTGGCCAGCGGCCCCCACCACGACGCGGCAAAGGCGGCCTGATCGCGCCGGAAGTTCAGCAGCACGACCGCCTCGGTGCCGATCTGCGTGATCGCGGTGTCCAGGGTCGCCGCCCGAAGGCGGCAGCGGCCCCACGATGCGCATGGGCGGAGGACACCGGCAGGAACTCGGTCTATCCCTGCAGCAGGCCCAGGAAGGCGGCTTCGGCCCATGCGGTGCCGCTCACACGGGCCTCGCCATGGGCCACGGACTCGCAGGGTCGCTCATTCGTCCCGGCCGCCGGCGATGCCCAGCAGGGCGAGCAGCGACTGGAAGACGTTGTACAGGCTCAGGTAGACACCCAGCGTGGCGGTGATGTAGTTGGTCTCCAGGCCGTCCTGCACACGCTTCAGGTCGTAGAGGACGAAGGCCGAGAAGATGCCGATGGCCAGGACCGACAGCGTCATCATCAGCGCGCTCGACTGGATGAAGAAGTTCGCCAGGCCGGCCACCAGCAGCAGGATTGCACCGATGAACAGAAACTTGCCCATTGAAGAGAGGTCGCGCTTGATGACCGTCGACAGCGTGGCCATGCCCAAGAAGATGGCGCCGGTGCCGGCGAAGGCGGTCATGATCAGCGACGCACCATTGGCCAGGCCCAGCACCGCGCCCACCAGGCGCGAGAGCATCAGGCCCATGAAGAAGGTGAAGGCCAGCAGAAGGGGCACGCCGGCCGCGGAGTTCTTGTTCTTTTCAATGGCGAACATGAAACCGAAGGCGCCGACGAGGAAGACGACGAGACCGATGCCGGGCGACATCGCGCGGGCGATGCCGGTGGCAACGCCGATCCAGGCGCCCAGCACGGTGGGCGCCATCGAGAGGGCCAGCAGCCAGTAGGTGTTGCGCAGGACGCGATTGCGGTCCACGACGCCAGAAGCGCCGGTGGTGGTCGGGGTGTAGGCAGTGCTCGGATTCATGGTGTGGGTTGTCCGGAGAGGGTTTGGCAGGTGGGGCCGGGATGCGCTCTGGAGGGCGGGATGTCGCAGCGGAAGACCTGCTGGATCGGAGTGCGTGGTGCCGCTTGGCTGGCGGCAGGTGGACGACGGCGTCGCCGGTTGGACCGTCGAAGACGGCCAGGCGGTGGTGTGTCAGCCCGCGAGGGCGGCGACGCAGGGGGGTCGCAGAAGGCCGGCGAGGAAGGGTGAAGCGGACGCCACCGATGCAAGAGCTTGCAGTTTCGTCAGGAGCCCGTCGTGTACGCGTGGCGTCAGGGGTGGCGGCAGCAGGCCGAGCGTTTCAGGCGGCGAGTCGTTCTGGGCCTGTGCGGCAAAGTCGTCGAGATGATGGTCGTCGGCCGAGCCTTCGTGCGCCGCACCCTGGCCACCAGCATGGACGAGGGCGTGCTGCTGCTCGGGAGAGGGCGACGCGATGGTTCGCGGCGGCGCCTCGATGGTGCTGACACCGGACCAGAGCAGAACGAAGGCGAGGAAGAAGGCGATCACCCGAAGGGGCATGCCAAGCATTGTAGCCAGCACCGGTTTCGCGCTTGTCTGCGTGGGCGCACCACGCGCTTCGACGTCAGAGCGCTGGCACTTGGATCATCGAACGTCTGCTGTCTCTGAGGCCACACGTCGCCTATGGGTCGGGATGATGTTCGATGAATCGCTTCGGGTTCGGAAGGCCGTGTTGGCAATCAGTGGAAGCTGCGGCTCGTTGGTGATCTGCTCCTGCCTGGGTTGATCGTCAACGTCCGTTAGTTGTGGGTGCAGCGGTCATCTGCCTAGTCTGACGGTGAACGGCCGGTTCCCGCGGCTGCTGTCGCTCGGTCTGCGAACCTGGCCGACAGCAGCCAGTCTGGAGCCGCCTCCCATCGTCTTCGCCGCCTGGAAAGAACGCCTCCGCACTTGCCTCGCCGCCACTCATCCCTTCACACACACCACTTGCTTCAACGTGTGGACCACGTCGACCAGGTCGCTCTGCGCCTCCATCACCGCGTCGATGTCCTTGTAGGCCGCCGGCGTTTCGTCGATCACGTCCTTGTCCTTACGGCATTCGACGCCTTCGGTTGCGGCGCGATGGTCGGCCAGCGTGAAGCGGCGCTTGGCTTCGCCGCGGCTCATCACGCGGCCGGCGCCGTGCGAGCAGCTTTCGAAGCTGTCCGCATGGCCCTTGCCGCGCACGATATAGCTGCGCGCGCCCATGCTGCCGGGGATGATGCCCAGCTGCCCGGCCTTCGCGCTCACCGCGCCCTTGCGGGTGATGTACACGTCCTCACCAAAGTGGTGCTCCTTGCTGACGTAGTTATGGTGGCAGTTCACCGCCTCGATGTGGCTCTGGAAGCTCTTGCGGATCACCGTCCTCGCGGCATCGATTACGCGCTTCATCATCAGCTCGCGGTTGAGGGCCGCGAACTTCTGCGCCCAGCCCACGGCGCGCACGTAGTCGCCGAAGTAGCGGCTGCCTTCCTCGAAGTAGGCCAGGTCACGGTCCGGCAGGTTCGCCTGGTGGCGCAGCGCGTCCTGCTTGGCCAGCTCGATGAACATCGTGCCGATGAAGTTACCCACGCCGCGCGAGCCCGAGTGCAGCATGAACCAGACGAAGCCCGCTTCGTCCAGGCACACCTCGATGAAGTGGTTGCCCGTGCCCAGCGTCCCCAGATGCTGGATGTGG